>NZ_JBHUEN010000007.1:0-4518 GCF_042680785.1 Paracoccus pacificus
TCGGGCCGCAAATACAAGCAATGTTGCGGTCGGAACTGACCGATCGCCCAAGTCTCTCACGGCCCAGAGCTGCCTTTCGCAGGTGGGGCGATGCCGCAGCGCAGCTTCACTGAACCGGAAGTTCGATCGTCGTGCAGCGTGTCCACCCCCGCTGGATAGCTGCAGCTGGATCTGCGTCAACGTAAATGCAGGATGGCCTAGTTACTCAGCGGCAAGTTGGGCCGGTCTCCAATCAATCTTTGAAGGAAAAATCCCGTGCGCGCCCTATCCCAGCGCGTAGCCCGCGCCGCGGACCGTGCGCACGGGGTTGTCGCCGCCATTCTGCATCAGCGCCTTGCGCAGCCGGCCCACATGCACGTCGATGGTGCGGGTGTCGACATAGATGTCGCGGCCCCAGACGCGGTCCAGCAGCTGCTCGCGCGTCCAGACCCGGCCGGGCTTCTCCATCAGCGTGGACAGCAGACGGAACTCGGTCGGGCCGAGATGCAGCGTCTGACCGGCGCGGAAGACCCGATGCTCGGCGGCGTCCAGCAGGATATCTTCATAGCTCAGCCGCTCGCCCATGGTCGCGGGCCGGGTGCGCCGAAGCTGGGTGCGCAACCGGGCCATCAGCTCGACCACGGAATAGGGTTTCACCACATAATCGTCGGCGCCGGTCTCAAGGCCGCGCACCCGGTCCACCTCTTCGCTGCGGGCCGACAGCATGATGATCGGGATGGGCCGGGTTGCCGGGTCGGCCTTCAGCCGACGGCAGATCTCGATGCCCGAGACATTGGGCAGCATCCAGTCCAGTACGATCAGGTCGGGCTGTTCTTCGGCCACCAGCAGAAGCGCCTCGTCGCCATTCTCGGCGATGGCGACACCGAAGCCCTCGGCCTCGAGATTGTAGCGCAGCACCTCGCGCTGCGCGCCTTCGTCCTCGACCACCAGAACCAGCGGGGTCTGTTGCGATGCCATCGGCTCAGCCCTCGCCCGGCAGCGCCACGGCATCGGCGGGCGGTACGCGGTTGTCCTTGGGGCGGCTGTCATCGGGCAATTCGCCGGTGACGAGATAGATCACCTGCTCGGCGATGGCGGTGGCGTGGTCGCCCATGCGCTCGATGTTCTTGGCGATGAAATGCAGATGCATGCAGGCGGTGATGTTGCGTGGGTCTTCCATCATGTAGGTCAGGAATTCCCGGAACAGCGCATTGTACATCTGGTCCACCTCCAGATCGCGGGCGCGCACGTCGGCCGCCAGATCGGCATCGCGCTGGATATAGCTGTCCAGCGCATCCGACAGCATCTTCTCGACCGTCGCGGCCATACGCTTCAGCGCGATGCCCGAGCCGGCGATCTGCGGCATCTGCGCCAGCACATGCGTGCGCTTGGCCATGTTCTTGGCATAATCGCCCACCCGTTCAAGGCTGGCGGCGATCTTGATGACCGACAGGACCAGCCGCAGGTCGGTGGCGGTGGGCGCGCGCAGCGCGATCAGCCGGGCGCTGTCCTCGTTGATCTGCGCCTCCAGCGCATCGATGGCCTTGTCACGGCGGCGGACCTCTTCGGCCAGTTCCTCGTCGCGGTTCATCATCGCCGAGGCACCGTCGGCAATGGCGCTTTCGACCATGCCCCCCATCTTCACCACCTGGGCCTGAATGGTCTCCAGATCGCGGTCGAAGGCCGAGGAAATATGCTTGTCGCGGTTCATGTCGTCTGCCCCTGTCGCCTCAGCCGATCCGGCCCGTGATATAGGATTCCGTCCGCGGGTCCTGCGGCCGGGTGAAGATGTCGTCGGTATCGCCATATTCGACCAGATTGCCCAAGTGGAAGAAGGCGGTCTTCTGGCTGACGCGGGCGGCCTGCTGCATCGAATGGGTGACGATGACCACGGAAAATTCCTGCCGCAGCTGGTCGATCAGTTCCTCGACCTGCCCGGTGGCGATCGGGTCCAGCGCCGAACAGGGCTCGTCCATCAACAGCACCTCGGGCGAGGTGGCGACGGCGCGGGCAATGCAGAGCCGCTGTTGCTGACCGCCCGAAAGGCCGGTGCCGGGTTCCTGCAGCCGGTCCTTGACCTCGTTCCACAGCGCGGCGCCGCGCAGGGATTTCTCGACGATCTCGTCCAGCTCGGCCCGGTTGCGGGCGAGGCCGTGGATGCGCGGGCCATAGGCCACGTTGTCATAGATCGACTTCGGGAAGGGGTTCGGCTTCTGGAACACCATGCCGACCTTGGCGCGCAGCTGCACCGGATCGACGCGGCGGTCATAGATGTCCTCGCCATCCAGACGGATCTGGCCCTCGATGCGGGCGATCGGAATGGTGTCGTTCATCCGGTTGATGCAGCGCAGGAAGGTCGATTTCCCGCAGCCCGAGGGGCCGATGAAGGCCGTCACGGTCTTGTCGAGGATCTCGACATTGACATCCTTGATGGCCTGCTTGTCGCCATAGAAGACCTGCACGTCGCGGGCCGAGATCTTGATGTCATCCTGGGTCACGGCACTATCCAGCTGTCGCATGTCGTTCATCATATTCATTCCTCGGCTCCGTTACCAACGGCGCTCGAACCGGTTGCGTAGGTAGATGGCAATCGCGTTCATCATGACAAGAAAGCCCAGCAGAACCAGAATGGCTGCAGAAGTACGGGCGACAAACCCGCGCTCCGGGCTGTCCGCCCAAAGGAAGATCTGGGTCGGAAGCGCGGTCGAGGCATCGAAGGGTGTTGCAGGAGCGGCAGTCACGAAGGCATTCATGCCGATCAGCAGCAGGGGTGCGGTCTCCCCCAGGGCCTGGGCCAGACCAATGATCGTGCCGGTCAGAATGCCGGGCAAGGCCAGCGGCAGGACGTGGCCAAAGACGACCTGTTGTTTCGATGCACCAACGCCCAAAGCCGCCTCGCGAATAGACGGCGGCACCGCCTGCAACGCCGCCCGGGTGGCGATGATGATGGTGGGGAGGGTCATCAGAGCGAGAGTCAGCCCGCCGACAAAGGGAGCCGAGCGCGGCATGCCGAACCAACCCAGAAACACCGCCAGCGCCAGCAGGCCAAAGACGACCGACGGCACGGCGGCGAGATTGTTGATGTTCACCTCGATAATGTCGCTGAGTCGGCTCTTGGGTGCAAATTCCTCAAGATAGATTGCGGCGCCGATCCCCAGTGGGAACGAGATCAGGAAGCAGACCAGAAGCGCATAGGCCGAACCGATGATCGCCCCTTTCAGCCCGGCCAGCTCTGGAAAGCGCGAATCGGCATTGGTCAACAGGGACCAGTTTATCGGTTTCGAGATCCGGCCTTCGTCCTTCAGCTGCTGGAAAGCGGCAATGTCGGTATCTGACAGGCGGCGCGTGGATTCTTCTGACACCACATCGACATTGCCCTTGTTCAACTGGTCGTAGGGGTCCGAGACGGGCACATTGATGCTGACAGTCTGACCAATGAGAGAGGGGTCAGCCACAACCTTGTCGCGGACCACGAACTGCGCGGCATTCGACAGGATGCCCGACAGCGCCTTCAGCTCGTCTTTCTCGGCATCGGGAAAGGTCGTCTGCATGGCGTCGCGGATCACGTTGCGGTAATTCCCCTCCGCAGGCTCGGCGGGTTCAACAAGCTCGGCCGAGATCGGCACATCGATTTGCACATGGGTCTGTCGAAAGGCCTGCGCACCGCCCGATATCAGCGTCCACAGCAGGATCGCCAGCATGAGGAAGGCAAGGCCGATGGCAGCGAGGCCCAGCATGCGCAGGATCAGTTCGTTGCGTCGACGGCGGGCAAGATTTTTGCGGAACTCTGGCGAGTCCCAGCCATTGACGGCGGCAGTCGGTTGGGCGGCGGTCTGATCGGTCATGTCGCTTTCGCCTCAGTCATAAAGTTCGCGGTATTTGCGCACGACGCGCAGGGCGATGATGTTGATGACCAGCGTCACGATGAACAGCATCAGCCCGAGCGCGAAGGCTGCCAGGGTCTTGGGACTGTCGAATTCGGTATCACCGATCAGCAGGGTCACGATCTGGACGGTCACGGTCGTAACGCTGTCCAGCGGGTTTATCGTCATCTTGGCGATCAGGCCGGCGGCCATGACCACGATCATTGTCTCGCCGATGGCTCGGCTGATGGCCAGCAGCACACCGCCGACGATGCCGGGAATGGCAGCCGGGAACAGCACCTTCAGCACGGTTTCGGATCGTGTGGCACCCAAAGCCATGCTGCCGTCGCGCAGACTGCGCGGCACGGCCGACAGCGCATCATCGGCAAAAGACGAGATGAAGGGGATAAGCATGATTGCCATCACCGAACCCGCCGCGAGTGCCGTATTCGGCGCGACCGGAATGCCCAGTGCTGCGCCCCAGGCCCGGATCGCGGGTGCCACGGTCAGGATGGCGAAGAAGCCATAGACAACGGTCGGAATCCCGGCCAGGATTTCCAGCACCGGCTTGGCGACGGCGCGAAAGCGCGGGCTGGCGAATTCGTTCAGATTGAGAACGGCGGTGCGAAATTAGTCCACGTTAGCGGCGGCATGGTGCTGCTGCGGGCGGCGTAAA
>NZ_JBHUEN010000008.1:0-127171 GCF_042680785.1 Paracoccus pacificus
TCGGGCCGCAAATACAAGCAATGTTGCGGTCGGAACTGACCGATCGCCCAAGTCTCTCACGGCCCGGAGCCGACCTTCAGTCTCGGCTCAGGATGCTGCAGCGCTGCCCGTCGAAGCCGCCATTCGCTGCGCTTGCGAACCCCGGCGGAGGCGGAAGGCTAGCTCTCGGCACCAATACTGTCTCAACCCTTCAAAGATTTGGGTGAGGCCACCAATCCTCTGAAATGGGTCAGAAGTAAGTCGGCGCGAGATATGGTCTCACCCCCGGCCCGAGACAGCACGAGTCCGGACCACAGGGCGTAAAGGCTGATCGCAAGCTGGCGTGTTGGAAGCTGATAGCTCAGCTCGAAGCGCGTTTTCAGCGTTTCCAGAACCGAGGCTAGGGCGTCATAGCTAGCGTTGCGCGCGTGAGCGCACTGAGCGGCGAAATCGGCGTCACGCTGCGCCTGCAATTGCAGTTCGATCGCCAACAGGGACCATTGTGTTTGCTCCGCGATGGCCGTGAGGTGCTCTGAAAACCCTTCCAGAGCGTGATCAAGCGTATCGCTTGACACCGATTTCACCAGAGACTGCAGCAGGGCCGCTTCGCGTTCGATATGACGTTCGAGAACCGAAAGCAAAAGGTCCTGTTTGCTCGCGAAGTTGGAATAGAAAGCCCCCTGGGAGAACCCGGCCCGCTCGCATACGTTTCGAAGCGAGGTCGCATTGACCCCGCCTTCGGCGAACAGCATTTCAGCCGCATCCAGAAGGCACTCGCGTGTGCGCTGTTGCTGTTCCTGTCGCGACAGTCGACGGGGGGCATCTGTCATGGCGAGAGTCTTCTGGCTGTGGCTCTGGGATCAGCGGTCATTCGCTCGAGAAGCCTTTGCGGACGTTGCTGATCCAGCTCCCCAGGGCCTTCAGCGCGGCACCGCCTTTGGCGGCCAGAGTATCGACTTCGGCCTCGAAGGCTTCATCACGCTGGGTCTCGGGTTCAGGCAAGGGAGGCAGGATATGCGCATAATACGTCCGATCCAGCAACCGGTGCAGCAACCTCTCGCCCAGGAACGGCTTGCCGCTATTCAGGGCGCGCGCGCCCCTGAGTAGATTGCGGATGTCATACTGGGTTGGGCTGATGTCGGGCGCCTGCTTGGGAATGTTCAGCAATTTGTAGACGCCGATCCGGGCGGTGCGGATAGAGGCCTCCATTGTGAATATTATGTCGTTGCGGGTTTCGACGAATTGCCCGATCAGGCCCAGATTCGTGCATCCTTCCGGCACGACCCGGGGCCGGTCGCCGGCGGCGCGTTTCATGAATTGCGCCGTGATATAGGGCATCAGCGCGGTACGCACCTTGGTGTTGGCGACCACATCATCGATCTGGTCTTCAATCCCCAGATGATAGCAGAGTTCGCTGAGAATCTCGCGTCCTGTGCACTCCGGCAAGGCCTTGCCGACATGATTGCCCGGCTGGTCCATCAAGAGGCCATAGACCCACAAGACAAGCGTGTCTTCAGGTTGATCGGGAAAATGGGGCTGACGGTTGCACGTCACGTTCAGCAGCCAGTTTGAGTCCGTGAAGGTAATGATACCGCCTGTCACTGTGCGTCCCGAATACGGGTCATTGACCGAAAGCGTCTTGAGCTTGTCGACAAGCGGCGAGGGTTTGCAGGTCAGGGTGGCGGACTCCCAGATCGACTGGTCGGTGTCGCCATAGAATTTTTCGGGATGGCCGAACACATCAGATTTTTCCGCCAGGTTCCGCCAGAGCGTCCAGCCGCTGTCCTGGCCGGGCTCGTGGCGTCCGACCATCAGTTGGGGCACAGTATCCAGATCGCCATAGGCCGTGTTCTCCGTCATCGAGCCTGTCAGCGCAAAGACAAGATCGGTGTCCCCAACCTCCAGTCGTTGCGGCTGACCTGCGACAGTGCAGACAATGCCTGTCACGGTCTTTTGGGCGCCGGTCTCGCTCAGCTCCAGATCCTGCACGCGCGTGCCGAACTGAAAGCGCACGCCTTTTTCGCGCAGCATGCCCGCCAGCGGTTTGATGAAGGTATCATATTGATTGTACTTGGGAAAAACGAGGGCTGACAAATCCCCGAAACCGTCAACGGAATCTAGGAAGCGGTGCATGTACAGCTTGGTTTCCAGAAGGCTGTGACAGTTCTTGAACGCGAACATGGAGCGGAACAGCGCCCAGAAATTGCTGCTCAGAAAACCTTCGGAGAAGTATTCCTCAATGGTTATATCATCGAGGTCTTCTTTTCTCTTAAGCATCAGACGGATCATTTCCCATTGCTGGGAGTGGGTCAGCCCCATATCAGTGAAATCAACGATTTCACCCTGATTGCGCATCAGACGCGCCTTGGAATAATTGGGGTCGTTGTCATTCAGCAGGCGGTATTCATCCAATACCGAATAGCCTTCAGGGAGCTCTACGGCTGGGACATCCTGGAACATGTCCCACAGCGTGTCATAGTTCCAGTTCATCTCCCTGCCGCCCCGGATAAGGTAGCCGTCTTCGGGGTTGCCGGCGCCGTCCATTGAGCCGCCTTCGATATCCATCTCTTCAAGAACGGTGATATGGGCGGGCGGCATATGGCCGTCCCGGATTAGGTAAAATGCTGCGGCGAGCCCGCCAATTCCGCCACCGATTATCCAGGCTCTCCGGTCTTCCACGCCCGGCGTGGGGAGCGGGCGGTGCCGGGCATAGGGGCCAATGAAGTCGGGGGGCGGCAAGGTGTTTTTGGCCCGATGGCTCCAGTAGCCGGCTGTAGCGTCAGGTTCGTGCTCGAAACCATCCGGAGCGGTGGAAGGGCCGTAAAGGCCGGAGTGTGCGCCATGGGTCATGTGAGGCTCCGCTATCTGTATCTGGCCGTGTCAAACGTGACGACCTTGAAGACAATAGATAGTGTTCGATATTCAAATATCAAGTTATATGTGAAATGGTCGGATTTGGGTGACGGGCCAATCAGATGCGCTTGAGGTTGGCGACGAGATGGTGCGGGCGCTTGAGCTCCTCGTCCAAGCGGCCCGGGCTGCCGTCGGCGGCGATGCTGATGCTCATGGGACAAACCTCTCTTAAGCGGTGATGGCTGGCTGTGATCTCGGGGTTGGAGACTGATGCGACGCTGGCGGCAGCCGCCAAGACGCGCAGCGGGAGCCTGACCGATCCGGACGTCGCGAATGCCGGACGATGCTTGCGGCCATTATCGCGATGGCTGCGGGTTGCACGGTATCCCGCCCTTCCCTCCATTGAAGATCTCGGCGATGTCGCCCGCGTCGAGCGTGCCTGCCGTCTCGAGAGCGTCTGCAAGCTTCAGAAGTCGGTTACGAGGAGCCTCAACGAAGCATTGCGCCATCTGCGTGGCCGCCTGGAGCCGCGCATCGACAAGGTCGAGGAGATCGCCGTCCCGCAGCGGCGGATGCCCCGCGAGATCGATGTTGCGGTGGACCAGCGGATGGTCGGCACCGAGGCCGAGATTGGTTTCCATGGGAAGCGCGATGCGGGTGGCTTGGGCGAGGTCCCTGCAGGCCGGCTCGCCGCTTGCCGCGATGATGGGATCGAAGACCGCCGCCTCCGCCGCATGGCCGCGGGGGCAGACTGCGATACGCTTCATTAGCCACGCCTCGGTCTGCACCTCAAGCGGCTCCTCGTTCAGGGGCATTCTCACCCGCAGCGAACAGTTGGCTCCCGGCCTTAGTATCAATCAACCCAGACCCGGCGGAGCAAGTCAGGCTGAATGTCCGCTCAGATCGTGAAAACGCGCGGTGCTCGCACCCGCGGCGAAGGTCGGCTCCCCGCCCTTTTGGTGAATCCCGCGCCAGCGAAGTACATGCTCTCGCTGCATCTGCGAACGGCAGCTTCGGTCCGCACAGCGGTTGTTCGTGCGCAGGCGAGCGAAGGTCCGCAATCGCTATGCCGAATGAGTTCGACGCGCAGGCTCCCCAGTCTTGAGCACCGCGTTCAGGATGACGGCGAGCTTCCGCATGATTGCGGTGATGACCACTTTCGCGGGCTTGCCACGCTCTTTCAGGCGGTGCGCGAAAGCTTGCATCGCCGGATCGAGGCGGAGGGCAGTCAATGCCGCCATATAGAGGCTCGACCTGACCTCACGCCTGCCTCCTGAAATGCGGCGGCGTCCTTTCAGCGTCCCTGAATCCTGAGCATGGGGCGCAAGACCGACAATCGAAGCAGCCTCTCCTTTGGTCAGCGACCCCAGCTCTGGAAGATAAGCCAGACAGGCCGCTGCCGTCTTTAGCCCCACGCCGATCACAGACGTCAGCAGGCCCGACTTCTGCCGAAACTCCGGCGTTGCGGCGACCAATGCGGCGATCTGAGTATCGAGCTCCTTGATCTCGTTGCTCATGGCGCGAACATGACGCTTCAGAGAGCGTTCCACATGCTTGATTTGCGGATGCTCCAACCTGTTTTGCTCGATGCGGATCATCTGTGCCAGATCATCGCGCCGCCGCCGCAAGCCACGCAGCTCGACCGTCTCTGGGGCGGGTGGCTGCCATAGCCGCAGATCGACCGACTTGGCGGCGAATAGCGCGAGCATTCGCGCATCCACCGCGTCTGTCTTGGCAGAGAGGCCCAAGAATTTCGCGAAATTCCGTGTCCGCGTGCCATGCGCCCGATGGGCTGAAAGCCCCACCTCGACTGCGCAATTCAGAACATGGCGCTCATATCCACCGGATGCCTCGCAGATCACGAAAGGGTTGCTGCCTTTCGTCTTTGCTTTGAGCAAGCGTCTGATCGCGGGCGCGGTGTTTGGGATGGTGACCTGCCGGTCGTCGGGCAGGCTGTGGACGGTTAGGCTCGCTTTAGAAACCTCAAACGCAATGATATTCGTGCGATGGCCTTCGTGGAAGTTGCTGCTCATATGCTTGTCGTGATCCTTGATTATGCACGGCCGCGAAGGCCCCTCTACCGTTCGGATGGCCTGACAGATGTGACGGGTGGCAAGATATTTTGCGACCGCTCGTCGGGTCATTCCTCGGGGAGGCCCGCCCGTCACCAGTTCCTGGGATGGCCGTCCCAGAAACCGTCTGCCTCTACCTTCCCAGATTGGAAAGCTGAGACAATGACTCACGCATAATCTCGGGGCTGCCATTGTTCTGGAAATCGATGACGGCGACGCCGTGTTCATCAAGGTCGTAGCCAAGGCCCTTGGCGATGCCATGAACCAGATGGTAATCGGACGGGCCCTCCACGAGAAGCCAGCGGCGTGCGAAGAATATTTCGCCACGGATCCGCCGAGCAAATGTCTCCAGCTGCTCCAGTTCCGCGTCCGAGACGAACTCCTGCGATGCATCGGATGCCTTACGCAGCGCGGCGTGGATGGTCTGTGTGTCAGGGCGTCCGCCGTAGGCGATGAGGAGATCGCGATACTGGTTTTGGGGCAGAGCGCCGGACAGCACGAGTTCGTTGAGACCGCGGTCATAAGTGATGAGGCCGGCGGAGGCTGCGATGATGGCGTCAATCTGGGGAACATGCGGGACGGGCGCGCGGAATTGACGGGGGAGAGCGCTTACAGTTGTGCCGTTGGCCTCGACACGGACGACGCGGATATCGCGGAACGGAACGTGCTGTAGGAAGTACGGCGAATGTGTCGTTACGATCTTCTGGCCTGGGAGCTCAGTGATATGACGCCAAAGGCTGCGGGCCGCCTGAGGATGGAGATGTGTCTCCGGCTCCTCAAGAGCCAGGACAGCTGTGCTTTCGGGCCGGTACAGATCGCTCAGGATCAGCTCAACGAAGGCTTTGAAGAGGAACATGACGGAAAGGCTCTGCACGCCTTGACCGTGCCGCGCCAACGGTAGCCACGGTTTGCCGCCCTCCGTCTGATAGATGACCTCCGCCTTCGAGAGGATATCCCATGTATTGAGGGGCAGCAGCCGCAAGTCCGCCTGGCCTGGGACGTCGGTGGCGGCGACGCGGCTGATATGGGAAAGACCGTTGGCAAGATTGGCCAGAAGCGGATCAGCGTCGAGCAAGCGTCGATTCAGAAGGTCGAAGATCCGCTTTGATTTCTGCTCGAGAGGTTCAGGGATTTGCACCGTCCGGAGCAACTTGCCCCAGAACTGGCTCCTTGAGGAAAACTCGTCCGTGACGTCGCGGAGCGCCTCAAGGTAGAAGACGGGCAGAAACTGGAAGAACTCCTGGAGATTGACGGCGCGAGCGCCGCGCCCGGCGAGTGGGTTCCTTTCGACGTTCAGGAATTCCCATCGTGGCACGAAACTCTCTTCGGCCGCTTCCCATGAGCAGCTGACGCGCATGATTATTGACGCGCGGCCGGTCACTGGATCGAGTTGGATGATGTCTTCGAGTTCGCCGTGGAGGTCCTCGGGCCACTCGTTGGCGACAGCCTCCTGGAACTCGACCTCGATAACGACGGGATCGCCGACTTTTGGATCTGGCCTACCGTCGCACAGATGCACATCATATTCAGTGAATCCGGTTCCGCGCTGTCCCCACCGTCTGGTAAGCGCGATGCGGATCGCTTCCAGTATCGCCGACTTTCCGGCGTTGTTGGTTCCTATAAGGACTGTAACCGCGCCAAACTGAATGTCTGCCTCTTTGATAGAGCGAAAGTTTGATATTTTAAGTCTACTTATTTCCACTGCTGAACATCCCTCCCGCCCTTGGCCAACGATACCGAGCGAACAGCGCTTTGCACAGCTTGAACCGCAAGTATCCGCCGAAGGCCGCCGCCGTGTCTTACTGATTGGGTGGATTTCCGTTCGGCAAGAGTGCGGTGTCCGCTTTCGGACATGTCGCCAGGCAGGATCGACAGCGCTGGAATGTCTACTTTGGGCCGGGTCTTCTTCCGCATCCGTGAGGGGCTGCGCCATACCGCAGTCTGCCTGAATGTCGCTGATGGGCTCGAAATGGTATACCAATCAGTGTGTCCCCGCACCCTGTTCTGATCCGGCCACATCCTCCGAGATTTCCTGCCGGAGCTTCGGCCCCTGCGCGAGGCGCCGGCCGAGTGCGGTGATGAACGCCTCATATCGTTCCGCCGACTTGGCCTTCGCGGCCTTCGCCGCTGGCTCAGGCAGCGCCGGCGTTGTCGTGACCCAGAACCGAATGAACACCGCCAGGCTTTCGACGGCGATGCCGACGTCCCGCTCAAGCCGCGCCATGCGGCGGTCGAGCTGGTCGAGGCGCTTGACGACAACCGCTTCGCGCCGCTCGGCATCGTCCGGCGACAGGAACGACGCGATGGCGGCTTCGGCGATCATGGATTGCGAGCGATCCCGGCGTGCCGCAAAGTCCGCCAGCGCCGAGGTGACATCGGGGTCAAGATAGATCGTGATCTTCGATTTCTTCCTGTGGCGTGTCATGGCGCTACAGCTCCATGCCGTCGTTCGGGTCCATGGCGACCTGCCGGGCAATCCCCTGCACCTGGCGGATCATGCGTCGGTTCCGGGCAACATCTTCTTCCACGTCATCGGAAAGATCGGGCTCGAACTCGTTCTCGATGGGCTTTTTCTTCTCCACCGGCTTCACGCGGCTGAGTTCGGGCTGCAAGCGGCGTTCGGATTCGGTCGGATCTTCATCATCCCTCATGTGGTCCTCGTCATCCTCGGCAGGACCGGGTCGCGCCGGGATCGGCAACGCGGTCCAGTCGTCGGCACGGGTTCCTTCCGGGCGCGTCAGATCAGGCGGGGAAAGAACGCGCTCCTGAAACCGGGCATCCTCAAAGTAGCGCGCCTTCGTCGCCCGGATCGGCGGGATGCCCGCCACCATGACGATCTCCTCATGTGGTGGGAGCTGCATGATCTCGCCCGGCGTGAGCAACTGGCGCGCGGTTTCCGAGCGCGAGACCATGAGATGCCCCAGCCAGGGCGACAGCCGGTGCCCGGCATAGTTCTTCATCGCCTTCATCTCGGTGGCGGTGCCGAGGGCGTCCGACACGCGCTTGGCGGTGCGCTCATCGTTGGTGGCGAAGCTCACGCGGACATGGCAGTTGTCGAGAATCGAGTTGTTCGGCCCATAGGCTTTCTCGATCTGGTTCAGCGACTGCGCGATCAGGAAGCTCTTGAGGCCGTAGCCCGCCATGAAGGCCAGCGCCGTCTCGAAGAAGTCCAGCCGCCCGAGCGCTGGAAACTCGTCGAGCATCAAGAGCAGCCGATGCCTTCCGGCATTCGCTTGCAGATCCTCGGTGAGGCGACGGCCAACCTGATTGAGCAGCAATCGCATCAGGGGTTTGGTGCGGTTGATGTCGGAAGGCGGCACGACGAGGTAGAGCGTGGTCGGCTGATCGCCGGCCACAATATCGCTGATCCGCCAGTCGGAGCGGCGCGTGACCTCGGCCACGACGGGATCGCGATAGAGGCCGAGAAACGACATCGCCGTCGACAACACGCCCGACCGCTCGTTCTCGGACTTGTTGCGCAGCTCGCGCGCCGCACTGGCCACGACCGGATGCGGCCCCGCCTCACCCAGATGCGCGGTTGTCATCATGGCGCGCAGGGTGGAGTCCACCGGACGCTTGGGATCGGACAGGAATCTGGCCACACCTGCCAGCGTCTTGTCAGGCTCGGCATAAAGAACATGAAGGATCGCGCCGACGAGGAGCGAATGGGAGGTCTTTTCCCAATGGTTGCGCTTGTCGAGGCTGCCTTCGGGATCGACGAGGATGTCGGCGATGTTCTGCACGTCCCTCACCTCCCACTCGCCGCGACGCACTTCGAGCAGCGGATTGTAGGCCGAGGATTTCGGGTTGGTCGGATCGAACAGCAGCGCGCGACCATGGTGTGAACGAAACCCCGAAGTGAGTTGCCAGTTCTCGCCCTTGATGTCGTGGACAACTGCCGAGCCCGGCCAGGTCAGCAGCGTCGGCACCACCAGGCCGACGCCCTTGCCCGAACGGGTCGGCGCGAAGCACAGCACATGCTCGGGGCCATCATGCCGCAGATACTCGCGGTCATATCGGCCGAGGACTACGCCATCGGGATCGAGCAGGCCGGCGGCCTTCACCTCGGGCTTTGAGGCCCAACGCGCCGAGCCGTAGGTGGCGACGTTCTTCGCCTCGCGCGCCCGCCAGACCGACATGCCGATGGCGACCGCGATGGCGATGAAGCCGCCCGAGGCCGCGATGATGCCGCCCTTCGCGAAGATCGGCGGCGCATAGGCTTCATAGAAATACCACCACCAGAAGATCGCCGGGGGATAATAGATCGGCGTCCCGAGCAGTTCGAACCAGGGCGGGCCGAGTTGCGGCTGATAGCCGAGGCTCCAGGCGACATATTGCGTCGCGCCCCAGGTGGTGGCAAGGATGATGAGGAAGACGGTGGTGATCTGTCCCCAGAGAATTTTGGTGGCGGACATGGGCAGAGATCCTTTCCAGTTGAGGTCAGAGGCCGAGGCTGCGCTTGCGCCCAAAATCCCAATCGATGCCGCCATCGTCGCGGGCCACGCCGGAGACGTGACGGCCGATCTGCTTTTCCAGCGAGGGCGACCAGGGCACGAGCTGGAAGCCGAGACCCCCGTCAGGTCCGGGACCCTCGATCATGGCGAAGCGGCCGGAGGCGAGTGCGAAGCGCTGACGATAGGAACCGGCGACATATTCGCCACTGGCGGCGCGCTCGAAGGACATGCCGGTATCTGCCGCGAGCTTCTCGGCGAGGCTGTCGAGTTCGCGCCTGCGCAGTGTGCTGAGCAGTCGGCGCGCGAAGACAACGCGGCCGCCCTGCCGCTCGGCATAGCCCTCGCCGATCAGATGCTCCGCGCGCTCATCCAGAGCCTGACGGACCTCGGCACCAAAGCCGCTGTCCGATAGGGCGATGGGCTCGCGGGCGATGGCCTGCCGATCGAGCCAGGTCGCACCCGAGGCGCCGATCTGCGCGCCGAGATCGAGATCGGAGCGGACGGCAAGCGCGACACGGCGCGCGCCTTGCGCATCCTCATAAGCGCGCAGCTCGACAATCGAGCCGGGCGGGCTGTCGCCAGCGGCATCCAGATGCGGGAGCCTGATATGATGGCTGCGGCCGTCGGCACCATCGACCACGGCATAGGCGGTCCCCTTCAACTCGTCATCAACGCCGCGTTCGACCAGACGGCCGATAACCGGAACGTCGAGGCTTTCACCGGCGAGGACATAGCTGGCGGAGCCGCGCTCGATGCCGCGTTCGGTCAGGGCGAGGTGCATGCGCTTGATGATGTCACTACGCTCGCCAAGCTCGCGTAGGACCGCTTCAGCCTCGGGCTTGATGAACCACTGCGACTGGCCGATCTGATCGGCCAGCCCGAGGATTTCAAGGGTGCGCAGCCGACCGACCTTCAGCGTGTGGAACTCGTCCTGCGGGTGATCAGCGAGCGGGGCGAGATCGACGATACCGGATTTGCCAGCGTCGCGGGCAAGCTGCCGGTCGAGTTGTGTCCAGCGTTCCGCCTCGATCTGGGCCTCAAGGCTGCGGCGGATGTCGAGATCGGTGCGCGGCCCCAGATCCAGGGTGATGAGATCGCGCGCCCGGTCCCGCATCCCCTCCTTGATGTAGTCTCGGGAAATCACGAGATCCTGCCCGTCGTCGCGGGTGCCGCGCACGATCAGATGGACATGCGGATGCGCCGTGTTCCAGTGATCGACCGCCACCCAATCGAGGCGCGTGCCGAGATCCTTTTCCATCTGGCCGACAAGATCGTCGGTGAAGGATCGGAGGTCGGACATATCCAGCGCGTCGTCAGGCGAGACGATGAACCGGAAATGATGCCGGTCATCACCGCAGCGCTCCGCGAAAGCGCGACCATCGGCATCCTCCGTTCCCGGCCCGAACAGCCTTGCCTTCTCTCCGTCTCGGGTCACGCCGTCACGGCGCAGGTAATCAAGATGCGCACCAAGCGGCGCCGACGACGCCATGTGGCGAACGACGCGTGCCTTGACGACGGCGCCGCGTGTACGGGAGGTGATGAGGCGGTTGGCCTGTACGCTGGCGCGCTGGCCGCGCCCGAAGCGGGAACGATTGCCGGATGTGACGCGACCGGATCGCGAGACGCCGCCTCCGGCCTTCTTCGCGGCGGCAAGTGCCTGCGCGATGAAGGGCCGGGTTTGCTGCGCACGAGTTGAGCGGATGCGCCCCGGACGGATGCGGAACTCGTGCTCATCGGACATGGCACATCCCCGCACGGTGCAAAACAGAGAATAAAATCAGGAAGATGGACGCGAAGCACACGGTGCGCGATAGCGCCGCACGGTGCGAAACGCGCCAGAAACATGAACAAAAACAACCGCCCGCCTGAGCCGCACCGTGCGCGCTTTTATCCTGCCATCTTTCGGTCGTGGTGCCTGCCGCCACCCTCTGCGCCCTCCATGACACGCCAGCGCCCGATGGGATGCGAATTGCGGTGCCGCTGCTCATGGCCGGTCCCCACCGGCATCGCGGGCGACGAACAGCCCCTCCGACTGCAAGGCGGTGAGTGCGTCCGGTGCCGCCGGGACGAGCGAAGGGGCATCGTCCGGCGTGCGGTCGGGGGACGCGGGATCGGCAGCGGAAGCGCCTATTTCACGCGCGACGAAGAGCGCCGCCTCGCGCCAGTCGGGCGGCGGAGCGACCGTCGAGCCGCTGCCGGAAGGCCGCTCGCCGAGCAGGATCGGCGTCAAAGCAGCGACATAGGCGCGCGTCTCGGCAGGCAGCGGACGAGCCGTCGCGCGGTATTCATCGTAGCGACCGGGACCGGCATTGTAGGCCGCGAGCATCGCGGCGACATTGCCGTAGCGATCCCACATCTCGCGTAGGTAGGCGGTGCCCGCGAGGATGTTGTCGCGCGGCTCGAAGGGGTCGCGGCCGAGAGCATGGCGGATGCGCAGCTCCGCCCAAGTCGAGGGCATGACCTGCATCAGCCCCATCGCCCCGGCGGTGGATATGGCGCGCATATCGCCCGCGCTTTCGACCTGCATCACGGCGATGATCCATGACGGCGGGATGCCGAAACGCTGCGAAGCCTCCTCGATATGCGCGCCGTGCGGATGCGCAGCGACCGTGCGATCCGGCACGGTGGTTTGCGCCAGACCGGACAGCGGGGCGATGGTGGAGACGAACAGGCCGGAAAAAAGAAGGAGGATGATGCGGCGGCGGACACCGCATCTCCCCGAAGCGGGACGAGTGCAGGACGTGACCATGATCACCCCTGTTCGTCGCGCTTCTTCGGACGGGTCCAGTGCAGACCCCACTCGCGGCCATCTTCGTCCGACTGGAACAGCCGGGCGCGGATCGGCTGCTGAAAGACGGGATCGTCGAGAAGGACGGAGACGAACGGTCCTGCGCGCTCGCCAGAATGTTTCCAGCCTGCGCCGACTTCCGGCCCGTCTTCATCCCCAAGCCGAATTCGATAGGCGGGCGCGTTCTCTGACTCGACATCATCGATCGGAACAAAGGTCAGCTCAAGGTCGAGCGAGAGGGTGCGAAGCTGCCCGAAATAGCCGGACGGGGTGCGGGTAAACTGGCCGATCTGTGCCATGGAAGGCTCCTTTCCTATGCGGTAGAGAAGACGCGGGCCGCTCGCACGCCCCGCACTGGACGCGCCGTCACCGCATCGGCGCGCGCCAGACAAAGCGGCCATCGCCGTCTTCGTCGGTGAAAAGCGGGATCGCGTGGCCGATCACCGCGGAGGCGGGGAGCGGGCCGAAATAGCGGCCGTCGAGGCTGTCGCCGACGTCCGGGTTCATCAGGAAAACCTCGCCCTCGGCGATGACGCGGCAGCCCAGCCAGACCGGCAGGTCTCGGCCGAGGCTGTCGTGGTCGCGCGCCTCGCCGAGCGGAACGCCGTTGACGGAGATGGCGCGGCCAGCGCGACATACGCGCTGTCCGGGCAAGCCGAGGACATGCTTCAGAAGCGGCACGTCGCGGGCGACATAGCCGCGCTTGACCATGAACGAAGCGATGGGTTCGGGTGGGATGACGGCGACCAGATCGGGCACCTCGATCCGCTGAGTGGGCGTGACGATGTAGAAGCCGATGGGCACGCTGGCCGATGCGTTCCAGACCAGCCTTGGCGCGGTCGGAACGAATCCGGTAATGGCGATCCCGAGCGTGGCAGCCGTTGTCGCCATGACATAGCGAAAGCGCGTCATGGGGCGATCTCCCGGCGCCGGAGCCATGCCTGATGGCGCTCGGCGGTGTAGGGTCGCGGCGCTTCGCCCGCGTTCATCCAATGGGCAACGTGCCGCCAGTGATCGGGATCGACCTGGGCGGGATCGACGCCAATGGCCTCGATCCCGTCGACATGGCGGAGGACGGCCTCGACCTTCGGCCAGCCTTCGATCTTCAGCAGGATTTCGCCGCCCGGACGGGCGAAGGGCAGCGTCTGATAGGACTCGCCCGGCGCAACCGCGCGCAGGATGTCGAGGCGCGAAATGATCGTGCCGTGGTCGTTCGCCGCCCAGCGGACGAACGCGAACACCGCGCCAGGACCGAAAGAGACGATACGGCGGTTGCGGTCGAGGAGCTGCGTTCCCGCCTCATGGCCGAACCTGATCCAGTATTCGGTCCTGCCTTCCACCCAGGTCAGTTCCACGCGGGTCAGATCGTCGTCATGGGCGTCGATGCCGTTCATGGGCGGTCTCCCGATATGTCGGGAAACTCGCGCGCCAGCAGGTCGCGCAGCATGTCGGCGACGGTGATGCCGCGTCTGATCGCGGCGATCTTGATCCGCCCGCGAAGCTCGGGCGTGATGTCAATCGTCAGCCGGGCGGAATGGGCGGTTACGGCGCCATCTCGCGCTGGTCGCGCATCGCCGGCCCTGATCCAGCCTTCGGGATCGGCCGGGCGGGCGGCGAAGCCGCGCTTGTCGGTGCGCGCCGTCATGACGGGCCTCCGTCAT
Source organism: Paracoccus pacificus (assembly GCF_042680785.1). NCBI lineage: Bacteria > Pseudomonadati > Pseudomonadota > Alphaproteobacteria > Rhodobacterales > Paracoccaceae > Paracoccus > Paracoccus pacificus. Next base: position 13,808 of record NZ_JBHUEN010000008.1, read on the forward strand.
GAAACGGCAGCACGGTGGCGATGCGCGCCCGCGCGCGCTCGGCCATGTCGGGGTCGATCTCGCAGCCGATATAGCGCCGGCCGGAAAGCCGGCAGGCTTCCCCGGCCGCGCCGGAACCGGCGAACCAGTCGCCGACCAGGCCACCTTCCGGGCAGCTCGTGCGGATCAGAATTTCCAGGAGCGCCGCAGGTTTCTCGGTCGGATGGATGGCGCGGCCATGACAGTTGCGCAGGTAGATGACCGAGCGCATGAGGCGCGGCCCGCCGTCATGGCTGACGTAATGGCCGGCGTCGATCTTGCCGGTATGGGGTGGGCGCCGCTTGCGCCGGACGGTGCGGGCTGTTGCGTCGGGCGTGGTCTGGACGTCGTTGTAGATGTCGCGCCATGTCGTCTCGGCGGGATAGAACTGCACCGCCAGTTCATGCACGCGCTTGAAGCGGTCGGCATGAAAGCCGGTGCCGTTCTGCTTCTCCCAAACCACCTCCTGCGCGATCCGCAGGCCCGCATCAGTGAAGCGGTCCGCTGTCGCCATGAAGCTGCGCAGCGAACCGAAGACCCAGAGCGAGCCGGTCGGCGTAAGCGCGGCGCGCGCCAGCCCGACCCAGCCCTCGACACGCCGATCCCAGGCGAGCGAGGTGCCGCCATAGGGCGGATCAGCGAGGATCATGTCGTAGGGTGCGTGCCAGGGCATCTGTTCGCGGCAATCGCCGGTGAGAATCGTCATGCCGACGCCCTCCCGATGCCCAGCCGTTCGACCTCGGTAGCCAGTGCTGCGATCTCGCGCGCCGCAGGTGATCGGGCGTCGATCTCACTGGCGAGCCGCCCGGTCTGCGCGGCGTCGGCGAAGACGACGCGCTGGCCGATGGCGCTGGCGAGTAGCGGGGGGTCGTGGTCCGCCAGCGTCTCGGCCGTTTCGCGGGCAATGACGGTGCGCGAGCCGCAGCGGTTGAGCACGAAGCGCGCGACGAGCTGCGGGCGATAGATGCTCGCTTCCGTCAGGAGGGCGAGCATCTCGGCCGAGGCCCAGCCGTCGAACGGCGATGGCTGCACCGGGATCAGCACGAGATCGGCGGCGAGCAGCGCCGAGCGCATGAGGCCGGCGACGCGCGGCGGCCCGTCTATGACGATATGATCGACATCGCGGGCAAGCTCTGGCGCCTCACGGTGCAGCGTATCGCGCGCCAGGCCGAGTGTGCCGAAGGCACGGGGCAGGCCCTCACGCGCGCGTTGTTGCGACCAGTCGAGGGCGGAACCTTGCGGATCGGCGTCGATCAGGGTGACGCGCTTGCCACCCTGCGCCAATTCTCCGGCAAGATGCAGCGCCAGCGTCGTCTTCCCGACGCCGCCCTTCTGGTTGAGGAGCGCGATGATCATTCGCACCCCCCCGGCAGATCGAGAGGCAGGCGGGGTGTATCGGCAGATTCAGGAGCCTCGGTTGCGCCTCGATCAGATGCCGGTCGAGGCGGTGTCAGGGCACATGAGGCCCTCTCCTTCGCGGCTCTACCGAGGTTTCTGACGGTGTCGCGGATGAGGTTTTCCACATCGCGCGCGCGCTCTTCAAAGTTAGACTCTTTGTTAGACTCTAAGTTAAGGGCGCGATTTCCTGAATGGGTTCCGGGTGTTAAGCCCGGTTTCGGTTCCTGATAGCACGAGCCTCCGGTTCCCGATAGCACGATAGTCCGGGTTCCTGATAGCACGAGGCCATCCACAGGTTTTCCACAGGGCGCGACCGGCTCGAAGGCCAGCAGCATCCGCCCGCCAACCTCAGCTTCGAGAAACAGCGAATAGCCCGGCAGAGGCTGGCGCCGGATGATGTCGCGCAGCTCGAAGGCGAAGCGCTTGAACGGCGACAGGCTGCCGGATTTCTGGTGAAGGTGACGGAAATCGAACCGCCAGCCATCGCGCTGGCGGCCGCCGTGCTTGCGCACCAGGCGATAGAGCCAGCGGTCAAGGCCGCCGGTTAGGTCGAAATAGGTCCGGTCGATGGTCAGCACGAGCGCATCGTCGAGGACGGCCTGGTAGAACCAGTCCGGCACGATCATCTCGATGCCATCGGGTCTGCCGCTATGGTCGGTGCGTTCCTGCCATTCGTTGATCCAGGAGAAGCGATGCCGGCGCCCTTCGACCGGCTGGCGGATCGAGGTGGAAATCGTGGTCGATTGCAGCCGGTCGAGCGCCGCCTTCAGGCGCTGATAGTCGCGCAAGCCGGTGCCGCGCCCGACATAGGTGAGAATCTCGTAGGGCGTGGCGGCCATCAGCCGGGAGGTGCGAAGGCCGCTGTCGCGGGCTTCGACGATCTGGCTCGCCGCCCAGATCAGAATATCGGCGTCCCAGATCGTGGCCATGCCGTGATCGGGAACAGCCTCGACCCGGATGGAGACATTGCCGGCGGCGAAGTCGATGGGCGCGATGCGCTTCGACTTGGCGAGGGAGAAGAAGGGATAGGCCATGAGATCCTGCGCGTCTCGTGGCGCGAAATCGCCGGGGAGCGCCCTGAACAGGTCGAGTTGCCCGCGCTCGGAAAGGGATCGACGTCGCACCGTCATGAAGAAAACCGCGAGCGGTCAGCGGGCGTAACGACCAGCCTGCGGGCCGGACGGAAACGCATGACGCTTGGCGGGCAGCACGGAGCCGCGCGGATCGGAGGTGGAGGTCACCGCGCCGCGCTCGGTCCAGGCCTCAAGATCGTCGATGGCATAGACCACACGGCCGCCAAGCTTGCGATAGGCTGGCCCGGTTCCGTAGGTGCGGTGTTTTTCGAGCGTCCGGGCCGAGAGGCTGAGAAAGGTCGCGGCCTCTTTGGTCCGTAGAAAACGCGGCGGCAGGACGACGGGTTCATGTGGCATGATCGGGCCTCCGTGGTGTTGCAAACGGCCACTGCGGATCAGCGGCGGGCAATGACCACGGTGGCGAAGGAAGACCGGCGAGGTGCAGGGCGAAGTTGGGGGGTATCGAAATCGCCCACCATCAGGGGCGAAAGATACCCCCTCCGTATCCGCGACGAGAGCAGCACGGAACTATTCTGAGGGCGATAGCTCGATTTATTCTCCCCCTCACGAACGCCACCGGCATCGAAGTATTCGGGCCGGCGATCCCGAAAAGCCGAAAAGCACACAATTTCAGCTTGCTGTAAGAAATTCACCAACCGGCACAGTCATCAGGTCAGGAGAGTATCGGTCCGGAGAAACCGCTTCCGGACCTCATGGCAGCGGGGTCAGTGTTCAGCCGCCCGAATAGCCCTCGAAAACAACGAAAAAATCCGGCCGCAACCGGATCGGGAGAACGCTTTCGCGAGGGCAAGTGCCGGAGGGGATGCGCCTGATGTTGAATGCTCCCCAAATTAATGCATTGATATATTAAAGCCAAACCCCGCCAGCTCACGCTTCAGATCACGAACACGGGCGCGAAGCCGCCCCCTGGCGTCCTGAAGTTCGTGGTCTGACCTTGATAGAGGCGCGCGGCCACCAGAAGCACCTGGCCATCATATGTATACAGACGCACGTCCATTTTGCGCGTCTGGGGTATCTCGTCGATCCTGATCATGCGCTCGCTGGGGCGGACCAGCGTCTGAGCAACGTATCCGCCCTCCGCGATCTCCGCCCAGACCCCTTTCGTCAGCTTGTCGCCACGATATACCGCCTTGCCGCCATGTCCGCCGGTCGGCTTGAAGAACAGGTCCCTGCGGGATTTCCAAAGTGCGTCAGCGTTGTCAGGACTGACCAGCACGGTGCGTGGAACGGCATCAAGCAGGGCGCGAAGTCTCGGTTCCACGCCCCAGGCCTCCAGCGTCGCGGAATTCGAAAGAAGCGAAAGGTTGCGCTTGTCTGCAAGGAGCGCGTGATTGTGCGGATTCGGCGTCACGACCACCGCGCCATCCCGGTAGGCTTCCTGCAATGCCTTGTGCTCGGGCTGATCGAAGGCGAAATCGGTGACCCGGTTGTAAACGAGGTCGATTGTCTTTCCATCGGCGCTGAGCCGACCATCGTCGTAGCGAAGGTGACTGGCGTCGGCGATGATCGCGTCTACCCCTCGTGCCGCGAAAACTTGCCCCGCGAGCACGAACTCGGGGTAGAGATACTGTTCCGGCGGACTGTCATCGACGATGGCGATGCGTTGTGGCGCGCCCGTTCCCCGCTGCCGAATCCATTCGTTCTGGAACATGCGAAACGCCGCGTCCTCGAACGATGGCAGCGTCGGGGGGATATCCATTTCGGTGCAACACGCGCGCTGCGCCCTCGCAAGAAAGGCATTGAGAAACGCCCCGCCGGCGTTGGTATTGATTTCGATCAAGCGGGGGCCGTCTTCGCCAAGATGGAAGTCGTAGCCCATCAATGCCCCGAGCGGGCCATGATCCGCCCGCGCGATTTCCGGCACCCAAGAGAGGACTGCGGCCTTGTATGCCGCGAGTTGGGCGGTGGTCTCCACAGCCACTGCGATCGCGCGCATCTCATTGACGGCGGTGGCCGAAAGGAACACCGGCACGTGCGAGAACAGATGGGCCTTGGGGCGGATGAACGTCTCGAAGAACGCCGGATCACCGGCCTCGCGCTCCATCGCTTCGCGCAGCGATGGAAGGTCCAGTGTAACGCAGAAGCAGCTCTTGTTGAGCCGCTCCGTGCGGTCATGAACCCGCTTCGATGAACTGGAGCCGGGATTGTTCATCGAGGGAAAACCCGAGGCGGCGCCAAGATCGAGCGCGCTTCAAATGCCAAGTAAGCCATGAATAATCCCACGAACATCCCTCCCAAAGGTTTCGCCATCAGGTCGATCCAAATATGCCGCTTCTGTTCGGCGGCCTCAACTGTGACCGGTGGGCCTCGGGAAATTGCACTGCCGGTCGCACGGGCAGCTCCATCCCGAAGGTGCCATCAGTGTGGTTGCGACACATTCTCCTGGTAGGTCCGCTCGCGCTCTGGCCAGGTGCTCTTGATATAGGCGAGGACAGCCCGGATCTCGGCGTCGCTGAGAAGATCGGCAAACCCCGGCATGTCGCTCTCATAGCCGCCCCCGACGATGGCGGCCGTGCCTTCCCTGACGATGCGGAACAGGATGTCATCGGGATGGTGCCACGTGTGGCCGCCGGCATCGTGCGGTGGCGCCGGGAGACGTCCGGATGGAAGGGGCGTCTTCCAGTCCGGCTGCCCCTCGAGCTGCGCACCGTGGCAGGACGCACATTGGTCCGCATAGACCTGCCGGCCCTGTTCGATGACTTCTGCGGATGCCGCGGCGGGGGATACCGTGCGGACCTGATGCCACCCAACGAGGATCGCCAGGATCAGGCCGCCGAGGAGCAACCCGAGCCACAAGATATTACGGAGTTCATTGCGCATGAGTTGCATGACTGCTGGTGAAGAATTTCAATCGGCTACATGCCGAAATTGAATTACTGCCAGAGGCGCGACGCCGGGGGCAATGGACATTCCCGTGACCAGCGCCTATCTTTCCGGCATGTTCGCGCGCCTCGTCACCATGCTTGCCGTCCTCGCGATCGCCGTCATGACGACGGCGACGTCCGCGCACGCGGCGCGCTTGAGCGCAGAACCGGATCACTCGGTGCATGTCGGCGAGATGATGCAGGTTGCGGCCGGCAGCGAAAATCCCTGTGATGGCGACCAGCACTGTGGCTCAGGCGATGCCGAAGCCTGTGAGTTGCTTTGCGTAGGTTTTTCGGTCTTCCTGACCTCGCCGAGCGAAGGCTCTGGCAGCGATTACGCGCCTGCCAGCCATGACCTGCCGACCGGTGCAGTGCTTGCCAGTCGGGCACCTGGGCTGAACGAACGACCTCCCAAGCTCCGTCTCCTCTGATTGCGTCCGGGCTGGAGCCCGCGGCGTTCTGTCGGTTTTGATGAACGGGACAGGCTGTCCCGAGGAGACGACCATGAATACCCTTTCACGACGCGGCTTTCTTGCCGCTGGCGCAGCCGTGCTGGCCTATGCGCATCTGCCCCGGATCGCGGCCGCGCAGGGCGCCGCCCCGCTATCATTGCACGCCGCTAGCCGGACGCTGGACATCGACGGTCGCGCCGCCACCGTCTGGGGTCTTTCCGGACCCACCGGACAGGGCCTGACACTCAACCCCGGCGCGCGCTTCCGGGTGGATCTGCGCAACGATCTCGATGTTGACACGCTGATCCACTGGCACGGCCAGATCCCGCCCAACGCGCAGGATGGCGTGCCCGACATGCCTTTGCCGATGCTCGCCCCCGGCGAGACACGCGCCTATGACTTCGCGCCGCTGCCCGGCACCTACTGGATGCACGCGCATGTGCCGCTGCACGAAATGCGCCTTCTGGCAGCACCGCTGATCGTGCGCAGCGCCGAGGATATCAGCGCCGACCGTCAGGAAGTAGTGCTTTTCCTGCATGACTTCTCGTTCAAGGCGCCCGAGGAAGTGATGGCCGAGATCCTCGACGGCCATGGGACGGCAGACGGCCATGGAGGCGGCCACGGCGCGGGCATGGGCGGCATGGCGGGTATGGATCATGGCGCCATGGGGAACATGCCGATGGAAGGCATGGATCACGGCGCCATGGGCGGCATGATGGGGATGGGTGCCATGGACGCCATGGCGATGGACCTCAATGACTACGACTGGGACGCCTATCTTGCCAATGACCGCACGCTGTCGGACCCCGAGGTGGTGCAGATCGAGCGCGGCGGGCGCGTCCGCCTGCGTGTGATCAACGCCGCCGCGGCGACAGTGTTCTGGATCGAGACCGGCGAGGCGCAGGCGCGGCTTGTTGCGGTGGACGGACATGCGGTTCAGCCGGTTTCTGGCACGCGCTTCGGCCTGGCCATGGGCCAGCGGCTCGATCTGGAGATCGACCTGCCGAACGAGGGCGGCGCTTGGCCGATCCTCGCGCTGCGGGAAGGCGCGCGTGAGCGCACCGGCCTGATCCTTGCCACGCAGGGTGCCGAAATCCGGCGCATCGATGCCGTGGCTGAATCGGAAGCCCCCGCCTTCGACACCGATCTGGCGCAGGAGTCGCGTCTGCTCGCGGCGGAGGCGCTGCCGGATCGGCCGGTGGACCGCAGCCATATGGTGATGCTGGGCGGCTCGATGCAGCCCTATGTCTGGACGATCGACGGAGCCGTCTGGGGACAGCATCGCCCGATAGCCGCGCGCAGTGGTGAGCGGGTAGTGCTGTCCTTTCACAACATGTCGATGATGGGTCACCCGATGCATCTGCACGGGCATGTCTTCCAGGTCGTCAGGCTGAACGGACGTGCGGTCGCGGGCGCGTTGCGCGACACGGTCTATGTGCCGCCGATGTCGATGGTCGATGTGGCGCTCGACGCCGGTGAGGCGGCGCGCTGGATGTTGCATTGCCACCACATGCCGCATCTCGAAACCGGCATGATGACCGAATTCGCGGTCAGCGCATAGGCCAAACCTAGAACGCCGGATCCCGGCGTTCTCCCTCAGCAACAAGGAGGCGGACTCATGTCGATGTCTCACGGCGGCCATGCCGGTCACATGCCCGTGGGCGGCGATCGCAAGGCGCTTGTCATCTCGGGCTGGCTCACCGGCCTTTACTTTGTCATCGAGCTGGGAATCGGCATCTGGACGGGCTCGGTCGCCGTCATCTCCGATGCCTTTCACACCTTCTCGGCCGTGGGCGGCGTGCTCATCGCGCTGGTCGCGCTACGCTTGACCGAGCGGAAATCCAGCCCCGCGCGCACCTTCGGTTATGTCCGGGCCGAGATCCTCGGCGCCCTTTTCAACGGCCTGTTTCTCGTCGCGATGGCGCTTTTGGTGCTGTGGATGGGCGCGATGCGCCTCATGGAGCCGATCGAGCTGGCCACGACGCCGATGCTGTTTGCCGCTGCGGGCGGGATCGCCACCGAGCTTGTCGCGCTCTGGCTGCTGTACGAGCGCCAGAAGGGCAACCTGAACATGCGCGGCGCCTACTGGCACATCCTGCAGACCTTCGTCGGCAGCTTCCTGATCATCATCTCTGCGCTGGTGATCCGGTTCACGGGCTTTATGGCCATCGATCCTCTGCTTGGCATGGCCTTCGGACTGGTGCTGCTCTGGGCCTCCTGGGGCATTCTGCGCGAGGCATTGCACATCCTGCTGCAAGGCACGCCGGAAGACCTCGACCTGGAAGCCGCCATCGAGGCCATCCGGCAATTGGAGGGGGTGACGGACGTGCATCACGTCCATGCCTGGAGCCTGACATCCGGGCGCAATGTCTTCTCGAGCCATATCTGCGTTCGGAACTGGCAGGACGGCGAGCGGGTGCTGCGGCAGGCGAACAATCTTCTGCGCCAGCAGTTCAACATCTACTTCTCGACGTTGCAGATCGAGGAATACTGTCTCGATGGTGAGGAGACCGCGGCCGACATCGACATCACGCGGTCACATGCCGGGTCAGGACGGGCCAGCGTCGGAAAGGTCCACGGTAGTCACTGACGGCAGGAACTCCGGAATCCAATCACCTCTTGACCTTCCAGCGATTGGAAGGCGCAGAACAGACGAAACGCAAGCTCAGGAAACGCCGAGGAGGCGTGAACATGACCAGCAAGACGGAACACGATCACCAGAACCAGACTCACGCCCATTCGGCCCACGGACATGTGCATGATCACGCGCATGACCACGCAGCCGCCGCGCAGGACGACACGCACAAGGTCAAGGACCCGGTCTGCGGAATGATGGTCGATCCCCACACGACCCAGCACAAGGCCGAGCATGCCGGTCGGCCATATTACTTCTGCTCGGCCGGGTGCCGGGCGAAGTTCTTGGCCGAGCCGGAACGCTATCTCGATCCGGCCGCCGCGGCGGCCAAGGCAGAGCCGGTTCCCGAAGGGACGATCTACACCTGCCCGATGCACCCGGAGATCCGGCAGGTCGGGCCCGGATCATGCCCGATCTGCGGCATGGGGCTGGAGCCGGTTCTGGTCAGCCTAGAGGCAGAGCCGAATGTAGAACTGATCGACATGACGCGCCGGTTCTGGATCGGCCTTGCTCTGACGATCCCGGTGTTCGTCCTCGAGATGGGCGGGCATCTTTTCGGGCTGACCCACGCCATCGGTCAGCAGGCCTCGAACTGGCTGCAACTGCTCCTCGCCACGCCAGTCGTTCTCTGGGCGGGCTGGCCATTCTTCCAGCGCGGCTGGCAGTCGCTGGTCAACCGCAGCCTCAACATGTTCACCCTGATCGCCATGGGCACCGGCACGGCCTGGATCTACAGCGTCGTGGCGACGCTGGCGCCGGGCATTTTTCCTGACCAGTTCCGCCAGCCCGACGGCTCGGTCGCGGTCTATTTCGAGGCGGCGGCGGTCATTACCGTGCTCGTGCTGCTCGGGCAGGTGCTGGAGTTGCGCGCGAGAGAGAGCACCAGCGGCGCGATCCGCGCGCTGCTCGACCTTGCCCCCAAGACCGCCCGGATCATCCGCGACGACGGCACCGAGGAGGAGGTTCAGCTCGACACCGTTCATGTCGGCGACCGCCTGCGGGTGCGGCCCGGCGAGAAGGTTCCGGTCGATGGCGAGGTGCTCGAGGGTCGCAGCGCCGTCGATGAATCGATGGTGACCGGCGAGTCGATGCCGGTGACCAAGGAGGTCGGCGCCACCGCCATCGGCGGCACCATGAACCAGTCCGGCGCGCTGGTGATCGAGGCGAAGAAGGTCGGCCGCGACACCATGCTGTCGCAGATCGTCCAGCTTGTCGCCGAGGCGCAGCGGAGCCGCGCGCCGATCCAGCGGCTGGCCGATCAGGTCTCCGGCTGGTTCGTCCCGGCGGTGATCGTGGTCGCGGTGCTCGCCTTCATCGCCTGGTCGATCTGGGGTCCCGAGCCGCGCTTCTCGTTCGGTCTCATCGCGGCGGTCTCGGTTCTGATCATCGCCTGCCCCTGTGCGCTGGGGCTGGCGACGCCGATGTCGATCATGGTCGGCGTCGGGCGCGGCGCGCAGGCGGGCGTGCTGATCAAGAACGCCGAGGCGCTGGAGCATATGGAGAAGGTCGACACCATCATCGTCGACAAGACCGGCACCCTGACCGAGGGCCGGCCCGCCGTCACCGCCATCGTTCCGGCTGCTGGCTTTACCGAGGAAGAAGCCTTGCGCCTTGCCGCCAGTGTCGAACGCGCCAGCGAGCATCCGTTGGCGCTGGCCATCGTGCGGGCGGCCGAGGAGCGCGGCCTTGAACTCGCACCGGTCGCGGATTTCGACTCACCCACCGGCAAGGGCGCGCTCGGAGTGGTCGAGGGCAAGCGCATTCCCCTTGGCAATGCCAAGTTCCTCGCCGAGCAGGGCGTCGATGTCGCGCCGCTGGCCGATGAGGCCGACCGGCTGCGCGAGGACGGCGCAACCGCGATCTTCATGGGGGTGGACGGGCAGGTTGCGGCCATCTTTGCCATCGCCGATCCGGTCAAGCCATCGACGCCCGAGGCGCTCGCCGCGCTCAAGGAGCAGGGCATCCGCGTGGTGATGCTCACCGGCGACAACTGGACCACGGCGAAGGCCGTCGCGCGCCAGCTCGGCATCGACGAGGTCGAGGCGGAGGTGCTGCCCGACCAGAAGAGCGCGGTCGTGCAGCGGCACAAGGCGGCGGGCGAGGTGGTGGCGATGGCCGGCGACGGCGTCAACGACGCCCCGGCGCTGGCCGCTGCGGACGTTGGCATCGCCATGGGCACCGGCACCGATGTGGCGATGGAAAGCGCGGGCGTCACATTGCTCAAGGGCGATCTGACCGGCATCGTCCGCGCCCGCAAGCTGTCGGAAGCGGTCATGGGCAATATCCGCCAGAACCTGTTCTTCGCCTTCATCTACAACGCTCTGGGCGTGCCGGTCGCGGCCGGGGTGCTGTATCCGTTCTTCGGCATCCTGCTGTCGCCGATCATCGCGGCGGCCGCCATGGCGCTGTCCTCGGTCAGCGTGATCACCAATGCCGCTCGGCTGCGGAGGGTGAAGCTGTGATGCCCGCTGGCGCGCCTCTGCCGGCACCATGCCGCAGCATGCAAGCACCTGCTCACCCCTTCGTGCGTCGCGCCCGGACCGTGACGGCGAGATAATGAATCCATGAAACGAGGTTTGACGATGAGAAACGATCACCCCATCAGCCGGCGCACCGTTCTGGCCGCTGCCGGCGCGCTGCCCCTGCTGATGTCCATGCCAAGGCGGGGACATGCCGAAGCGCTGCCGCTGGTGAGCGTCAGCAAGGATCCATCCTGCGGCTGCTGCGATGGCTGGGTCGCGCATATCGAGGCCGCAGGCTTCCCGGTGAAGGTGGTAGAATCCTCCGATATGGACAGCCTCAAGCAGCGGCTCGGCGTCCCGGCCGAACTGGCCTCCTGCCACACCGCCGAGGTGGGCGGCTACGTGGTCGAGGGCCATGTGCCTGCCGCAGCCATCCGCCGCCTTCTGGCCGAGCGGCCTGACGCGACGGGGCTGGCCGTTCCCGGCATGCCGGCCGGCTCGCCCGGCATGGATTTTCCGGGCGTCGATCCCGAGCCCTATGAAGCGTTCCTGTTCGGCCCGACCGTCCGGAGCTTCGGGCGCTTTCTCGGTCCACGGGAAATCTGACACGGGGCTGCCGACATGATCGCCCGACTTGCGAATGATCCGAAACAGCACCTGGCCGAGGCGGCTTGCCTCCGTCAGCGGGGCGGTCTCGCGGCGTCGGGTGGCGGGAGACGTGAACGCGACATCGCACTGGCCCGGCGTGCCGCCGGGAAGGAAAGTGGCGCATGACCGGGCGGGTGCGAGCTGCCTTCCGGGTGAGATGCGGTCGATTGCGCCAGTTTGCGGTTTGCATCCTGCTGCTTGCCATCGGCGCCCTGGTTCTGCAGGTCCCGGTACATGCCGGCCCCGCCGGACACGCCATCCACCAGCAGCAGGTCGCCGCCACGGCAAGCCACTGCGCCCAGCCTCACCTGCCGGACGAGCATGGCGCAGATCAATCGGCAGGCTGCCTGAACGAGGACAGTGGCCAGGGTCCGGCGGACTGCTGCCAGATCTGTCTGGCCGCCGCGGTTCTCGTCGCGCCGCCGACGTTCGGCCCGTCCGTGAACGGTGAGGTTTTCACGGTTGTGCGCACTGATCCGCACGACCGATCACCCGAAGGCATCCTGAAGCCGCCACGTCTCATCGCTGCGTGATGCGCAGGGATCGCCGCGAGGACGAGAGACGTCTCCGGCCGCTCCGCGCAAACCCGAAAGACAAACGAACAGGATGGAGAGCCGCGCCCGCAAATCCGGGCCGGTGCTCCGGAACCAGAGGATGAAATCCAATGAACCGAACAGCAATCGTAATCGCCCTTACTGTCAGCCTGCTGGCAGGCCTGCCAGGCGCTGCTCTCGCGCAGGCCGGACATGACACCCATCACCCGGGAACCCCGCCCGCACAGGCGGAGCAGGCGCCCGCGCCAACGCCGCCTTCAGGCCAGATGCCCGGCATGCAAGGGATGATGCCCGAGCAGTGCCAGGCCATGACCCCGGAATGCATGGGCGCGATGCGCCAGATGATGCAGGGTGGGATGATGCAGGGGATGATGGGCGCGCCGAACGCCGGGGCGGCCCCGGTTAACGAAAGCCTTCCGGATTTCACCCGGGCCTACGTCGAATCGATGAATGAAATGCACGGACCGATGATGGACGGCGTCATGGCCGACGATCCGGATGTCGCCTTCGTCCGGGGCATGATCCCGCATCATCAGGGCGCGATCGATATGGCCCGGATCGTCCTGCAGTATGGCGACGACCCGAAGACAAGGGAGTGGGCGGAGCAGATCATCGCGGTGCAGGAAGGCGAGATCGCCGAAATGCAGGCATGGCTGGAGGCGAAGGCCGGCGAGGCACCTGCGCCCTTTGGTCAGACCGGCGGGACTGTCTGGTCCGCCAATGAAGGCGGCAATTCCATCAGCGCCATCAATCTCGCCACCGGAGCGGTCGACACGGTTTTGATCCCGATCGCGCCCCACAACGTCGACCTGACGCCTGACGGCAAGCTGCTGTTGGCCGTTGGCGATCCTGCCGTCGAAGGGGATCACGGGTCGGACGGGCATGGGCACGGCGGGGACGGTGCGGCCGAGGGTCTGTTGGTCATTCTCGATCCGCAGAACCTCTCGGCGCCCAAGGCGACCGTCGCGGTAGGCTCGCACCCGGCCCATGTGGTCGCTGACCGGCAGGGGCGCGCCTATGTCTCCTTGGCCGGCGGAGACGAGATCGCGGTCGTCGATCTCGCACGGGCCGAAGTCATCGGGCGTATCGCGACGGGGGACTATCCGCACGGCCTACGGCTCAGCCCGGATGAGACCCAGCTTTACGTGGCCAATGTCGAGGACGGGTCCGTGTCCGTCATCGACACCCAGGCGCTGTCCGAGGTCGCGCGCATTCCGATCGGGACCGCGCCGGTTCAGGTCGGGTTCACGCCCTCGGGCGATCAGGTCTATGTCTCGCTGCGCGACGAGAACCGCGTCGCCGTGATCGACACTTCAACCCGCGAGGTGACGAACAGGATCGACGTCGGGCCGAACCCGATCCAGCTCATCGCGACGCAGGATGGGAAATTCGTCTATGTCGCCAATCAGGGCACCGAGGCCGAGCCGAACGACACCGTATCCGTGATCGACACCGCAATCGGTCAGGTGGTGAAGACCATCACCACCGGCCGCGGCGCCCATGGAGTATCGGCATCGGCGGACGGGGTCTATGTGTTCGTGACCAACATCGCCGACGATACCGTGTCGATCATCGACGTGGGGAGCCAGGAAGTGGTCAAGACAGTGCCGGTTGGCGATCGCCCGAACGGCATCGTCTACGGCGGCCCGGCGCGCTGAGCGATCGGCGCCGGAGTTCGCTCCGGCGCCAGCTACCGGCCAGGCACCGAGCCGCGGTCGGTCAGAACAATAGGGCCCGCCGTCTCATTGGCGGGCCCTCGCTATCCCTTGGGGGGCGCGAGCCTGTTACTGACCGCGGGCGGCCAGCCACTCGCGCATCATGGCGATCTCGCCCTCCTGCGCCGCGATCACGTCTTCGGCGAGGGCACGGATCTGCGGGTCCTCGCCGTGTCCCAACACGACGCGCGCCATGTCGATGGCGCCCTGATGGTGCGGGATCATGCTGCGCATGAAATCCACGTCGGCGTCGCCACTGAACTCGACGGCCATCCCGGCATGCATGCGGTCGTTTGCGGCCATGTAGGCCTGAACTGCCGGGCTGTCGGAGGCAGCCGCACCATGCGCGCCATGACCCATGTCCGAACGATCCGTGATCGTAACGCCTTCATCCACGATCTGCGATTGCGCAACGGCCAGTCCGCCCGCGGCGGCAAGCGCGGTCGCCATGAACAGAACGGACAGCTTGTTCATCAGGCGACCGTCCCCACCGGCGCGACGGGAAAGCCCGCCTCGGCCAGCGCGGCCTCGAAGGCGGCGCGGGGCTGCCCGGAGGTGACGACGACCTTGCGCTTCGGGGGATCGGCCTCGACGTTCGCTGCGGGATCAACCGTGTGAATCGCCCTGGTCACGCCGCACGCGCAGCCGCCGCAGGTCATATTTTCAATGTGGAACTGCATGAGTGCCTCCTGTGGTTCGTCTCATGCAAGGTGAGATAGGGTTTCCCATCGTTGGAAGGTCAAGAGGAAAGAATCGATCCTGACAGGTCTTGACCTTCCAGCGATGGGAACCCTTATTTCCCTTGGCGGATGATGGAATAGCTTCAAGGAGACCCCCTTCATGACCGCCCCAGCGCGAGATCGCGAGCCCGGAGCCGGCAGCATCAATCTGCCCCCGATCAGCCTGTCCATCGAGGGCATGACCTGTGCCTCATGCGTGGGCCGGGTCGAGAAGGCGCTGCGGGCCGTGCCCGGCGTCGCCTCGGCAAATGTCAACCTGGCCACCGAGCGCGCCGACATCCGTCTCAGCGCGCCGGTCGAGCGTGCCGCGCTGGTGGGTGCGGTGGAAAGCGCGGGCTATGACGTGCCCAAGCCCCAGGGTGCGGTCGAGATCGCCATCGAGGGGATGACCTGCGCCTCTTGCGTGGGCCGGGTCGAAAGGGCGCTGCAGGCGGTGCCCGGCGTTGCTTCGGCGACCGTCAACCTCGCCACCGAGCGCGCGACCGTCACGGGCCCGGCCGATGCCGGCGCGTTGCTGCGGGCCATCACCGAAACCGGCTACGAGGCGCGGCTGATCGACGGCGGCGGGGCCGATGAGGCGCAGGCCAACGCCCGCAAGGAGGCCGAGCGCGAGACGCTGCGGCGCGACCTGATCCTGGCGGCGGCGCTGACCCTGCCGGTCTTCGTCCTCGAGATGGGCAGCCACCTCATTCCCGCCGTCCATGACCTCGTCGCGGGCACCATCGGCATGCAGGCCAGTTGGTATATCCAGTTCGCGCTGACGCTGCTGGTCCTCGCCATCCCCGGCATCCGCTTCTACCAGAAGGGCCTTCCCGCCCTGTTCCGTGGCGCGCCTGACATGAACAGCCTTGTCGCGGTCGGCACGCTGGCGGCTTTCGGTTATTCACTTGTCGCCACCTTCGCCCCCGGCCTGCTGCCGGCGGGCACCGTCAACGTCTATTACGAGGCGGCAGCCGTTATCGTGACGCTGATCCTGCTCGGCCGCTATCTCGAGGCGCGCGCCAAGGGCCGCACCTCCGAGGCGATCACCCGCCTTGTTGGCCTGCAGCCCAAGACCGCGCGCGTGCGCCGGGGCGGCCGCGTCGAGGACATCGCGGTGGCCAACGTGGCTCCCGGCGATCTCGTCGAGGTCCGTCCGGGCGAGCGCGTCCCCGTGGACGGCGAGGTGGTCGAGGGCGAGAGCTGGGTGGATGAATCGATGATCACCGGCGAGCCCATCCCCGTCCAGAAGCAGGCGGGCGCTGCCGTGACCGGCGGCACCGTGAACCAGAAAGGCGCCTTCGCCTTTCGCGCCACTGCGGTCGGCGGGGACACGGTGCTGGCGCAGATCATCCGCCTGGTCGAGGAGGCGCAGGGCTCGAAACTGCCAATCCAGGCGCTGGTGGACCGCGTCACCATGTGGTTCGTCCCGGCCGTCATGGCGGTGGCGGCGCTGACCTTCGGCATCTGGTTCTTCTTCGGTCCCGACCCGGCGCTGACCTTCGCGCTGGTGAACGCCGTCGCGGTCCTGATCATCGCCTGCCCCTGTGCGATGGGCCTCGCCACGCCGACCTCGATCATGGTGGGCACCGGGCGCGGCGCCGAGATGGGCGTGCTGTTCCGCAAGGGCGAAGCGCTCCAGCTGCTGAAGGATGCCAGGGTCGTGGCGGTGGACAAGACCGGCACGCTGACGGAAGGCGCCCCCGCGCTGACCGATCTGGAACTGGCCGCCGGGTTCGAGCGGGCCGAGGTCCTGAGCCTCGTCGCCGCGGTCGAGGAGAAGTCGGAGCACCCGATCGCCCGTGCGATCGTGGACGCGGCCGCCGGGGAAGGCCTTACGCTGCCCGCCGTCTCGAACTTCGAGTCGGTGACAGGGTTCGGCGTCAGGGCCGTGGCCGGCGGCAAGCCCGTCGAGATCGGCGCAGACCGCTACATGGCCGAGCTTGGCCATGACGTGGCCGGTTTCGCCAAGATCGCCGAGCGTCTCGGCAACGAGGGCAAGTCGCCCCTCTACGCCGCGATCGACGGCAAGCTGGCGGCGATCATCGCCGTGGCCGACCCGATCAAGGAGACGACGCCGGCCGCGATCGCGGCGTTGCACGACCTCGGCCTGAAGGTTGCGATGATCACCGGCGACAACCGCCGCACGGCCGAAGCCATCGCCCGGCGGCTAGGCATCGACGAGGTCGTGGCCGAGGTGCTGCCCGAAGGCAAGGTCGAGGCCGTGCGCCGTCTCAAGACCAGTCATGGGACGCTGGCCTATGTCGGTGACGGCATCAACGACGCCCCGGCGCTGGCCGAGGCGGATGTGGGCCTTGCCATCGGCACCGGAACGGATGTGGCGATCGAGGCCGCCGACGTGGTGCTGATGTCGGGCAGCCTCAAGGGCGTGCCCAACGCCATCGCGTTGTCGCGCGCGACGATCGGCAATATCCGGCAGAACCTGTTCTGGGCCTTCGCCTACAACACCGCGCTGATCCCGGTCGCGGCGGGCGTGCTCTACCCGGCCTACGGGGTTCTGCTGTCGCCGGTCTTCGCCGCCGGGGCGATGGCGCTGTCCTCGGTCTTCGTGCTCGGCAACGCGCTCCGCCTGCGCCGCTTCACGCCGCCGATGGGGACCGATCCGACGGCCCCAGCGACCGCCAGCCCCGCCATGTCCGGCCGGCTTGCACCTGCCGAGTGATCGCCACCCGCGCCGACCGGGGCGCCAGAGTGCGTCCCGGTCATTCCCCTAGCCTGGAAGACCGTCATGACCAATATCACGCACGTCACGCACGACGTCATCTTTCCGCCAGCGGCCGTTCCGCTCATCTTCACCACCAACCAAAGGAGCCACCCATGAACATCGGACAAGCAGCCCACGCCTCGGGAGTCTCCGCCAAGATGATCCGCTACTACGAACAGACCGGCCTCATCCCTCCCGCCAACCGGACCCAATCGGGCTATCGCGACTATTCGGACACCGACGTCCACATGCTGCGCTTCATCCGTCGCGCGCGCGATCTGGGCTTCTCGGTGCCCGAGATCCAGAAGCTCCTGAACCTCTGGCGTGACGGCAGCCGGCAGAGCGGCGATGTCAAGCGCGTCGCTCTTCAGCACATCGAGGAGCTGCGGCATCGGATCGCCGAGATGGAGGACATGGTCACCACGCTCACGACGCTGGCGGACGCCTGCGCGGGCGACCACCGGCCCGACTGCCCGATCCTCTGCGACTTCGAGCAAGCGGCCCCGGAGCATCGGCCGGCACCCGCGAGGGCACCCCTGCCAGGCAGCCGCCCCTCCGTCTGACTGCGGGGCATTGTCGGCCATCGCCGCTTAATCCGGCGGCGCGGCCTCTTCGCCGTCGAGGCCGATATCCGCCAGTGCGCGTTTTGCGCCTTCTTCCGCCGTGCGCGTCAGGATCGCCTCGAACTCGGCGTCCGGCATGCGGACAAAGCCCTGATCGGAACGGGTGGTGTCATCACTTCTCCCTTCCGCCGCTCAACCGACCTTGCAGCCCCAGAACGACGTGTGATCGGCCGCGAAATACCCATCCGCCGCGCGAAAGGTGCCCTGCAACTCGACGGTGTCGCCCTGCGCGAGCGGCGCCATGGTCTGCAGCCAGAGCGCCGTCGCCTCGGAGGCGTGCGCCCCTGAAATCTCGCCCTTTGATCTCGGATTTCGGTCGATCCGTTCAGCACCAGCCGCCCGCGCATACGCGCATTGGTGCTGGAGTTGATCTTGTATAGCAGCGTGGCACCGAAGAGCCACGCGCCCGCGACGGGCGCAACGAAGTGGCTGTTGCCGGCGCAAACCCGCGCTATCGTGGGCGGCGATGACGAAGGAGTTTCCGATAACCGCCGGCGACCATTGCACGGGCATCGCGCAGGAGTGCCTTGATGGCATGACGGGCCGAGGATGCTTGCCATTCGTCCCGGTCAAGCCGGCCGGTGTTCAGAAGAACCCGCGCGATCTCCTGCTGCGTGGCACCAGCCCGATGGCCATCGAAGGCCCGCAGCATCCGTCGGAGGCGCGCGCGTTGCTGGCGTGTCATGCGTGTATCCGGCGGGATCGCGCGACCATGCAGGGCGGAAAGGAAGCGTTGAATGGCCTCGATCCGGTCGAAACCGGCGAGGCTGAGAGGGACGACGGCGACCGCGATCGCGTCCCCCTTAATGGCGCCGTCGAAGATCTGGAGCTTCTGCCCATTGCCAAGCGGGACGTGGAACTCTGCGCCAGCGTTCTCGACCGAGAAGTCGAGGCGCCAGTTCAGCGGAGCGCCGTCAGTGCTGTCGCCAAGTTCCAAAGGGACTTCGGTCAGCACCACCACACTTGTGTCCTCCGCTGGGAGCCAGAAGACCGGCGCATCGGGCGGCGGGACCAGCGGATCGACCGGGAAATCGCAACCCCCAGCGCTGCCGGATCCGTTCGGTCAGCGGTTGGGGGTCTCCTTGGTCGGCAATCGAGGCTTCAAAATCTGCGTCATAATCGTCATTGCGGCGCAGCCATTCCCAGGCCAGATCGGATGCCGTCAGTTCATCCTGATGGTCGTATTGCGCCGAAGAACGCCAGGTCGATGCGTCAGGGGTCATCGCGGCCTCCCGAATCCACTCAAACGAATAGGGAAGGCTCAAGATTCCCGCATGAGTTGCGTTTCGGAAGTCAGGCGCTGGTCAACAGGTGATGCGCGGCACGCATCACGGGTCAGGTCTTGCGCTGACTTTCGCGGACCAGTTCGCGGTAGCCGTGTTCGGTCATCCAATGCGCGCGAGCGAGATGAGTATCATGGATGGAGCGGCAGCGGTCGGGATCGCACTCTGGATCGAGGCCAAAGAGAACCTGCACAGCTTCGCGCCAATCGGCGCCATCACGCTCGGCATCGAGAAGGCGCATGTAGAGCTTCATGTGCTCGCGATCATAAGACGTCAGCGTCTGGCTGGACGGTGGTGTGTCGAGATATGTCTGTGTCGCGCGGCCCATCATTCGCTCACGTTCGGGTAACGTATTTGTTAACCATCTTCGGCGGAAGATAGCCATTCCTTTTGACGAGAACCTGACATCACGCTGGCCGCTATTTCACCGTTTGTCGGTGTTGGCTCCATTGTGTTGCAGCAACACGCCCTCGCCCTTATCTGTCGACAGGAAAACGATCCCGGCCGCTTCGAGAGCGCGGCGCACCTGGTCGCGGGTGGACTCGAACACCTCGAGCCCGCTTTGGGATTCGAGGCGTTTGAGTGCGGTCAATGCGACCTGGGCCTTGTCGGCGAGCGTCTCCTGTGTCCATCCCAGTAACGCGCGCGCAGCCCGTGATTGGCGAGCGGTGATCATACATGATCACCTCCCACCGGGATATGCACGCACTCCAGAACTACGACTATAATAGTCGTTCTTGCTATGAGCGCCAGCCGAAATTCAGGTGCAATTATCATGGATAGAGAGGCGACGCCCTCGTCCATGCCCGTCTGATTCGGTCGCTGGACCTTGCCAGAGGCGGCGGGCGCGATCCGTTGAGACAGGGGAGAAACCCGGCGGCTTGCGCCGCCGGGCCTCGGGTTCCCGATCAGAACGGAATGTCATCGTCGTCGATGAACTTGCCGTCGTCGTTCTCGGTCTGCTTCGCCCGGCTCAGGAAATCGACCGTCTCGGCGATGATCTCGCAGCCGTAGCGATCGACCCCGGCGGCATCGGTCCATTTCGTGTAGTGGATGCGGCCGCGAACCAGAACCTTCATGCCCTTGTCGCAATGCTGCTGGACCGTCTTGCCGAGGCCGTTGAAGCAGGTGATGCGGTGCCATTCGGTGTCCTGGACCCGATAGCCGTTCTCGTCGCGCAGGACGCGGCCTTCCGAATAGCGGGGGCGCGAGGTGGCCAGGGTGAAGTGGGTGATGCCGGTGCCGCCCTGGGTGGTGCGGGTTTCGGGGGCCTGGCCGATGTTGCCGGCGAGGATGACGATGTTCTGCATTGTAGGTCTCCGTTGCTCCTCGGAGGGACCGTCCCTCCGACGAGACCCGGCCAAGGCCGTCGGAAGACTCCTGCAACTGCCGCCCTTGCTGCAGCTTGCCCCCAAGGCCCCAGGTGGGGCGGGCAGCCGCGCTTGCGCGGCAACACGGCTGGGAGCCGCGGGGGTTGCTGGTGGAAGCCGAACGGACTTAGGGGATCAGTCAGGCGGAGGGATGGTGCTTTCGAAAGCAGATCGGGGACGCACAGCAGAACCATCGTCCTTGCTGGCGACAGCGGCCAGGCAGGCCCCCTGCGAACCGAGACCACCGGCATGGCACTCGTTCAACCGTCTTTGCCGGTCAACGTCGTGTCCGCCGCCGGAAGGCCCTGTCATCCGCGATGTGATCGAACAGGCTATCGGGTTCTCATGCCCGCTATGACACCGTCCTGCTTCATCGGCCAAAGGCTCGGTCCCACAGCATCGTGAAGGGGCAAGGAAGGTGTTCGCGGAGGCCCCACGAAACGACGTGGACCGATGCAGCGGGGCATCGACCGCACGGGACTGCGGGTACGCACCGATGTCCCATTTCCAGAGCCGGGCGAAGCAGACCGGGTGCGATGGTGACATGCTGCGTCGGACCGACTTTCCGTCTTTGATGGAACGACCGTCGCCCGATGGCGCAAGCTGCCAGTCTTCCTCAGAAGTGGCTGATCGCGTCCGCCGTTTCAGCGCGAGAACACCGACTCGCCGAGGGCGTTCAGATTGACGATGGCCGAGATGCCGATGACAAGGCCGCCCATGCCGCCGAGCAGGTTGAGAACCAGCCCCGAGTCGATGGCGTTCTTGGTGATGCCATAGACAAGGGCATAGCCGGCGATGACGGCGGGCACGGCGAAGAGAGCGAGCGCAATGAGCCGCAGGGCCGGGTTCCTCGCGAAGCCAAGAACCAGGATCACAAGGGCGATCGAGAGCAAAGCGGCACCGATGGCCATGAGGCCAGACATCACGACACCGGCCCCCGCGCCCCAGGCATATTGCGCGGTCGTGATCGCCGCCATGACGGGCAAGGCATAGATCGCCAGATTGTAGGCGATCACACAGGCCGCGATGCTGAGCGAGATGGCGAGCAGGATCAGCGTCATGGAAACCTCCAGAGAACGGTTGGGGATCACGACAGGCTGCCGGGAGATACGCTCCGCCTGCGACTATGCTGCTTCGCCGGTTCTGCAAGGATGTTCCATCAAAGGCGCGGCGGCGTTTTCTGTCAAGGTTCGGCGGCTTAAAGCCGCCAGGCGGCGGGACTTACGCCCCGCCGTCGAACTTCATGACCGGGATGCCGAGCTTGCGGGCCTTGTCGGCGAGATTCTCCTGAATCCCGGTACCGGGGAAGACGAGGACGCCGACCGGCAGCACGTCCAGCATGGCATCGTTTCGCTTGAACGGCGCGGCCTTGGCGTGCTTGGTCCAGTCGGGCCGGAAGGCGACCTGAAGCACCTTGCGGTGATCGGCCCAGCGGGAGGCGATCAGTTCGGCTCCCTTCGGCGACCCGCCGTGCAGCAACACCATGTCGGGGTGCTTGGCATGGACCTGATCGAGCTTCGCCCAGATCAGGCGGTGATCGTTGAAGTCGGCGCCGCCGGTCACGGCCACCTTAGGGCCGGCGGGCAGCATCACCTCGGTCTCGGCCCGGCGCTTGGCGGCAAGGAAGTCTCTGGAGTCGATCATCGCGGCAGTCAGGTTGCGATGGTTGACCATCGAGCCGGTGCGCGGCCGCCAGGCGCTGCCGGTGTGGTGCTCGAAAGCCTCGGCGGCGAGGTCGCGGAAGAGTTCCATGCTGGCGCGCCGTTCAATCAGGGTCTGCCCCTCGGCCGTAAGGCGTTCGAGTTCGACCGACTTCACCTCGCTGCCGTCCTGTTCCCGCTGCATCCGGCGCTGCGCCTGCTCGTTGGCGTCTAGATCGCGTTCGACCCGGCTGGTGGCGCGGTGGAAGAGATTGGCGGCCCCCCAGAGCAGCTCTTCGAGATCGGGTTCGAGACGGGTGTCACTGAGCGTCGCCACAAGGGCGTCGAAGATGTCTGTGACGGCTACAGCGACGGTATTGCCCTCGGGGAGCGGCCGGGGATCAGGTTCGTCCTGGAACGGGCGCCAGCCGTAGAGCTGGAGTTCGGTGAGGGCGTGATCGGTCTGGGAGGAGGTGTGGACCGGCTCGGCCCCTGCATATTCGGGATCAAACGTCATCGGTTGCGTCCTTCGTCTGGAGACCGCGCCCATCGCGGCCTTCGCAGGCGTCGAAGCGCACGGGCGGGACGGGTTGACAGCCCTCGCCCGCTCGGCGAGGGCCTTGATGGCCGGGTGCGGCTAATTTGCCTTTCGCGATGCAAAGGCGGGGCCAGAGACGGGGTCCCCACGCGACCTGTCGCGTGGGGTGGCTCCCCGCCGGCGGAAATTAGTCGCTCCCGGCCATTGCCTGCCCGTCCCGTTTGTGCGCCGATCGCCCTCTCCGAAGGCCGTGGGTGCGGGACTCTCCGGCGGTGGATGCACCTGCCGATGCCAAGCGAACGAAACCGGCAGAGGCCGAGCCGGACCGAGCCTCCGGGGCCGATCACACCCTCACCCTTCCATGAAACGGCGGACGTCTTCGGGATGAAGCTGATCCTTCAAGGCCGCCCCGAGGGCATCGGCGCCATGGCGTCGCAGATCATCGTTGAAATCGCCCTCGCGCGGCATGAGCGAGACCGCCTCGATCCCGAGATCGGCTGCTCTGGCGGCCAGTCGGTCTCTTGCACCGTCCCCGGCCGGGTCGCGATCGCGCAGGACATAGAGCCTGCGCAGCGACGGCGGGAACAGGATGGCGGCGAGGTGAGCGGCCGAAAGCGCCGCCAGCATCGGCATGCGGGGCAGGACCTGGCGCGGCGACAGCACGGTCTCGATGCCCTCGCCGGCGGCGAGCACCTCATCGGCGATGCCGAAGCGGACCGCGTGGCCGAGAAGGTCGCCCATCGCCCGCCGCGGTGTCTCGACAGGCGCCTTGCCGGAACCGTCCGGGGCGAGCCATGTGCGATGCGCGCCGGTCTGGTGGCCGGTGAGATCGGTGACGGCGGCGACCACCGCCGGCCTGATCTCGGTGGGCGCATGCTCGTTGGGCCTGTAATAGCACCGGGGATGGTAGCGCAGCGCGGTGGTGCCTTCGAGCGTGGTGATCGCTCGCCGGTTGAGGTAGATCGCAGCAAGGGTGCCGTGGATCGGCTGCGCCATGGCGAAGAGCCGCCGCGACGCTTCAGGCGAACCGGGTGCCGCGCCGGATGTGCTGTCGGTCGGCGCTCTCGTCTTTGCCGGTTCGGGATGCGGGAGGGCGAGGAAGCGGCGCGCTTCCTCAGCCACGTCCTTGAAATCGGCGAGGCCGAGCGCCTCGCGGATGACGTCGAGAAGGTCGCCATGCTCTCCCGTCGCCATGTCACTCCACTTGCCCGCCGCACCCTTGCCGGATTCCGGGCCGGTCAGTCGCACGAACATGGAGCGTCCTGGGGTGTTCTGCACGTCACCGACCAGCCAGTATCGCCCGGCGCGGTGGCCGGACGACAGGTAGTGGCGGCAGACCGCCTCGGCCTCTCGGCCAAGGCGGATCGCCAGTTCGGATGCGTCGTGCCTGGGCATCAGGCTGCCTCCCGCTCGCCGATGCGCTCGACCGGCCAGCGGTCGAAGAGCTTCCCGAGGATCGCCGGACCGCTGGCATCGACCGGCACGAACATGCGCAGCTTCCAGGAGATGATCTCGTGGAACAGCCCATAGGCCGTGAGGCGCTGGCGCATGGTGTCGGTGAAACCCGACAGCTCGATCCGGTTTGCCCCCATGACCCGGACCCGGCGAAGCTGGAGGCCCTCAGCGAGATCGAGGATGGTCCGACTTTCCAGCAGCGCCGCGAAGGCATCGTCCGGCGAGACCGAGGTGATGCCGGTCTCGGTCGCATTGGCCGCCCAAGCCGGGGAGACCTTGCGGCCGATGATGCGCTCGCCGGCGTCAGACTGAAGCCGATAGACGCGAGTGGAGTCGTTCGGCAGCCGCTTCCAGATCGGTAGCAGCAGGCCCGTCACCATGTGCAAGTTGGACTCGGCGAACTCCGGCACCTCCGCGACTTCGGCTTCCCAGGCCGATGCGAAGGCATCCCTGTCGGCTTCGACCCAATGGGTCTCGCGCATCATCCTGACCTGGACGTTCTGCGCTTCCATCGGCCGGATCAGCCGGACGCGGCGCTCGATCTCGCCATCGTCCAACATCACGCTGGTGGTGGGGATCTGCACCGCTGCCCGGCCTGAGCGCTCGTTGATCAGCAGCCTGGCGCGGGGATCGTCGAGTTCCGCCAGCGCGGCGTCGAGCGTCACCGGGCGGTTGCGCCTGCGTTCGGTGATGGTCAGCAGGCTGGTCTCGGCCCCGGTGCGCGGGTGCGTGTAGATCACCTGCCGATCCGTCACTACGAAGCTCTCGGCGCGCAGGGTCTCCAGCCCGGCGTCATAGGTGCCGGAGGCGATGGCGCCCTCGATGCGGGCGGTCAGAAGTTGTTCGAAGGCGGTGAAGAGGATGCCCTGAAGCTCGATGGTCAGCGCCAGCAGCCGGTTGAGGAAGGTGGTGATGGCCGGCAAATTGTCCTTGATGCCGTTCGCATCCATCAGCTTCAACCCGGTGGCAGCCTCGAACCGCTCCAGTGAGCAGCCGTCGACCTTGCCGCGCACCAGCAGGAGATAAAGCTGGCGCAGCGCGTCACGGGCGTAATGCGATTCCAGGTTATCTTCCGGGCGGAACAGGCCCTGACCACCGGTCTGGCGCTGGCCGCGCGTAATCGCGCCCAGCGTGTCAAGACGGCGGGCGATGGTCGAGAGGAAGCGCTTCTCGGCCTTCACATTGGTCGAGATCGGTCGGAACAGTGGCGGCTGTGCCTGGTTGGTGCGATGCGTGCGGCCGAGGCCCTGGATGGCGGCGTCCGCCTTCCACCCGGCTTCGAGGAGATAGTGGACACGCAGCCGGGTATTCTTCGCCGACAGTTCGGCGTGATACGACCGGCCCGTGCCGCCCGCATCGGAAAAGACCAGCACGCGCTTCTGATCGTCCATGAAGGCTTGCGTCTCGGCCAGGTTGGCCGAACCGGCGCGGCTTTCCACGACGAGCCAGTCGATGGTGACGCTGCGTTTGCGGACGATACGGCGCGAACGACCCGTGACCTCGGCCACCGTGTCGGTCCCGAAATACTGGATGATCTGGTCGAGCGCGCCGGGAACCGGCGGCAGGCTGGCGAGGCTTGCGATCATCTCGTCGCGCCGGGCCGCGGCCTCGCGGCTCTCGACCGGCTGGCCATCACGATAGACCGGGCGCGAGGACAGATTGCCCTCGCTGTCGGTGAACGGCTCGTAGAGTTGGACCGGGAAGGAATGGGCAAGGTAATCTAGGACATATTCGCGCGGCGACAGGTCCATTTTCAGATCGCCCCATTCCTCGGTGGGGATCTCTGCCAGCCGCCGTTCCATCAGCGCCTCGCCGGTCGAGACGATCTGGATGACGGAAGAATGTCCCGCTTCCAGATCGGCCGTGATGGACCGGATCAGCGTCGGGGTTTTCATCGACGTCAACAGGTGCCCGAAGAACCTCTGCTTGGCGCTCTCAAAGGCCGAGCGGGCGGCGGACTTGGCCTGCCGGTTCAGCGTGCCGGACCCGCCCTCGCCGCCGGTGATGTTGGCGGCCTGCATCGCCGCATCGAGATTGTTATGGATGATGGCGAAGGCATCGGCATAGCTGTCGTAGATGCGGACCTGTTCAGGGGTCAGTTCGTGGTCGAGCAACTCGTATTCCACGCCTTTGAAGGACAGCGAGCGGGCGGTGTAGAGGCCAAGCGCCCGCAGGTCGCGGGCCAGCACCTCCATCGCCGCGACGCCGCCGGCCTCGATCGCCTCGACGAACTCCGCCCTGGTCGAGAAGGGGAAATCCTCGCCGCCCCAGAGACCGAGCCGCTGCGCATAGGCGAGATTGTGGACGGTGGTGGCGCCGGTGGCCGAGACATAGACGACTCGGGCATCGGGAAGCGCATGCTGGATGCGCAGCCCGGCACGGCCCTGCTGCGAGGCGGCGACATCGCCGCGTTCTCCCCTGCCTCCTGCGGCATTGGCCATGGCATGCGCCTCGTCGAAAATCACCACCCCATCGAAGTCTGTGCCCAACCATTCGACGATCTGTTTGACCCTGGAAACCCTTGTCCCCCGGTCGTCGGAGCGCAGCGTGGCATAGGTTAGAAACAGGATGCCTTCGTTCAGCGTGATGGGCTTGCCTTGCGGGAATCGCGACAGCGGCGTGACCAGCAGCCGCTCCATGCCGAGCGCCGACCAGTCACGTTGCGCGTCCTCCAACAGCTTGTCGGATTTCGAGATCCAGATCGCCTTACGCCGCCCCTGCATCCAGTTGTCGAGGATGATGGCGGCGGATTCCCGACCCTTGCCGACGCCGGTGCCGTCGCCGATCATGAAGCCCTGACGGAAACGGATTGCTCCCTCGGCATCCTCCGGCGCGGCGGCGAGATTGTCGAGCGTGTCATCGATCGTCCAGCCCCCGGCGAGGAAGCCCCCATGGGCCTCGCCCGCATAAATCACGGTCTCCAGCTGCGCCTCGGACAGCTTGCCGAGAATGTCGTTGGGAAGCGTCGGCCGATAGCTGGGCTTCGGCGGCGCGATGCTCGCCATCGAGGCCGACTGCACGAGCTGGGTAGGATGCGCCTGCGCCCCGTCGATGCGGATGGTCTGAAGCCCGTATTCCTCGTAGATCGCGTCGGAGAGGCCGCCGCCCTCGGCCGGTTCCCAATCCACGGTCTCGTAGGCGACCGGCACGGCCTCCGGTTCCGCAAGGGGCGCGGCGGGCGCGGATCGCGCGGCGCGGTTGACGTAGCCGCGCACGGTGCGGGGCGCGGTGGGTCGTGCGACCGGCACCGTCAGGCCGGGATCGACCGGCAGCCGCGTGGGAAGCAGGTCGGCTAGCCAGGCGATCAGCGTGGCCACGTCCGGCGCGACACCAGGCGCTGCCGGAAACACCGCCGCATCTTCGGCCGGCAGCTTGTCGATGACCGTGAGCCGGGTCGGGACAGTGGTGCCTTGCTTGGCATAGACCGAGCCGTCGATGGCGGCGGAAAAGGTGACGCGACCGCGTTCCTGCAGCCGGGTCCAGGAGGCGGTCCACGCCGGATTATCGGGGGCGAAGCTCGCGCCGGTGATGGTCACGAGCCGTCCGCCGGGCGCAAGACGCGCCAGCGCCGAAGCGACATGGCGAAAGGCGGCGTCACGCATGCGCCCCTCGACATTGGCCATGACCGAGAACGGTGGATTCATCAGCACGACGGTCGGGACAAGGCAGGGATCGAGATGGTCATCGATCTGGGCCGCGTCGAAGCGGGTAACGGAAAGGGCCGGAAAGAGAGAGGAAAGCAGGCCGGCGCGCATCTCGGCCAGTTCATTTACGAGAAGCGTGCCGCCGGCGATCTCGGCCAGGATGGCGAGGAGCCCGGTGCCGGCCGAGGGCTCCAGCACACGGTCGGCAGGCGTGATCGCCGCCGCCGTGACCGCCGCGAAACCGAGCAGGATCGGGGTGGAGAACTGCTGGAAGGTCTGCGCTTCTTCCGAGCGGCGCGTATGCGTCGGCAGAAGCCCGGAGATCTTGCCGAGCTGCGGCAGGATCGCCGACTTCGAGGCGGCTTTACGGAAAAGCACATTGCCGTATTTGCGCAGGAAGAGGACGGTCGCAGCCTCGCAGGCATCATAGGCCAGCTTCCAGGTCCAGGCGCCGGTGGCATCGGAAGCGCCGAAACCCGCTTCCATCGCGCCGCGCAGCGTGGCGGCATCGACGCGCTGACCGCGCTCCAGATGCGGCAGCAGTAGGCCGGCAGCGGTGAATATGCGGGCTGCGGTCTCGGCGTCGTGGTCGCGCGGAAGCGGCGCGGTGGCGGATGCCGCCGCGGATGCGGAAATCATGTTCATCGGGGATTCCTCGGGAGAGCAAGTCAGGATCAAGCCGGGCAGCGCTCTCTCTCGACCGCACCGGCTCAAACCCCTTCCGGCCCATCTCTCGCTCTGAAGCCGTGGCGAAAGCAGGCATGAAACAAGCGCCCGACCGTCAGGCTGGGCGCTTGTGGGTTTCAGTCGATGGCCTGGAAGATCGCCGCCGCCTCCGGGTGATTGGCGGCATGTTCGTAGAGACGGCCATAGCCCTCGGCGAGTTCGTCGTCATCGTAGCGGAAGGAAAGATGCGAGAAGGCGAAGAGCGTGGCGATGATCCCAGCCGCATCGCATGAGACCTCGCCCTCGAAACCGTTGCCTTCGCAGAACAGGAGGTAACGGGGCTTTGATGTCGGCGCGAGATAGAGCGGCTGGCCGGCGCGTTCGTAGAAATCCCAGAGCCCGCCGCCGTAATCGGCGGGGCTGAGGATCTCCATGAATCGGAAGACGGCATGCTCGCCGATGATGAGCAGGCGCCGGCCGAAAAGGCGCGGCAGGAACTTCATGCGGCGCGCGTCGGGGACACGGGTTGCGGATTGAGAAGCAAGTTCGGGCAAAGCCATGATCGGTCTCCTGGAGGGAAAGGGACGGCAGCCGGACGACCCTCTCTCAACCCGTCCGGAGGCACCCTCTCCCGGCCCTCCTCTCGCTCTGGGGGCTTGAAATGGACCATTCTATGGACCATCTTGGCAGGATAGCGGAGAACATCTGGAGCGATGTGCGATGAGGGTTTCTGTCACCGAGGCGAAAGGGCAGCTCACCGAACTGGTGAAACGCGCCGAGGCCGGCGACGAGGTGATCCTGACCCGGCGGGGCCATGAGGTCGCCCGCCTCGTGCGGGTTGCTGTCGCAGCGACCCCGAAAGGCCGGCGTGCGCTGATGGAGCGGGTCCGGGCCACGGCGCGGGGCAAGGCACTGCCCGGCGCCGATGCCGCGCGCAGTCAGGACTTCCTCTATGGTGATGACGGGATGCCGGCGTGATCGTCGTCGACACCTCGGCGCTGATGGCGATCGTGCTGGACGAGCCGCAGGCCGAGACCTGCATGGCGGCGATCGAGGCGGCGGACGGATTGCTGATCTCGGCCGGAACCGTGGCCGAGACGCTGATCGTGGCCGGGCGCCGCAATGTTGGGGAAGAGATTGCCGCCCTGATCGAGGGCCTTGGGTTCGAGGTCGTCTCCGTCACGGAGGCTTCGGCACGCAGGATCTCCGAAGCCTATGCCCGCTGGGGCAAGGGCGTTCATCCCGCCGGTCTCAACTACGGCGATTGCTTCGCCTATGAGGTCGCGAGCGAGCGCGGCTGTCCGTTGCTCTTTGTCGGCGATGATTTCTCACGGACGGACCTGCGGTCGGTACTGTAACCCCGGAAAGCCGGGCTTTAGCCGAAGCGATTCCCATCAACTGTGAAGCTGTATTCGTTGGCACCGATGGCCTCATCGACCGCCTCATCCGAAGTCAGGTCATCGTAGTCGCGCTCAAGCTGGCGATAGAGCCAACGCGCGAGATCGCGCAATGCCTCGATGACGGTCTCCTCGGCATCGGCGGTCATGCCCTGCCCTGTCGGGCTGTCGCGGGTGACCGAGATCGCCATGCAGTATTCGTGATAGTATCGCCCCCGATGGGTCGTCTCGGCCGTCAACTGGTAGAAGTTGCGGCGTTGCGCCTGATGTAGGGCATCCGCGATGCGGTGCAGCTCCGCATCCTTCGGCGCATAGGCACGGATTTCCGCCGCCGTGCCTTTGCGATAGGAATAGTGGCCTTCGAACGCGGCGCCATCGCCCTGCGACCAGAAGCCCGTAAACCAGATGCAAGGCTCTTGTCGCACGCCGCCGCCCATGAGGCGGACGGTGCGGGTCTTGATGCGGATGCCGAGGATGTCCGCGATCCGCCGGAAATCCTCATAGACGGCATCGTACCAATCGTAGTCGAAGCCGCCCTCGCGATACCAGGCGCGGGCATTGTCTTTCGCGGCTTCGGAAAGCTCGTCGAGCCGATAGACCGTGGTTTCGATGACGTCAGGCATTGGGGTCGCCCCCGTCCAGAACGGTGGAAAGCCAACCGTCGGTGTAGATCCAGTCCACCGTCTCGCCGGTGGCGAGGTCGAGGACATGCGCGCCGCCCCCGAACCCGTCGATTCTCGGACGTGAGCAGGTATTGGCGTATTGCATCCCCCATAGCCCGGTCAGGCCGAACGCGGCGGCACAGCGTTTGACGAACTGGATGACATGCTCGGGATCGCCGGTGCCGTCATCGCGCATCCAGAGCTGGGTGCCGCCATGTTCGGGCTGGATCGAAAGCATGAAGCCGTCCGAGGGCGGATCTTCGGCGGCGTTTTCACGCGCCAGCGCGTTGTAGAGATCAAGCGCGCGGGCGGCGTTCTCGGGGCTGCCCACGTCGAGCAGGCAGGAGAAATGGGTGAAGTAGTCGGCCATGACAGGCTCCTGAAACGAGAAAGCCCGGCGCGGGGCCGGGCCGAATGGGTGGGAATGGGCAACAGGTCAGGCGGCTTGTGGCAGCCGAACCAGATCGGCAGTCGTCTCGCGCCAGAAGGGATCGACCAGCCGCGCCTCGAGCAGGTTGGCGCGGTGGCGGAGATCACGAGCGGATACTGCATCGCCGCGCCCGGATGCCGTGAAGGCCATGCCCCGCAGACGGCTGGCCTCCGTGACGATGCGGCGGGCCTCGGCGTCGGACGCGACCGGGTGCTGCCAGAGCACGCTCCCGGCCCGGACCTGACCGGCAAGGACAAGGCCCAGTTCTTTGTCCTGAATGACCATGACGCGGGGGCGAAAGCGCAGCGCATCGCCCTGTCCAGCGCGGAAATCACCGCGCCCAACGCGCTGGCTGGCGATGGTCATCGCCTCTTCGGGGGATTGGCACTGCCCGATGACGAGCGTGCGGTCTAAGCGGCCGACGTCATCGTTTTCGTCATCGCTGGCGATACCGATGCAGGAGATGCACAGAGGCAGCTTCTGGGCGTGACGCAGCCGGGGCAGGATCTGTCGCGCGACAATTTCGCCGATCGAGGCGAAAGTGGTGTGGTGGGAAAGGCTCATGGGGAATGCTCCGCGACGGACGGCGGAAGCCCCTCTCCCGCCTCACAATCCGTCACGGCCAACCGGCCCGCACTCTTACTCTCCCGTCCCGACGGTGGATCGTCCCGCACCTCGGCGGGACGATCCGGCGATCAGCACCAGGGCTCACGCCGCCCGGCCCAGGTTCTCGCCAGCCCTTCATCGACGAGAATATCGCCGACATCGCGGCCTTCGACGCGTATCGCCGCCAGGGTCCGGCCATAGCGGTCGGTCCCCTGACGCAGGATTTCGACCCGCCGACCTTGCAGGATTTCCGCCAGCCTGATCTTCGCTTGCCGGGCAAGGTCGGTTTCATGGATGCAGCGGCCCTCCATTTCGGGAGCGTCGATGTTGAATATCCGAACAGCTTCGGACTGCTGTCCCATACCCAGCCGGATCGAGTCACCGTCCCAGACGCGGATTTCCGCCGGCTCGCAGGAAGCCGTGCAGAGCAGGACGGAGATGACGATATGGCTGAGCATGGCAAGAGGCTTTCATAAGGGGGAGGCTGACGCGACTGCTCAGACTTCTTCCTGAAGTCGGCCATTGACGCAATGCGGATCGACCTCCGCCTCGATCCGCTGCGTCCGCCCCATCCAAGGCGCCGGGTGGATTGCCCGCGCCCAATCGGCGAAGGACGGGATACGGCCCAGATCCTCGCGGACATGCTGCTCCCCGACCCATCGGGCCGGGATCACCCTGCCGGTGGACAGGGTGATCGTCGCCCCGAAAATGGTCTCGGCCATGAAGATGCCCTCGGCATGGTGGCGAAGCGCGCGATGACGAAAATCGGCCAGGATCTCCTTGCTGGCATCGAACCAGCTATGGATGGGCAAGTAATCCTCGACCGTGCCGCCCCATTTCTTCACCGACGAGAGCGCATGATGATAGGGATGTGCCATTTCCGCCCCCTCAGAACTCGTGACTGTAGAATTCGGTGGCGGTGTAGCGCTCGTTGTAGTCGAGCGTGATGGTGCGCGCCGCCACATCGAAGCTGAACTCGCCATAGGCGCCATCATTGTTCTCCCAGCCGCCATGGGTTTCCGAGAGGAAGTCATAGGCGAGCTGTTCGATGGCCGCCTCAACGCCCATTGAGATTGCGGTCACCTTGTCGGTTCCCCATGCCACCGTGGCAATGGTGATCTCGCCCTGCGGCAGGTCCACGGTCCGGTCGTCCGATTGCGCGGTGATGTCCTCGATCTGGCCGCTGTCGCCAGAACCGTCGAAGGTGACGGTCACGAGAGTGATGCCTGCGGCGGCCAGCGCATCGAACAGCGCCGTCTTGTTGTCGGGACGGACCGCTTCAGCGCGACGGTTGCGCTCATCGCGCTCGGCGAAGAAGCGCGCGACGCTGGCGGCCATGTCGAATTCCGGCGTGGCTGGTTTGTCGGTATCGGTCATTGGATGATCCTCCAGGAGAGCGGGATGATATGGCCCGGCGGCGCTCTCCTCTCCTTCCGCCAGGCTCGCCCCGATCCCGGCCCAACTCTCCCTTTCCAGAGCCGAGGCGAGGCCTCGGCACCGCCGCTGGCGATGCGCAGCCTGCGCATGGCACAAGGCCCGGCTGCGCCTGACGCGGGCCGGGCCGTCGGGCGGAGGCGCTTTCGCGCCTCAGCCGAAGGGATCGAGTTCGAGCTTCACCATCTCTTCGTCGCCGTCGAACTCGTCGGCGGGCATGGCGCCGTGGGTGCCGTCCCCGGCCTGGAACACGACGATCACGACCATCAGCGTGGTGGCGAGGCTGGCGGCGAAAGCGGTGGCATCTGCGTAGGACATGGGTTCCGGCTCCTGTCTTTGGAGGCGGGGGACCATCCCCCGCGCGACAGGCGCCCGAAGTGTCTGACCGGATCTGCAATCACCCTCGGGCGTTCGGATTCTTTCCGAATCCCCGAGGGCGGCACGCGCGCGTAAGCCGACCCCACCGGGGTTGAATGCAAAGAGACGGTCGGACCAAGGTTAGCGAATGGAAGCGGGGGATGGTGCTTTGCGTCGAGCCGGTGCCGGAAACCCGTCGCAGATGCTTTGCTGCGCCAGCCTCGTTGCCGGCGGATATTCAGGGTGTGTTTCAGGCCGGGGACGGAACCCGTTGCCCCCACAACACCAAGGAGTTGGCGCAATGGTGAAGCTCGAACTCGATCCATCGCTGCTTGTGCAGCGATACCCGATAGCCCCGTGTGCAAGGTTCGGCTTTCAGGGCCGGTCAGTCCCAGAACCCATCGGCGATTTCGCGGGCGATCATGGCGCGGGCCTTCATCATCACATCGTCGCCGGAGGTGTCGATATGACCGAAAAAGCGCGTCCGGGCGCCATGGGCCGTCCAGTCGGCATAGCGGCAGTATTCGCGGGCATCGAGCCGGAAGGCGCGCATGTCCTCGGCCCAATGCGGTTTCGGTTCCACGATGACGGTGACGCCGTTGCGGGTTTCCTCCCAGGGAAGCGAGCGCTCCGATGGCGGATTGCGGCGGTCATCGGCGAAGATTTCATCGACCGTCATCATGATGCGCCCCCATCTTCGGCCTTCTCGACAAAGCCGGCAGGATCGTCGGGATCCGGCGGCAGATAGGCGTCATAGGGGTTGCCGCTTGCGAGATGGCCGAACGGCGTGAAGACGTAATCACCCCCGTCGCGGCCGACCGCGCACAGGACATAGCGTGTCTCACGGGTCGCGGCGTCGAGGCATTCCATAAGGGCGAGATTGCCGTCATCGGCAGCACGAAGCAGAGTGTCGAAGTTCGTTCGAACGGGATCGGGAATGGCCATTGTGTTCTCCTGAAACGAAGAAGGCCCGCCGTCACGGGACAAGCGGGCCGGATGAACGGGATCGGCGAACGTCACGCGGCAGCTCGACCCTCGACGGCGTCGGCGCCTGCCTCGTCGGCGGTGATCTCCTCGAGGCGCGCGCGGGTGTAGCCGTTCCTGGCTAGCCAGAGTTCGGCCGCCTCGTGGTTCTCCGCGAGGTGCAGCAATTCGACGTTCTCTCCGACATCCTGCACAACGCGGACTTGACCGATCTTCGGGCGTTCGATCACCCGGAAGCTCAGATCGCTGTCGATGCCGTAGCTGCGCATGACGGTGATAAGAATGATGCCGCCTTCGCCGAAATCGCCTTCATGCAGGGTGAAGGACGGCGTGGTCGTGTAGGTCGGGCGCTCGCGGCCCGGTTCCTTGCGCACGAGACGACCGGCCCCGTTGCGGGATTTCCACGCGGCGAGCTTCTTGGTGAAACGTGCGGGCGGCTTCGGCTGGCCGTCGCTGTAGGCCACGAGCGAGCCGAGCGGCACGATGTCGAAGATGAGGGAAGCGGACATGATCTTGCTCCTGAAACGAAAGCGGCCCGGCGAGATGCCGGGCCTTGAGATGGAAGGGATGGAATGCGGGGCGACGGAGGCCGCCCCGCTGATTCGCGTCACTCGGCGGCGACGAGGGCCTCCGGATCGTCGGCGGCCTCGGCCGTGTCCTCATGGCCACCGGCGAGGAAGTCGGGCAGCGCCACGCTGTCCTCGTCCTGATCGGTCGCGCCATCCACGGCCTGCGCCTCGATGGCGGGGCGCAGCGGCTCCGGCAGCCAGCCGGTATCGGCCAGGAGCCGTTCGGCCTCCTTCGCCATGTCGCCCTTCTTGAGATGCGCGATGAGATCGGCCGCGCGATCGCCGGCACCCTCGCGCACCGCCTCGATGATGCGGGTCTTGGTCACGCGGCCCAGATAGTTCTCGACCGTTGGCCTCCAGCCCGCTTCGACGAGGTCGAGGCCGGTGGCCTGCGCCAGCCGTTCGGCCTCGGCCATGCGGCGGTCGAGACCGTGCTGCGAGATGCCATTCCCCGAATAGGGGTTGGGCCGCTCGTAGAGCGCGTTGACGCCGAAACTGACGCAATGCGCAAGCAGCGCCAGGCGGCTGGCATCGTCGAGACCGTCGATCCAGTCCCAGAGCCGGTCGTCATCACCGGAGGGAATGTCCCCCCGCCAGGCGTCCGCGCGCTCGTCGATCATCTTCGCGGCGGCGCTGTCAGCGAGCCCGGTCGCATCCGTGGGAAGATAGATGTGACGCACGGCGGCATAGAGGCTGGTTCCCGAGGTGGCGGTGCGCTCGAAAGTATCGAGAACCAGCTTGTGCAGCAGCGCCGTCATGGCGACGCGCGGATTCTTGGCAAGCGCATTGCGCAGCGCCAGCGTCCGCCAGGCGGTCAGGTCGGTCACGAGTCGCTCGGGCAACGGCTTGACGGCATCGTCATCCTCTTCATCGGCGTCCGGGACGGGCTCGCCGCCGACGGTGATGACCGCGCGCTGCACCGCATCGGGATCGGACGGGTCCGCACCCTCGGTGGCATCCTCGCCATCGACGGTCTCGGGTTGTTCGTCCTCGGAGCGGACGTAGCCGTTGCTGACGATCAACTCGCCATCGCGGCCGATGCTGACGAAGACACCGGCACGAGCGATGTCTTCCGGCGCGAAGGTGACAGGCCGATTCTCGAAGGCTTCCAGCTCGGCTTCGATTTCCCCGAGCCGCTGATCGACCTCATCGGGCAGCTCGTCGGCTTCGGCATACTGCGCTTCGAGTTCGTCATACTCGTCGCGCAGCGCCTCTCGGGTGGCGCGTTCCTCGTCGGTCAGTTCCTGGGTCACGCCGACCAGCCTGCGCAACCCGTTGGTGTGGCCGTAGGGCAGCTCGACTGCCGCGTCGATCCACTTCCAGCCCTGACCGGCGATCTCGTCGGCGACGGTGCGCAGCTTCTCGTCGACCAGCCGGTCGAGAAGCGTGACGTCCTGCAACCAGCCGCCGTTCTCCTCGGAGAAGAGGTCGCGCAGCACCGGGCCACCCGCCGCATCGTAAGCGTCAACGCCAATGAAGCGGGCGCGCTTGTCGGCGGCCGGAACCGTGGTCTCGGTCAGCATGTTGCGGATCTGCCAGGGTTCCTTCTGCCACGACGTGCTGATGCGCTCCCAGACCTGCTGCTGGCGCTCGTGGTCGGGGTTGACGGTGAAGGCTTCCAGCATCGCCAGCGTCATCTCGTTGCGCGCATAGGCGTCGTGCAGCGTCGGCGCAACGGTGGCGAGGCGAAGACGCTGCATGATGTAGCGCGGGGTGGTCCGCCATGCGTCGGCGATCTCCTCCTTCGACATGCCCAGGTCGAACATCCGCTTGAACGCCTTGAACTGGTCGAGCGGATGCAGGGCGAGGCGCAGCAGGTTCTCGGCCAGCGAGTCGTCCACGGCCGAGGTCTTGGCGTCGGCCTTCTTGACGATGCAGGGCACGAGCCCTTCGGCCGGGAAGCGACCGGCCTCGACAAGGCGCGCGATGGACCTGTAGCGGCGGCCGCCGGCCGGGGTTTCGAACTCGCCGGTCTCATTGCCGTCCTCGTCGAGGATGGCGCGGACATTGAGACCCTGCACGAGATCCTCGCGCCGGTCGATGTCATGGGTAAGTTCGTCCAGACCCGCCTCGACATCGGTCTCGCGGACATTGCTGTCCGACAGCCTGATGCGGTTGAACGGAATGTCGCGCGCCCGCGAAAAGACGATCATCGGGGCGACGGGCTTCTTCCTGGCAGCTTTGGCCATGGTGATTTCTCCGCGACGGGCGGCCGGGAGCCACTCTCTCGACCTCCAACCCGTCACGAAGCGAAGCGCCGCCCTCTTCCTCTGAAGAGTGCGACGCCAGGCCACAAAGCCGGCAACCGGAAATCAGGATTCCCGGCTTTCCGTATCTGTGGATGTGCGGGTGAATGCCGCACCGGCGCGGTAGAGGGCTCGTTCCGCCGCCTGGATGCTGCCGGTTTCCCACGCAGCCTCCGCCCAGACCGAGATCGGGAAATCCCCGGTGAAGAGCAGATCCCGCTCGATCCCCATGCCGAAGGGCAACCGGACCCCACGCAGCTCTTCCAGGCTCCACGAGCCGAGTTCGGGGTAGCCGATATCGGCCAGGCCGAACATGATGTCGCCGCCCTGATCCAGCTCAGTGGCGAGCCAGACGCCCGCGCCGAAGGGGTTGAAGAATTTCACGACGGGGATGTGATCCCCGCCGCGCTGGCATCCATTGGCCAGAAGCCGGTCACGCTGTGTTCCGGTCAGGAGGATCATGCCGCGACCCTCCCGTCGATTGCAGCCGGATCCGGTTCCCCGGCATCTTCGGCCGGCAGATGCGACAGCAGCCAGTCGGCCGCGTTGCTGGCCTGCGAGGCGGCGCGGACGATGGCGCGGTTATCCTTGCGCAGCACCTCCAGCCAGGAGCCGATGTAGTCGGCATGGCGTACCGTCGGCACGATGCCGAGCGAGGCGCAGCAGAAGGCCGCGTTCATCTCGGCCACCAGCTCCTCGAAGGCATACTTCTTCGTGCCGAAGCTGCCAGAGAAATCCCGCCCCAGGCGCGAGGCATGGCCTGTGGCGTGACCCATCTCGTGGAGCGCCGTCCTGTGCCAGTTGATCGGCTCGAAATAGGCAGCCGGCGGCGGCACCTGGACGTAGTCGAGCGCCGGAACATAGAAGGCGCGATCTCCGCCGATGCGGAACTCGATACCCGTGGCCCGGATCAGTGCCTCGACCCTTGGCTCGATCATGCCGGGCGGCGATGGCGGGGCCTCGATGGCGATGTCCTCGGGCAAGCCCTCGCATTGCGCCGCGTTGAACACGGTGAAGCGCTTCAGGAAAGGAATGCTGCCTGCTTCCTCTCCCGTCTCCTGGGCGCGGCGCTTCTCGTCCTCGGGGGTGAAGCGGTCGGCATAGACGACGGTGGTGCCGCGCTCGCCCTTGCGGACATTTCCGCCGAGCGAGAGCGCCTGGCGGAAAGTGAGCCAATGTTGGCTGGGATAGCCGTGGTGGACCACGGCGCCCCAGAGGATCAGGACATTGATCCCGGAATATTGCCGCGCGGTCGCGGCGTTTCTCGGCATGGCGAGCGGCGCCTTCGCCGCCGCCGTCCCCCAGGGCTGGACCCAGGGAAGCCGGCCATCCTCCAGCTCGGCGATGATCTTGTCGGTGATGTCGTCATAGAGATTGCTGCGGGCGCCGCCTGGGCGGGCGCGGTCCTGTCTGGCCATCGGGATGATCTCCGCGACGGGCGCCGGAGGCCACTCCTCCAGCCCTCAACCCGTCACGGAAAACCCGCCCGCACTCGAACTCTCAGGGGGCGTTGCGGGGTCTCCCCGCTGATGGGGGTGCGTCGGCAACGCAGTGCCGACCAGGGGGAAGGCTTTTCCCTGCCACCTGAGAATCTCAGCCATGATGAACCTTGTAGTCGTTCACTGCGCCTGCATAGTGTGACAGTCCGAACAGAGGCTTGAGCGATTGAAGGGGCGGAGAACGGACGTTCGTTGCCGTGAGCGCGAATGACCACAAACTTCCCGATGTTCCCGATCGCGAGCTACCCCTCGAGCCACTTCACAGAACAGATTGCTCGACTTGAAGTACGTTTCTCACGTAAAACCAAATAAAGTCATGTAGTTGTTGTCGCACATCCGCAGCACTGTCATTGAAAAGAACGCGCATGCAGCCGCCGCTGCTAAGAGAGTCTTAACCAGATGAACAAGGCCCATGAGATAGACAGCCCCGACAAGATAACCGTTTCGGCCGGGCCGGAGGCCGGAGTTGCGTCCCCAACGGCGATTTCGACGGCAGCGTGCAAGGTCAACGAGCACTGTGTCGGCGATCACTGGACGGTCGGTGATGTCAAGTTACTAGCGCGGCTCATAGCGATCATCGCGATGGGACAGGCGAAGCACGCGGCGCGGATTATCGTGGACCTGCAGCCAGCGGTTCCGGCCTTGACGATCGACGTGCTCCGTGCCGATGCGAAGCAGCGTCTGACCGTGACCGGAGAAACGCCGGAAAAGCAGGACGCTCACAGATGGCATCGCGACGGTCTGATCTTCGAGGCGATCTCTTGGATCGCCGCCCGACAGGGTGCTGCCGCCAACGTGCTCATGAGAGAGCCGCACATCAGCGCGACGACACAGGGTCTTGACGGGCTCATGATCGAACTGGATGAAAAAGGTGAAACGGTCGTCCGCGCGACAATTCTCGAAGACAAATGTTCGAACGACCCCCGGCGAAAATTCAGAGACGAAGTTCTGCCTGCCTTCCGAAACTACCATGCGGGCAGAAGGGCTTCGGAGCTGGTAGCGGCAACATCTTCGCTGCTTGACGGTAGGATTCCCGACGAAGCGGTCATGGAGGCTGCAGGGCGGGTACTGGATATGGCATTCAGGGCCTACCGCGCCGGATTGACGATCAACCCTAACCACGACTCGGAGCTGGGACGCAAAGCCTTATTCAAAGGATATGAGGGGCTTGAAAAGATCACCGGGGCGCAGCGAATCGGGGCGACATTCCTGCCGCCTTCGGAACTGCGCACCTGGTTTGACGAAATTGCCGGTCGGGCAATCGCCTTCATTGACGAGCTCGGGGAGGATGATCACTAATGTTCGATCCGGTGACAGCGGAAATCATGCGTACTGCGCCAGCCTTGCCAGGCCTGAATCCTGCCGAGCTGCCGCAATTGCTTACAGCGCAGTATGCAGAACTGGCTGCCCGCAGAATGAGACGCGTCGAAGGCGCTGAAGATGCGGCGGGTGACGGCGCTGCTGACGGCGAATGGCCTCTCGCCCGTATTGCCGACGCCTATGAGATCGTTGTGTCCGTCCGGCGCGATGCCGACTACCGCAGGGCGGCGGCATTCGTTGCCGGCACGGCGCATCAAATTCTGGCGCAGGACCTCGCGCAGACCGACGCTGCCGGGTCTGTTGCCATCATGGATCGGGATCGCATCCATCCGGCGATCGCGGCCGCGGTGCTTTTTCTGGTGGCCGAGCAGTATGCGGACGCCCACGAAGCCGCGCGCTTTATCAGGCCGGAAGATGGAGAGCAGGACTATGTCTGCACGATTCTGGCAGAAGATATCCGTGACCTAGCGCGCGGCAATTTCCGGAGCATTCTTGACCGCGCGCAGCGCCGTCCGGAGGGGTTCTTCTCCGGCGGACTGCTTGAACAGCGGGGGACAACGGCGCTCTTCGAGAGCCTCGTCGTCGGTGTCGAGTTGTTTGCTGCGGAAGTTCTGGCAGAGGATGTGCCAGAGAAGGCGGCAAGGCGGTTCGACGGCGCAAGAGCGGCGTTCGCCCGCGTGTTGGCCCTCTCTTCGCTGGAGCACGGGCGCCTCGGCGATTTGTCCCAGAATTTTCAGACCACCTATCCGGGACCGCGTCATCTCGCATCACTGCTGGTGGCAGCCTATGACTCCATTGCGGGCGCGGCGGTTACACGCCTGCAGCCACCCGATGGTTCAGATCGGGATTACTGGCGAAGCTGGCTGAGGTATCGTGCGAATGCCGCACCTTTCGTCTGGCCCAATCATAGGGAGGCCATAGCGAAAGGATTCCACGAGAGCGGCAAGTCCGCCGTGCTCGTTCTGCCGACCGGCGCGGGAAAAACGACGGTCTCTTGCCTGAAGATTGCTGCTGTACTCGCAAGCGGCAAGTCGGTTGTGTTCTTGGCTCCAACTCACGCGCTTGTGGATCAGCTCTCCGACGATCTGCAGAAGGTCTTCCCGGAATCGCTGGAAGGTTCGGTTGTTTCGAGCGATTTCGACCGCTTGTTCGCTTCCGGCACCAACTTCGAAAGCATCGAGGTCATGACGCCGGAGCGCTGTCTTGCGCTTCTGTCATATTCGCCCGAGGCTTTTGAAAACGTAGGGCTGCTGGTCTTTGACGAATGTCATCTCCTCAGCCCCGTATCGAATCTCCGCCGGGCGCTGGACGGAATGTTCTGCGTCCTTGCCTTCAACAGCATCGCACCGGAAGCCGACTTCCTGTTCCTTTCCGCGATGCTCGACAATGGCGCTGCATTCGCAGAGTGGATTGAAGAGCTCACCGGTCGCACCTGTGTTTTTGCCGATCCGCTCTGGAAGCCGAGCCGACAGGCGCGCGGCGTCCTGCTGTATGAGAGTGCCGCCATCGTGCAGATGACACGCAACGCGATCGCCGTTCAGCGCGCGGAGGATGCCCGGAAGAAAAAGCGCGCA
Organism: Paracoccus pacificus; assembly: GCF_042680785.1. Taxonomy (NCBI): domain Bacteria; kingdom Pseudomonadati; phylum Pseudomonadota; class Alphaproteobacteria; order Rhodobacterales; family Paracoccaceae; genus Paracoccus; species Paracoccus pacificus. The sequence continues at coordinate 55,389 of NZ_JBHUEN010000008.1, forward strand.
AAGAACCTGCGCAAACCGGCTGCCGAAGCTCTGCAGTGCCCGCCGCATGCTCTCTTCGGGCTTCGACACAACTGGCTGGCCGGTGCAGCGCCAAGCTGCACCCTGACGGCCATATCCGATGCGCCGGTCACGTTAACCGGTAAGCTCAACCGGGATGGTTCGATCTATCTGACGCCGAATGTAAACAAGGTCGCCGCGCAAGTTGCGGCTGCTGCGGCGCGCAACGGCCTGAAAGGCATCGTCTTCGTCAACCGCAAGGATACTGCCGCGTCCACTGCGCGTGAAATCTCGGCGCTGTTGGGTGACCCGCCAGAGCAAACGCAAGATGAGGAAGAGAGATGGAAGGCGCTGGAGATCGAGCTTGGCGGGCTGGAACACGCGATCTTGCCCGGGCCCGCCGCCGCCGTGCCCCACAATGCGCTGATGCTCAGGCTGGAGCGCGATCTGGCAGAACGCTTGTTCCGCCGTGCAGACGGGGCAAAAGTCATCGTCGCTACACCGACGCTGGCACAGGGTCTCAACCTTCCGGCTCATATTGCCATTCTTGCCGGGGACAAGCGCAGCGACCCAGACGAAGGAGGGCGTGAAGACCTGGAGGCGCACGAGATACTGAATGCTGCGGCCCGTGCAGGGCGCGCCGGTCACCTCGCGAACGGCATCGTGCTCCTGATCCCTGAAGGCGTGCTTCAATTCAGGCAAGGTAGGCCCTTCACGAAAGAGGTGCTCAACAAGCTGAAGTCGGTACTGCCGGAGGACGACCGCTGCCTTTCCTTGAGCGATCCCCTGCAGACAATTCTTGATCGCATTAATGTGGCGGCTGCTGCCGATCCCGATGTCGAGTATGCCCTGAACCGCCTGGCCACTGCGGTCGCGCCTGAAGGAGCAGAAACCGAGGCAACGACGCGCTTTTCGATAGGGCGGTCACTGGCTGCATTCAATGCCATAAGGATCAATCAGAAGGCGGAGTTCGATGCGAAAGTCGCGCGACTGAACGAGCTTATCGGCGAGAGAGCGAAGGAGGCTGATGATCAGGTCCTGGCGGAGCTTGCCACCCAGAGCGGCGCGCCGCTCGGCATCCTCAAATCGCTGCGGCAAAGGATCGAGGATCAGATTGAACGGCTACCCCAGACAATACCGGACTGGACGTCATGGATCATCAACTGGCTCGCAGAGGATCAGGATGCGCGCGATGCCATTCTGATCCGTGATGGTAGAACAATTCTCGGCGCTACCGGAAACAAGAAGGACGGACCGCTGACGGCCGACGCCGTAAGAAACCTCGAACCCGGCATTCTGGCCTGGCTACGCGGCGAACCCTTGCACGAAATCGAAAGACAACTCGGCGGTGACCCCGCTGAAAAAGCGAATTGCCCGCGTGCCCGTGAGCTAGTCTCTCAGCTAGTGCCGCTCAGCCTTTCCTTCGCTGCCGGTCTAGCCGCGCGCACGGCAAGCGAGATACCTACCGTCGCCGACGGAACGGCTACGCCGGTCTCTGTCATTGGCTGCCTTGCAGCCGGGGTCAGACGCGGCTTCGACACCCCGAGCAAGCTCGCCTTTAGCGATATCAAGCGTGGCTTCCTGAGCCGCGTTCAGACGCATCAGGCCTATTCCGCCACTATCGAGCGTGAGCCAGAGATCTCAAACATGGAAGAGTATCCTGCGGTGGTGGATCGCATGCGGATGTATCTGCTGCTGGTCGACGACTGAGTGTAGCAGGCAAGTTTTCAAGCATCCCTGTTGCCGTACGATCAATCTGGCTAAGGAAAGCAGAAGTTAGCCTCTGTGCGGTCGTGCGGCCGCAAAGAGCCGATTTCGTTTTCTGCAACTGCGGTCAATGCGAGGTTGCTGGGTGTCGTAAAGGTTCCGACCATTACCGAAAATCCCGCGTCTTTACCCTGATCGCGTCGACGTGCGGGTCGGGCACAGCCATACTGCACGCCCGCAGCCCCTTCGGTGGCTGACCGCGCAGATCAGGCGTCGGAGATTCTTGGTGGAGTTCGCTTCCTCTGCCATCCGGCAGGAGGGCCGCCACGTCGCGTTGCCCAACGCTGGCCAAATCCCGCGACAGATCGACGATCCGATGGACAACGAGATGCACGACCTCGCCCTCGCGCTGAACGCGCCCCCTGACGGCAATCATGCTCGATGAGAGAATGGCCCGCCGATAGCACTCGAACACTTTCTGCCAGACCACGAGATTGGTGATGCCGGTCTCGTCCTCGATCGTGATGAACATGACGCCCTTGGCCGAACCAGGCCGCTGGCGGACGAGGACGATCCCCGCCGTCTCCAGCCAGCGGCAGTCGCGCGCGCACATCGCCTCGGCGCAGGAGACGATGCGGCGCTTGCGCAGAGCCTCGCGCAGGAAGGCAACCGGATGGCGGCGCAGCGACAGGCCGGTATGGCTGTAATCCGCGACCACCTCGCCGCCAGCCGCCATCGGCCGCAGGGCGATGGACGGCTCCGATATCTCTGAAACCGTCAGGCCCTCGCGTGCCGAGGCTGCCGCAAACAGCGGCAGTTCCTCGTCGCGCAACCCCTTGATCGCCCAAAGCGCTTCGCAGCGCGCGAGGCCGAAGGGCGGGCGGAAACCGTCGGCCTCGGCAATGTGGACCAATGCGGCGACCGGAACCCCGGCCCGCCGCCAGAGATCCTCGACCGAGGCAAATGGCTGATCGGCACGGGCGGCGACAATCGCCGCCGCATGGGCATTGGCAAGCCCCTTGACCATGCGCAGGCCAAGCCGAACCGCAAAGCGCGCCTCGTTGCCGGTCGGCTCCAGCGTGCAATCCCAGCGGGAGGCATTGGCGCAGATCGGGCGCAACTCGACGCCATGGTCGCGCGCATCGCGCACGATCTGGGCCGGGGCATAGAATCCCATCGGCTGGCTGTTCAGTAGCGCGGCGCAGAAGGCATCGGGATGCCAGCATTTCAGCCAGGCCGAGGCATAGGCGATCAGCGCGAAACTTGCCGCATGGCTTTCGGGAAAGCCGTAGGAGCCGAAGCCCTCCAACTGCCGGAAGGTGCGTTCGGCAAAGTCCTGTTCATAGCCCTTGGCAACCATGCCCGAGATCAGCTTGGCGCGGAATTTCGAGACGCCGCCGGTGTGCTTGAATGTGGCCATGCTCTTCCTTAGCATATCGGCCTCACCGGGGGTGAAGCCCGCGCATTCAATGGCGACGCGCATCGCCTGTTCCTGAAACAGCGGCACGCCGAGGGTCTTGCCCAGCACCTTCTCCAGTTCGGGTGTCGGATAATCGACCTCTTCCAACCCCTCGCGGCGGCGCAGATAGGGATGGACCATATCGCCCTGGATCGGGCCAGGCCGGACGATGGCGACCTGCACCACCAGATCGTAATAGGTGCGCGGCTTCAGGCGCGGCAGCATGGACATCTGCGCCCGGCTTTCGATCTGGAAGGTTCCCAGCGTGTCCGCCTTGCGGATCATCGCATAGGTGCGCGGATCTTCGGCCGGGATCGTCGCCAGATCAAGGGCGATGCCCTTGTGTTCCACGATCAGATCCAGCCCCTTGCGCATGCAGGTCAGCATCCCCAGCGCCAGCACATCCACCTTCATGAAGCGCAAGGCGTCGATGTCGTCCTTGTCCCATTCGATGATCTGGCGATCCGCCATGGCGGCGGGTTCGATCGGCACCAACTCGTCCAGCCGGTCATGGGTCAGGACAAAGCCGCCGGGATGTTGCGACAAATGCCGCGGCGCCCCGCGAAGCTGGGCGGCCAGATCAAGGGTCAGGCGCAAACGCCGATCCTCCGGGTTGAGGTTCAACTCACGAAGCTGCTGATCGTTGACACCGGTCTCGGACCAGCCCCAGAGCTGGCCGGAGAGTGTCTGGATCAGATCCTCGGGCAGCCCCATGGCCTTGCCGACATCGCGCAGCGCGCCCTTGGAGCGATAGCGGGTCACGGTGGCGGTCAGCGCGGCCCGGTCACGGCCATAGTTCTCATAGACCCATTGGATGACTTCCTCACGGCGTTCGTGCTCGAAATCGACGTCGATATCCGGCGGTTCGCGGCGTTCCTCGGAGACGAAGCGCTCGAACAGCAGATCGTTGCGGCCGGGGTCGATGGCGGTGATGCCGAGAACATAGCAGACGGCGCTGTTCGCCGCCGATCCCCGCCCCTGACAGAGAATGCCGCGCGACCGGGCAAAGCGGACGATACTGTTCACGGTCAGGAAATAGGGCGCGTAATCGAGCTTGCCGATCAGGGTCAGCTCATGGCGCAACGCCGCCGTCACCTCATCCGGCACGCCCTCGGGGTAGCGGTTGGCCGCGCCCTGCCAGGTCATCCGCACCAGTGTTTCCTGCGGGGTCAGTGCGGGATCGTCGCGTTCCTCCGGATATTGATAACGCAGCTCATCCAGGCTGAAGCGGCAACGGTCGGCGATCTCGATGGTGCGGGCCAGCGCCTCGGGCCAGCGGGCGAAGAGCCGGCGCATCTCGGCGGGCGGCTTGAGATAGCGGTCGGCATGACGCTCACGGCGAAAGCCCAGCTGGTCGATGGTGGTGTTGTGGCGGATCGCAGTGACCACATCCTGCAGCATCCTCCGGCCAGGCTCGTGGAACAGCACGTCATTGGTCACGACGGTCGGCACGCCGATCCGCTGCGCCAGTTGCGAAAGCTCCCAGAGCCGCATCTGGTCGTTGGGCCTGCGGCGCAGGGTCAGCGCCAGATAGGCCCGGTCGCCGAAGGCATCGCGCAAACGGCGCAATCGGAACCCGCAGTATTCATCGGCATCATCCGGCACCAGCACCGCGATCAGCCCTTCGCCATAGGCGGTGAGATCGGCCCATTCCAGGTGGCACTTGCCCTTGCCGGCCCGGCCCTTGCCAAGCGTCAGCAGCCGGCAGAGCCGGGCATAGGCCGCTCGGTCGGTCGGATAGACCAGCACCGACATGCCGCAGGCGAGATCGAGGCGGCAGCCAACGATCAGCCGGATGCCGGTTGCCTTCGCCGCCTCATGGGCGCGAACGATGCCCGCCAGCGAATTGCGATCCACCACCGCCAGCGCCTCGATCCCCATCGCCGCCGCCGTCGCGAACAATTCCTCGGCCGAAGAGGCCCCGCGCAGAAAGGAAAACTGCGTGGTGACCTGCAATTCGGCATAGCGGGGCGCATTCATCCGAAAACCCCGTGCAGGAACCAGCGATGCGATCCGGTGGCGACATCCTCGCCGTCACCGGCGCGGAAGATCCAGAAGCGTTCGCCAGCGTCATCCTCGATGCGGAAATAATCCCGCACCGCGACCAGCTCGGCATCGCGCTTCCACCATTCCCCGAAGACCCGCTCGGGGCCATCGGCCCGGCGCACCCGCCGCCGCACGCCGCGCCACGAGATCCAGTTCGGCGGATGGTCGGGCAGCAGCGCCATGGTCTCGATCGGCTCGGGACGGGGCAACAGCCGCGAGGGGCGCGGCCAGTGATCGGGCCAGCCCGCGCCGGTCTCTTCCGCCAGGGCCGGAATGCGGCAGACGGATCGCTCGGGCACATCGCTGGCCACCGGCGCGAAGCGATAAATCGCGCGGGCGCCGACCCGGTTGGCGAGCGTGTCGATCAGGCCTGACAGGTCAGGCTCGGGCGCCTCGATCAGGTGGCTCACGGCCTGGCGCTCGGTCATGGGTTCCGCCAGCGTGGCCGTCAGCGTCATGATCTCGATGCCGAGGCCGGGGTCGATGGTCTCGATCTTGTCGCAGAGCAGCCGGGTCAGGCGCTGAGGGTCGCGCACCGGCCGCGCGAGGCCGATGCGGACGGTCTCGACACGGCTGTCTATCCGGTGGCAGAGCAGGTCGAGGCGGCGCACGCCGAGGCCGCGGGTCTCCAGCGCCTCGCAGAGCGTTGCGACCAGCTTTCCAATATAGCGGGCGATGGTCTCAGCGGCGGCGATGGGTTCGGCAAAGCTGCGCCGCGCCTCGATCATGTCCTCGGGGCGCAGCGGCTCGATGGGTTCGGCGCTGTTGCCCAGGGCCTGATCCAGCCGACGGGACAGTTCCGGCCCGAAGCGCAGCGTCAGGGGCGCGCGGGGCTGGCCGATCAGATCGCCGATCCGGGAAAACCCCAGATCGCGCAGGCCAGCCGGGATCGCGGGCGACAGCCGTAGAGCCTCCAGCGGCAGCGGCGCGAGCATGTCGATGCTGGCCCCCGGCATGGCGATCAGCACCGGATTGGACCCATAGCGCGCCAGCGCATGGGCCGCGCCCCAGGTGTCGGCAATGGCGGCCCGTGCAGACACACCCGACAAGGTGAGCCGCCCGATCAGCGCATCGAGCATCGCCGCATCGCCGCCATGCAGATGATCCGCGCCGGTAGAGTCGATCACGATCCCGTCCGGCGGATCGACCGCCACAATCGGCGCGATCCGTTGCAACACCCAGAGCGCGAGGCGCTCCAAGCTTTCGGCATCGGCTTTTGGGTCGGCGGGTTCAATCACCAGTCCCGGCACCAGCGCCTGCGCCTTGGTGACGGGCATGCCGACCCGCAGGCCGAGCGCCTGCGCGGTCGCGTCGACCGCCGTCACGATACGGCGGTTACGATCACGTCCTGCAATGATGAGCGGCACCTCAACTGGCGGCGCTGTGTCGCCGGCCTTCCGCCGCAGCCGGTCTGTCGGCCATGTCGGCAGGAAGACCGAGATGACCCGAGCCATCGCACGCCTCCAGTTCGATATCGAGGGATTCTCCCGCCCGCGCCCGGATCAGTTCGATCAGCCAGCGCGCGCGACCGACGCCGGGCACGGGCAAAGGCCGGGACGGCAGCACCGAGATCCGCCAGCGGGTCATCGCCGCCGTCGGCTGGCCGAAATCGCTGGCCTCGGCCTGCCGCCGCCAGCGGCGCAGGGCGAGGCCGATGGTGCCGCTTTCCTTGGCGGCCAGGTGCAGCCGCCGCGAGGCGGTCATCGGCAGCCGGGCAATATCGGCGACCACCGCGCCCAGCCCACCGTGCCGCAGGCCTTCCTCCATGCAGGCCAGGACCGACTTGTCATCGCCGGCCTCGACATGGATGACGCGATCGGGCGGCAGGCCGGCCTGTTCCAGGCCCGGCGCGAACAGATCCTGCTGGGCGACGCACCACAGCACCTTGCCTTGGGTCCGCGCGGCGATCCCGGCCACGAAACAGGCCGCCGCCGCGCCGTCCACGGCGCCGTTGCCGCCGCCCGCAACCTCATGCAGACAGCCAAGAGCCAACCCACCACCGGGCAGTTTGCGGTCCAGAGACGGAACGCCGAAGGGCAGCACTTCCCGCGCGCGAGCGCCATCACCTTCAAGCTGCGCGATTCGCACACGAAGGGCCGCAATGGCTGGACTGATGGCGAGCTCGTGCATCTGGAAGGCAGGCTCCGGATCTTCTCAAGGGCAAATCCTGTCGTTATGTTCTTTGTTTGTTCTAGTGCGCGGCGGGAGTCAATCTGAGTCTCGTAAGATGTGATCGGAAGCCTTGCCGGAACTTCTGGCGTATGATGGCCGCAAAATCGGAGAAGCGGGTTTGTGCAATCTCTACAATCTGACCACCAACCAGCAGGCGATCCGGGATTTCGTGGCGCTCACCCACGACAGTATCGGCAATCTGGAACCGATCCTCGACGTCTATCCCGACCGGCCCGCGCCGGTCGTGCGCAAAACCGATGGCGGGCTGGAGCTTGCTCGCCTTACATGGGGAATGCCCACGCCGGTCGAGCATCTGAAGACCCCGGACGCGCCTGACACCGGCGTCACCAATGTTCGCAAGACCTGGATACGGCACTGGCAACAGTGGCTCGGGGTTGAGCACCGTTGCGTCGTCCCGGCGACGGCGTTCTCGGAATACGGGCAGGTGCCTGATCCGGTGACGAAGCGCAAACCACTCTACTGGTTCGCGCTCGACCAGGCGCAGCCCCTGTTCTTCTTCGCCGGGATCTGGACCCGATGGGAAGGGACGCGCGGATCGAACCGCACGCCGAGACCGGGCGAACATGAACTCTTCGCTTTCCTCACCACTGATGCCAACGAAGTGGTGAAGCCGATCCATCCCAAGGCAATGCCAGTGATCCTGACCAATTCCGACGAGGTGGAGGTCTGGCTGACGGCCGACTGGCGCGAGGCGAAGGCCCTGCAACGACCTTTGCCCGCCGATCGGCTGGAAGGTATCGAAAAACCGGCAACTCCGACAGGTTGACGACGAAGCATGTCGGGATCGGGAGAACAGATCGGGGAGGCCGCCGAGCCAGACAGGAATATCGGCAAGATCATCCATGTGGATATGGATGCGTTCTATGCCTCGGTCGAGCAGCGCGACAAGCCGGAGTTGCGGGGCAAGCCGGTCGCTCCTAACCTAGCGCAGCTTCGGTCGAGTTCGAGATGTCAAGCGGCGGTACGTGCCCTCTCGAAGTTGCGCGACCTGTACCCCTCGGACTATCTTGAGGAATGATGCAAAGCACCGCTCCAGATCCCAATAAGCAACCGGAAATACTCGGTCGAACACGCCGGCTGACGCCGCAGCACAGAATCACCTTCGACCAGATATTTCACAGTGGTGGTGGCTACGTTCTGAATTTCTCTGACCGGACCATGGGTGAATGGTTTGAAGAATTCTTCGATTTCAATATTTTTGACGAACGTTATCAGATCGAGGGCGATAGCAAGGGCAAGACGCTGAGGGGTTTTATCGAGGTCGCCGAGCCACGCCTCGTTGCTCGCGTCCTTCGCGCACTATGGGACTATCGTTGTAGCCTGGACGGTTTCGTGGAAGACAATTCCGATCAGGAGACGCGACTCAAGATGTGGCTCGAACAGTTCACCAACGAGTTGGAGAACTCCTCATCGCTTAATCTGGACGAGGCGTTCAAGGACTTCTCGAGCGATACGACTTTGCCCAAGCTACGAGCGTCGATCGCTGGGGATCTGATCGGCAACAAGCCTGATGTGGCACTCGATCGCATACACACATACTGCGTGAAGCGGTTCCGTGCACTGCTAGCGGATCGAGGTATGCCGTGTGATCCATCGACACCACTACACGCCATTTTCGGTGCATATGGCAAAGCGGTGCGAGATGAAGGTGTAGTGAGCCAATTTGCACTACCGACCCTGCGCGTTCAGCATAAGCTCTTTGAAGGTCTCAATGACGCGCGCAACAAGCGCTCTTTCGCGCATGACAACGACCTCCTTGCTGTTTCGGAGGCGCGGTTCATCGTCGATTGCGTATTGGCATCGCTTTCCTTCATCGAACGGATCGAGGCCGACCGGGACTCAGCAAACACCACTTCGGACAACGAGATTCCGTTCTAGAATTGCCCTTCTTGCGGGAGTGTCTGAAACTCTGTGTATCTGATCTGGCCCATGCGGTTTTCAGATACGGTCAGGCGTCGAAGCGCCCGGCGAACATTATGGCCAGCTGATTTCGGGCGGCAACCCATTCCCTGACCGCGCGCCCGCCCTTCTCGAAATTGCGGATGGCCAGGAAGATCAGCTTCGTGGCGGCCTCCTCGGTGGGGAATGAACCCTTCGTCTTCAGTGTTTTCCGCAGCACCCGGTTTAGCGATTCCACAGCATTCGTGGTGTAGATGATCTTCCGGATCGCGGCACTGAAGGCATAGAACGGGATGACCTCTGCCCATGCCCGGCGCCAGGCCGGTCCGATGGACGGGTATTTCCCGCCCCAGTTTTCCTCAAATGCGTCCAGCTGGCGGGCGGCCTCCTCGGCGGTCGGGGCCTCGTAGATCGGGCGCAGGTCGGCGGCCACGGCCTTGCGGTCCTTCCAGCTGCAGTAGTTCATCGAATGCCGGATCAGGTGAACGATGCAGGTCTGGACCGTGGTCTCGGGGAAGGCCGCGGTGATGGCTTCCGGGAAGCCCTTCAGCCCGTCCACGACCGCGATCAGGATGTCCTGGACGCCGCGGTTGCGCAGTTCGTTCATCACCGACAGCCAGAACTTGGCACCTTCGTTGTCGGCGATCCAGAGCCCGAGAACCTCGCGCTCCCCCTCCCGGGTCACGCCGAGCGCGATGTAGACCGCCTTGTTCTTGACCATCCGGCTGTCGGCATCGCGGATCTTCACCCGCAGGGCGTCGAAGATCACGATCGGATACATCCGGTCCAGCGCCCGGTGCTGCCAGTCCCGGACCTCCTCCAGAACGGCATCTGTGACGCGGCTGATCAGGTCGGGAGAGACCCGCAGGCCGTAAAGATCCTCCAGATGGGCCTGGATGTCGCGCACTGACAAACCGGCGGCGTAAAGGCCGATGATCCTGTCATCCACCCCGTCGATCCGCGTCTGGCCCTTCCTGACCAGCTCGGGCTCGAAGCTGCCGTCGCGGTCGCGCGGCACCGACAGCGGCACCTCGCCGTCCGAGCCCTTCACCCGCTTCGTCGCAACCCCGTTCCGGCGGTTGGTCTGTTCGGCTGGAGGCTCCGCACCGACCTCATAGCCAAGGTGCGCAGTCAGTTCCGCCCCGAGCATCCGCTCCATCAGCCGGACCTTCAGCTCCTTCATCAGCCCGCTATCGCCAAGCAGATCCTCGGGCCGCTTGCAGCCCTTCAGCAGCTCGTCCAGCAACTCGTTGGAAATCGTCATCGTCCTTGCTCCTCTCAGGAAGCATGGACCGGATCAGTCATACACAGAAGAGCGGACACTCTCCTTCTTGCTCGGGGTCAGGCCACCTGGTCCAACTGTCGACCCAGCCAAGTATTGCAGCTGCCCCCTGCCCGCATTAGACTGACCTCAGGACATGGCTGGAACGTCGCGCTGTGCGAGCAGATGTTCAAATCTCCTGGCGAGCCGCAAATTCGCACATCGTCGCGCCAGTATTTTTGCGACGCCATGCTGCTCAGGACTACGCCAATGCCCGACCCAGCCCTCCATTCCCCGCCGAACGCCGCCGGGCGCTTCTCTGTAACGCATTGGAAATGCTGCGTAGTCTCTGTGCAGGCTCTTCAGGGATCGGCACGGGAATGGCACGGCAACGACAAACCACCGCATCGAAGCTTCGGCTGGTCACCGAGACCACCGATGAAGCCGTTGCGCGCGTTGCTGGCACCCGCAACCCCGACCCCCGCCTCGCCGATCTCGTCCGGCAACTCGCCCGGCAGGCTGCGGGCGATTTCGTCCAACAGGAGACGGCCCGATTGGCGGGCGGCCGCCTCCCAGACTGAGGTGTCCGCATGAAGGTCGCGCTCTACGCCCGCTACTCGTCCGACAACCAGCGTGACGCCTCGATCACCGATCAGCTGCGCATGTGTCGCCTGCGTGCCGAAAAGGAAGGCTGGACCGTCGTCGAGGAATACACCGATCACGCCATCTCCGGCGCCAGCATGATCCTGCGGCCGGGTGTTCAAGCCTTGATCTCCGATTCCCTGCGCGGCCGCTTCGACATGATCATGGCCGAAGCGATGGACCGCCTCTCACGCGACCAGGAGGATATCGCCGGTATCTTCAAGCGCATGACCTATGCCGATGTTAAGATGTTCACCCTGTCCGAGGGCGAGATCACCCATCTGCATGTCGGGTTGAAGGGCACGATGAACGCGCTGTTCCTGAAGGATCTGGCCGACAAGACCCGCCGTGGGCTGCGCGGTCGGGTCGAGGATGGCAAATCCGGCGGCGGTCTCTGCTACGGCTATGACGTGGTTAAGAAGTTCGATGATCGTGGGGAAGCCGTCCGCGGCGACCGGACCATCAACGAGACTGAGGCCGGGATCGTGCGCCGCATCTTTGCCGATTATCTCGAGGGGAAATCATCGCGCACTATCGCCATGGCGCTGAACCGCGAAGGCGTACCGGGGCCGCAGGGCAGCGAATGGGGACCATCAACGATCCACGGCAACCCGAAGCGCGGCACCGGCATCCTGAACAACGAACTCTATATCGGCAAGCTGGTCTGGAACCGGCTGCGCTATATCAAGGACCCCGACACCGGTCGGCGCGTATCCCGCCTGAACCCGGAAAGCAATTGGGTCGTCCATGAGGTTCCCGACCTGCGGCTCATCGACCAGGATGTCTGGGATGCGGTCAAGGCACGGCAGAGCCGCCTCGCCTACGATGTGGTCGAGACCAGCCCGAATCCCCTGAACGACCGGCGTCGCCCGAAGCATCTCTTCGCCGGCCTCGTCAAATGCGGCTGCTGCGGTGGCGGCTATACGATGATCTCGAAGGATCTGCTCGGCTGTGCGACGGCGCGCAACAAGGGCACCTGCGACAACCGGCTCAACATCCGGCGCGACGCGCTGGAAGCCTCGATCCTCAACGGGCTACGCAAGCATCTGATGGATCCCGCGCTGTTCAAGGAGTTCTGTACCGAGTTCACCAGGGAGGTGAATCGGCTGCGCATCGAGCGCGGCGCCGATCTGGAGGGTTGGAAACGGGAACTGGACAAGATCAGCAGGCAGATTTCCCAGATCATCAATGCGATCACCGATGGCATGTATCACCCTTCCATGAAGGAGAAGATGACTGGGCTGGAAGCCCGCAAGGCGGAACTGGCGGACAAACTCGCCAATGCCGACGAGCCGCCTCCCCTGATGCATCCGAACATGGCCGGTCTCTATGCCCAGCGGATCGGCCAACTCTACGAACATCTGCAAGATGAAGACGGTCGTACTCGCGCTGCCGAGACCTTTCGGTCGCTGGTCGATCAGGTGACGCTGGTTCCCGACAATGGCGAGCTAGCCATCGTCCTGCGCGGCGACCTCGGTGCGATCCTGCGGTTTGCGGCGGGCAAGAAAAACCCCGACTTCCTTGCGGAGGCCGAGGCTTTGGACAACCTGCTATCGCCGGGATCGTTGGTTGCGGGAGGGCGCAACAGCCGATCGCTGCGGAATGAGGGTAAAAATGCAAAAACCTCCGCGACGGTGTCAGCGGAGGTTTCGCAATTATCGTTGGTTGCGGGGGCACGCAACTACCGATACCGACATTCGCTCCAAATTGCTGTCTAATCAGCTCAGCGCGACTCTGACAGGGGCGCAACGCACAAGCCTGCTGTCGCCAAAAGAGCCTCAAGGAGGCCCGGAATTCATCGACAAAGATGGACCAAAAAGGAAAAGCCGCCACGCTTCGCAGCGTGACGGCTTCCTGAACCTGATCAGCCGATGCCTGATCGTGAGGCTTTTTCCCCTTACAGGATGGCCACCTCGGGCGCCGCTCGGACCTGCACGTCGCCGTGCTTGATGTTTTGAGACCGTGAGGCATAGGCACGGTCTGTCTTGATGCGTGGAGAAATAGCGTAACAGGCCTCGAATGTCAATCATGATGACGGTCGCACAGCGTTCAAGTCGCTCAGCAGGCAGACCCCACGCTCTACGATCGCACCCTGCTCTCGCAGACATTCCGCCACAGAGATAATAGATGTTCCCGACGACACAAGGTCGTCGATCAGCGCAATCCGCTGCCCTTCCAGGGCGGGCACTTCTCCGCTTACGGTAAACGGCTGAAAGAAGCGCCGCATCGGTTTTGTGACTTCCTTCATCTGGAAATCCGTGTCCCGTTTTGCCCTTCTCAGTTGGCCGAGTTCGGCCTTGAAAGCTCTTTCATCACGATCTTTCGTGAACTGCGGAAAGCTGGCGTCAATGGCGTCCAGAACCTCACCGACGGTCCGCTTGCGCAGAAAGTTCGATTCTACGAGCGGCAAACCCGACACCTCTGCGACGCGCTTTGCAAACAATCGGCATAGGGGCTTGCTCGACGGGACATCCACGAGAGCATCGACATCCAGATCACCGACGAACGCGGCAAGGATCTCATCAGCGCGCTTGTAGAGCATCTGGTGGTACATTGGCTGCATACGGTAGCCGTTCATCTCTTTGAGCGCGTAAACCAGCGGATTGCCATCACGGTCATGTCCTTTCGTGGTTTTTCGGCGAAAGACGTATTGAAGCCGTAGCCCATAAATCGCTCCCTCTGTCGGATTTCCTTCGAGCGAAGTGTCCACAAGTTCCTGATGGGAGTGATCGATGATCACAGTCTTGTTGGCGTAAACGTTTATCCCCAAAAACCCTCAGCCCTCATCTCATGTAACCAGAACAGCGCATCTGCCGTATGTAAAGTATTCGTGTATATGACCTCGCTTCGAGAAGCACCCAGAAATGCTGCCCTTCGGGGCGGCGAAGCCAGCTAGCCCCCCAGACGACGTGCCTTCGCAAAGCCGCGGTCGGTGGCGATAAACCGCTCCAGCATCGGCACGATCAGCCGGACGGGATCGGCAGCGGGCTGGCTGCTCTCGCGAGCCAACACCTCGGCATAGGCAATCAGATCACGGTGGAGCGAGCCGGGCAATTCCAGCGTCACTTTCACGAGTTTGTCTTCAACGAGTGGCCCAAGTTTCAGCTTTGTCATAGTCAGTTCCTGTATGGTTCGAGTACGAGATCCCTTGTCACAATCACCCGCACCGGGAAGCCCGGTCGAATGGTCAGCGTGGGCGCGACCTGCAACTGGCGCTGGACGATCTGCTGCCCGGCCTGATTGATGGTGTCCTGCGCCCCGTCGCGGATGGCGCGGATCAGGCGATCTTCGTCGTCGGTCGCCAGCTCCGTACCGATGCCGAGCAGCGTGGACAGGCCAGCGGCTTTCATCAGATCCCACCAGTGGTAATCGACCCCATCCTCCAGACCGGCATAGCCGGAAGCGTCAGCACCGGGCTGGCGCTCCAGCACGATGGAGCGGCCATTGGGGAGGATCAGGCTGTTCCAGACCAGTAGCACGCGGCGCTGCCCGAACTGCACACCGGCATCATATTGGCCGATGATCCGCGTCCCCTGCGGGATCAACAGCAACGCGCCGGTCGGGCTGTCATAGACATTTTCTGTGACCTGCGCGGTGATCTGGCCAGGCAGATCGGAACGGATGCCGGTAATCATGGCCGCCGGGATTACGGCCCCTGCCTGAAGGATATAGGGCGATGCTGGCGCCATGATCCGATCCATGGCGACGGTCTGACGGTCCACCGGGCCATTGAGAAATGCCGTGTGTCGGTCCTGTGTTGCGGGCTGACCGCCAAGGTCAAGGTCAGCAAGGCTCGGTATATTGGAGCCGGGTGTTGTCGCTGATCGCTGCCCCGACTGGAAGAACACGGTGCTGAGACGCGCAGCTTCTTCCTCGGCGAGACGGCGCTCCTCGGCAGGATCACGAGCGGGCGTCGCCATGGCGGGCGGCGTGACGGGTTGGCCCCGGTTCTGCGCGTCGAGGATCGGGCCGCCGAGATCGCCGGGCAAGGCCGGTCCCAGGACGGGGCCGGTATAGTCACGCGGCAGGCCGGACAGTCCGTCCGCCGTGGGGCGGTTCTCGGTCGAGTAAAGTTCTTCGCCGCCGCCGCTCATGTCACGGGTCTGAAGCGCATAGATCAGCGCCCCGCCGATCCCAAACAGCGCGACGGCTCCGACACCGGCCAGCATCTTGCGCGACAGGCGGGTGACACGCGGCGGTTCGGCACGCAGCCGCATTGGTGCGGTGGTGTCCGCTGCGGCTTCTACAGGGGTGGTGTCTTCGGTCATGACGGGGATTCTCCGGTCGCCTTTGCCGGCTGTGCAGCCTGCCGTTGCTCGATGCGGACGATCCTGACCGTCTGCTGACGATCACCGCTGCCAAGGCGCAGTTCGGCTGCTCCGAACAGGCGGTCCACGATCAGGATATTCTGGTGGATGCGGCTGTTGACGATCTGGGTCTCGCCATCGGAGCCGATGACGAAGATCGGCGGCATCTCGCCCTGCACGATGCCGCGCGGAAAGACGACATAGACTCGACGGCCATCGTCGAAGACGGAAATGGGCCGCCACGGCGGACTGTCTCCGGTCAAGCCATAGCGATAGTTGCGCGCCGCCTCGGCCGGGATGATCGGTGCTGCCGGAACGGTCTGGCGCTGGCCTGCCGGTTGTGCCGGATAGGCCCAGGCGACGGACGGCATGTAGAGGGCCTCACGGGCGCGCAGCTCGATCATGTAGGTGCGCCGGTCTGTCGTCACGACAAGGTTTGTCGCGATGTCCGGCCGCGTCGGCTTGACGAGGATATGGACGCGGCGTGTCGTGCCCGATCCGCTCTCCGTATCGCCGATGATCCAGCGCGCGGTGTCGCCTGCCGCAATCGGTCCCGCGCCGGTCAGGCTCTCGCCGGGTTCGAGCGCAATGGTCGTGATCTGTCCCGGCGCGGCATAGACCTGATAGAGCGCGCCTTCGCTCCACGGATAAATCTGGATGGCGTTATAGTAACCCTCGCGGCGCGGCTCGACGCGGGCGGCAGCATTGGCGTTCTCGACACGGCCCGCCGGCGTTCCGGCAGCGGTTCCGCCGCGCGCGACGGTCCATGCGGGCGGCGTGTGCAAAGGCCGGGGCCGGTCATCGGTGACGGTGGCCTGCACGACAGGCAGCGACGGCACATCGGCATCATAGCTGAACTGCGGGGTGCGGTTCGTGGCGCAGCCAGCGAGCATGGTCGCCGACAGCAGCAAAGCCGCGAAAGCGGGTTTACGGAAAGCCGGAAACGCGGCTGTGTGGAACGTCGTGGGGGTCATTGGCTCATCTCCCGCGACCATGAGATTGCGTTGACGTAGATGCCGAGCGGATTAGCGCGCAGGCGCTCGGCGTCGCGCGGCGTCTGAATCACGATGGTCAGGATCGCGGTCCAGCGTTCGGTCGTGGAAAGCTGGCCGTTCTCATAGTGCCTCTCGGTCCAGGCGACGCGGAAGCTGTCGTTCGATGCGCGGATGACGCTGGACACCTCAACGGCGACCTGTTGCCGGCCAACCTTGGTGAACGGGTCGTTGCTTCGGGCATAGTCATTGAGGGCCGCCGCGCCGCGATCCGTGGTCCACTCATAAGCCCTGAGCCAGTTCTGACGGACAATGATCGCATCGGCCGGGATCGCGCGCACCTGCTCGATGAAGCGGCCGAGATGGAACGCAATCTGCGGGTCAGTCGGGCGATAGTCGGCGTTCGCGGGCGCAACTGTCTGTGCCTGTCCGAGATTATCGACCTGCACCACCCACGGCACCACGGTCCCGCGCGCTGACTGCCAGACGAGGGCGGACGCGAAGCCGGCAGACAGGATCAGCGAGCCGAAGGCCATGAGCCGCCAGTTTTTTGCCTGCACGCGGGCCGAGCCGATGCGCTCGTCCCATGCCTGCGCGGCCTTCTGATAGGGCGTCTCGGGTTCCGGCGATTTGCCGTAATGGGTTGCCGGTCGTTTGAAGAGGCTCATGATCGGTCACTTTCGGAAAGGTTGATGGAGGAGCCGCCGCCGTGGCTGTCGCCGGAGCGCACGGCGTGGGCGGCCATGGTGGCGCCGTGGTTCACGGCCTGGGATCGCTGCATCCGCTGCGCCCAGGCCGGGGGACTGCCAGCGGGGGAAGGTGCGGCTGCGGGAGATGCGCTGGCCCCTCCGACCGTGCCTGCGGTGGATGAGCCGCCCGTCACGCCAAAGGCGGCGCGGGCGCCATCGGAGAAGCTGGATTTGACGCTTTCGGACGCTTTGGAAGCGGCGCGTTTCAGCGGTGATGCGGCGGCGGAGCCGGCGGCGCGGGCAACGCCACCGAGGCCAGATGCTACGCCTGCCGCACCGGACTGGCCGAGCGAGGCCATGCTGTAGGAGGCTGCTGCGCCTCCTGCGGCAGCGGCCCCACCCCGGACGGCGGCGGCTCCACCCGACAGAGCGGCAGCACCTCCCTTGACGGCAAGACCGGCCGCGCCGCCTGCGGCAAGGGCTGCTCCCCCAACGGCGAGGCCGGTTCCCACGGCAGCGCCAGCGCCAAGCTGCGGGCCGCCCGAAACGAGGCCGGAAGCAATGCCGGGACCAAAGATGCCGAGGCCGAGCAGCGATAGCGCGGCAAGAACGATCGCCATCGCATCATCAATGGTCGGCGTGGCACCACCGAAGCCCGCGGTGAACTGCGAAAACAGCGTCGAGCCGATACCGATGATGACGGCCAGCACCAGCACCTTGATGCCGGACGAGACGACATTGCCGAGCACGCGCTCGGCCATGAAGGCGGTCTTGCCGAACAGGCCGAAGGGGATCAGGACGAACCCCGCCAAGGTGGTCAGCTTGAACTCGATCAGCGTCACGAAAAGCTGGATCGCCAGAATGAAGAAGGCAAGCAGCACCAGCGCCCAGGCGAACAGCAGGCAGGCGATCTGGATGAAGTTCTCGAAGAACGACCAGTAGCCCATCAGGTCGGAGATGGAATCGAGCAACGGACGGCCCGCATCGAGGCCGGTCTGCGCCACCTTGCCGGGGCGCATCAGGTCGGCGGCGGAAAAGCTGGTGCCGGAGGCTTTCAGGCCGAGACCGGCGAAGCTCTCGAAGACGATCTTCGCCAGGTTGTTCCAGTTGGAAATGATGTAGGCGAACGCGCCGACGAAGAGGGTTTTCTTGACCAAGCGGGCGATGATGTCGTCATCGGCGCCCCAGCTCCAGAACAGCGCGGCGAGCGTCACGTCGATGACGATCAGCGTGGTGGCGATGAAGCCGACCTCGCCGCCGAGGAGGCCGAACCCGCTGTCGATGTAGGACGTGAATACGCCGAGGAAATTGTCGATGACGCCGGTGCCGCCCATGGTTCACTGCCCCCCATTCTGATGCGGGGCGGCGGGCACCGGCGTCCGGCCGAGAAACCGATCGCGGTTCTCGGCCCAGGTGGCGAGGCAATCGGGATCGCTCGCGGCAGCCTCGCCAAGACGCTGACAATCGCGCAGGCTCTGACGCAACGGATCGGCAGGACGCTGTAGCTCCGGCGCGGGCCTGCCGCGCGACGGCTCGTCCTTGCGGGTCATCTCGATCACCGTGGCGGTGATGGCGATGGCGACGAATATGATCGCGCCCAACCGGGCCAGCATCTTGCCGTCCATGTCACGCCCCTCCTGTCCGGTCAGTTGTTGCCGTTGCCGAACATCTGCGCGTTGCCGGGCTGGTAGCCCGATCCCGGCGTCAGGAAGCGCTCGCGCTGGACGCGGCCCTGTTCGGCGGCGGTGGCACGCTCCGCCTCGATGAGCGCCTCGGACCGGCCATTGGCAGACATCAGCGCGATCAGGTCGGAAAGCTGCTGCGACTGGAGGGCGAGAAGCTGATTGCCGGCCTGCGTGGCCTGCAATGCGCCCGTCGCGTTCTGGCTCTGGCCGACCAGCTCCGACATCTGCGTGCGGTTGGTATCGATATTGCCGACGACACCGGCCTGCACGCGCATGGCGTCCTGCAAGCCGCCGACCGTGTTCTGCCAGCGGGATCGCGCGTCGGCGACGAGCTGGCCATCGGTCGCGGACAGCGAGACATTGCCATATTGGGTCTGGAAGATCTGATCGACCTTCTGCACGTCGAAGGCGATGTTCTGGGCCTGGCTCAAGAGCTGCTGCGTGCGCTGGACGTTCTGCTGCAACGCCTGAAGCGAGGAATGCGGCAGGCTGGCCAGATTCTTCGCCTGATTGATAAGCATCTGCGCTTCGTTCTGAAGCGAGGTGATCTGGTTGTTGATCTGCTCCAGCGTGCGGGCTGCGGTGAGCAGATTCTGCGCGTAGTTGCTCGGATCATAGACAATCCGGCCGAAGCCGAATTGCGCATGGGCCGGAGTGGTCAGCACGGGTGACAGCGCGAGCGGCGCTGCCAGCATGGTCACGGCCATGAAGATTGCGCGCGAGCGGGAACGGTGAATGGTCATGGTTGAGACTCCTTCTCGGTCTGGGGGATGAGGTTGGTGAGTTCGGGGATCAGGTCGGCAGCCCATTCGATTCCGCGCAGGCGCAACCAGGCGGCAAGGAAGCCGTCGTGGCCGTGTTCCGCGACGATGCGTTCGATGGTGGTCTGGTCGGATTTGGAGGAGGCAGCGCAGAGAGCGAGACCGACTTCGGACAGGCCAAGCTCGAACAGCCGGTTGCCGCGCCGCGACTGGCAGTAGTAATCGCGCTTGGGCGTGGCCCGTGCGAGGATTTCGATCTGCCGGTCATTGAGGCCGAAGCGACGATAGATCGCGGTGATCTGTGGCTCGATCGCGCGTTCATTCGGCAGCAGCAGCCGCGTCGGGCAGCTTTCGATGATGGCCGGCGCGATGTTGCTGCCATCAATGTCGGACAGGCTCTGTGTGGCAAAGATGACGCTGGCATTCTTCTTCCTGAGCGTCTTCAGCCATTCGCGGAGTTGGTTGGCGAACCCTTCATCGTCCAGCGCCAGCCAGCCCTCGTCGATGATGAGCAAAGTCGGCCGCCCGTCGAGCCGGTCGCCGATGCGATGGAACAGATAGGCGAGCACGGCCGGAGCCGCGCCGGTTCCAACCAGTCCCTCGATCTCGAACGCCTGCACATCGGCTGAGCCGAGTTGTTCGGTCTCCGCGTCGAGCAGCCGGCCATAAGCCCCGCCAATGCAGTAAGGCCGCAATGCCTGTTTCAGATCATTGGATTGGAGCAGCACCGTCAGGCCGGTGATGGTGCGTTCTCCAACCGGGGCGGACGCCAGCGAGGTCAGCGCCGTCCAGATATATTCCTTGGTCTCGGGCGTTACGGGCACACCCTCGCGGCCAAGGATGGCGGCGATCCAGTCGGCCGCCCAGGCGCGCTCGTAGGCATCTTCAATGCGGGCGAGCGGCTGGAGCGAGACGGACGCCTCATCGCCGTCAGTCAGTCCGCCGCCCAGGTCATGCCAATCGCCGCCCATGGCAAGCGATGCGGCCCGGATCGAGCCGCCGAAGTCGAACGCAAAGACCTGAGCATCGGCGTAACGGCGAAACTGCAAGGCCATCAGGGCCAGCAGCACGGACTTGCCCGCGCCGGTTGGGCCGACGACAAGGGTGTGGCCGACATCGCCGACGTGAAGGGAAAACCGGAACGGGGTCGAGCCTTCGGTTTTACCGAAGAACAGCGGGGGCGCGCTGAAATGCTCGTCCCGTTCCGGCCCTGCCCACACGGCCGATAGCGGGATCATGTGGGCAAGGTTGAGCGTCGAGATGGGCGGCTGGCGAACATTCGCGTAGGTATGTCCGGGGATCGAGCCGAGCCAGGCATCGACGGCGTTGACGGTTTCGGGCATCGCGGTGAAGTCACGGCCCTGAATGATTTTTTCCGCGAGGCGCAGTTTTTCGTCGGCAATGCGCGGGTCGGCATCCCAAACGGTGATGGTGGCCGTGACATAGGCCATGCCGGCGACATCGGCGCCAAGCTCCTGCAACGCCATGTCCGCGTCGAGCGCCTTGTTAGCCGCATCTGTATCCACCAAGGCACTCGCCTCGTTGGTCATGACTTCCTTCAGGATCGCAGCGATGCTCTTGCGCTTGGCGAACCACTGCCGTCTGATCTTGGTCAGCAGCCGGGTCGCATCCGTCTTGTCCATGAGGATGGCGCGGGTGCTCCACCTATAGGGGAATGGCAGCCGGTTCATTTCGTCGAGCAGGCCGGGCGTCGTCGCGGTCGGGAAACCGATGATGGTCAGGACGCGCAGATGCTGGTCGCCAAGGCGCGGCTCCAGCCCGCCAGTCAGCGGCTGATCGGCGAGCAGCGCGTCGAGGTGCATCGGCACCTCCGGCACGCGAACGCGATGGCGGTTGGTCGAGATGGTCGAATGCAGATAGGTCAGCGTGCCGGCGTCATCGAGCCAGCGGCATTCCGGCATGAAGCCGTCGAGCAGCGCCAGCACGCGGTCGGTGCGGTCGATGAAACTGCGCAGTAATTCGTGGGGGTTCACGCCCGATTGCTCGCGGCCCTCATAGAGCCAGGTTTCCGCGCGGGCGGCGTCCTCGGCGGGCGGCAGCCAGAGAAAGGTCAGGAAGTAACCCGACACGAAATGCGCGCCTGCCTCCTCGAAACCGGCCTTGCGCTCGGCGTCGAGCAGCGCGGAGGCCGCTTCGGGAAATTGGCTCGCGGGATAGGTCGCGGCTTCGGAGCGTTGCGCCTCGACGAAGATGCTCCAGCCCGATCCGAGACGGCGCACGGCGTTGTTGATCCGACCGGCGACTGCGACCAGCTCGGCTGCAACGGCAGAATCCAGGTCGGGACCGCGAAATTTCGCCGTCCTCTGGAAACTGCCGTCCTTGTTCAGCACGACGCCGGAGCCGACAAGTGCTGCCCAGGGCAGGAAATCCGCGAGGCGGCTTGCGGTGCGGCGATATTCGGCAAGGTTCATCATGGCCGCGCCCTCACACAGACAGGTGGCCGGGGATGCGCAGATGCCTGCGGCCCACTTCGACAAAGAGCGGATCGCGCTTCGCGGCCCAGACGGCGGCGAAGTGGCCGATGGCCCAGATGGCGAGGCCGACCAGCCAGAGGCGGAGGCCGAGGCCCACGGCCCCAGCCAGAGTTCCATTCATGATCGCGATGGAGCGCGGTGCGCCGCCGAGTAGGATATGCTCGGTCAGCGCCCTGTGAACCGGGACAGTGAATCCCGGCACCGCGTCGAGCTGTTCGAGGCCGCCCGCCATCAGATGAGCGCCCCGCCGCCGAACGAGAAGAACGACAGGAAGAAGCTCGACGCCGCAAACGCGATGCTGAGGCCGAACACGATCTGGATCAAGCGACGGAAGCCGCCGGAACTGTCGCCGAACGCCAGCGTCAGGCCGGTGGCGATAATCACGATCACCGCGATGATCTTGGCGACCGGCCCCTCGATCGACTGAAGGATGGATTGCAGGGGCGCTTCCCAGGGCATCGACGAGCCGGATGCGTGTGCGGCGGGCGCCAGCATCAGGCTGATGGATGCGGCTGCCGCCGATGTCGCCATGAAGCGGCAGGCGCGGGAAAGTGTGGGGATCATGATGGGTCTCCTTTTGGGCTGGTTGCGGGGGTGATGGCGTAGTCGCCGTCCGATCCCAGCCCTTCGACGCGGGCGAGTTCGGCCAGCCGGCGCGCGGAACCGCGCCCGGACAGGACGGCAACAAGGTCGATGGTCTCGGCGATCAGCGCGCGCGGGACCGTGATGACGGCTTCCTGAATGAGCTGTTCGAGGCGGCGCAGCGCGCCGATGCCGGAGCCGGCATGGATGGTGCCGATGCCGCCGGGATGTCCCGTTCCCCAGGCTTTGAGCAGGTCGAGGGCTTCGGACCCGCGCACCTCGCCGATGGGAATACGATCGGGCCGCAAGCGAAGGCTGGAGCGCACCAGATCGGAGAGCGTGGCAACGCCATCCTTGGTCCGCATGGCCACAAGATTGGGCGCGGCGCATTGCAGTTCGCGTGTGTCCTCGATGATGACGACGCGATCCTGCGTCTTCGCCACCTCGGCGAGCAGCGCGTTGGTGAGCGTCGTTTTTCCGGTGGACGTGCCGCCCGCGACAAGGATGTTGGCGTGGGACGCGACGGCTTCGCGGAGAGTCACGGCCTGATCGGCGGACATGATTCCGGCCGCCACATAGTCGTCGAGCGTGAACACCGCCACGGCGGGTTTACGGATGGCAAAGGCGGGTGCGGCGACGACAGGAGGCAGAAGCCCCTCGAACCGTTCGCCGGTTTCCGGCAGTTCTGCGGAGACGCGGGGGGCGCGGGCATGGACTTCCGCACCGACATGATGCGCGACCAGTCTCACGATGCGTTCACCATCGGCGGGCGATAGTGTTTCGCCCGTATCGGCCAGCCCTTCGGACAGCCGGTCGATCCAGATGCGACCGTCGGGGTTCAGCATCACCTCGATGACAGCCGGGTCTTCGAGAAACCGCGCAATGGATGCGCCAAGCGCTGTGCGCAGCATCCGAGCGCCGCGCGCAATAGCCTCCGGTTTATGGTGATGTGTCGTCATCTCGGCCCCAATTCAGGCGGGGCGCTACAGACGGACCCCGCAATGGGGTCGATTAAGAAAGCCTGAAATTGGGCCGATTCAACAAGTATTTACGCGCGTGCGGGCATCGGCGGCTATCGGCGGTAAATAGGACGGGTGGCGTCGTGGCAGACTACCCGCCGCATGCAGCAGATTCTTAGGTTGGTGAGGCTGGAATCAATTCGATGGGTCCGTCGCCCCCAAAGCTTCCTTAAATGCTGCTCGCCCGCTGCTCGCGAGCCAGGAACGCAGACTGAGCAGGTCCGGGTTGATTTCCCGCATGACATCGAGGTCGACCCTCTCCGAAAGCGGCCCGTCTTCTAGGCTCTTTGCCATATGCGCCAGGTCCGCATTTGCTGCGAGAACATCATCGGGAAAGCGATCATAGGTGATCTTACGACCAGCAGCTTCGGTGAAGGCAGTCTCAAGCTCGCGGCCGGTTACCCGGTCGCTGGCAATCTTCATGGTCTTGCCGCCGAAACGGGTCTTGTCGGCGAACACGGCCGCCACAAATTTGCCGATGTCATCCACGGCGGTAAGGTGGATCGCGTGATCCCGTCGGATCAGCGACACCAACCGGCTCTGATCCAGGCCAAAACCCGGCCGCACCAGCATCTCCATAAAGATCATGGGGCGAATGATGGTGGTCGTGATGGGGAGGTTGCGGACATGCGCCTCGATGCGGGGCTTGGCGTCGAAGCGTGGCACGCCCGTCAGCGCGTCCCCGGCGCTGGCGCCTGAGGAATATACGAAGTGCTCGATACCGGTTTCGGCAGCGATATCCGCAATCGCGGCTCCATGACGGACTTCGTCGTCAGCAGTGAGGTCGCCCGGCAGCACGCTGAAGACACCATGAGCACCCTTCATGGCCGCGCGGATGGCATCCCTATCCTCGAAAGAGCCTTGAAAGAGCTCGGCGCCTGCATTCTGGAGCGTCAAGGATACGCGCGCGGCGGCGTCCAATACAAACGCACGAACGGGCCACCCTGCCTTCAGCAAGGCTGTGGCGGTCGATCCCCCCTGCCGCCCGGTGGCACCGAAAACTAAAATGGGTCTTTTGTCATCGTTCATTGGATACCCTCGCATGGAACAAGGGCTATCCATATATACCAATATAAATCTGCCGGAAGACGGCACATTTTTCAGCATCAGGCACAAGGATTATACCCTTGGATAAACAAATACATGCCGACGCCCCACAAAGGTCTGGGGACAGCCGGGGGTTCACGCCCATTCCAGCAAACGGTGTCTGTGCACTGTTGAGCGACAAGTGGACCATTCCTGTCCTTTGGCGGCTTTCACTCGCGGGGGAACATCGGCTCCGCTTCTCAGCGATCAAAAAGGAGGTGGACGGCATCACGCAGCGCATGCTGACACTTACGCTCCGCAACCTTGAGCGCGATGGGCTGGTTACCCGCTATTATTTCCCGGAAGTGCCGCCGCGTGTCGAATATGAACTGACCGACATGGGCATCGGAGCTTTGCGTGCCCTTGAGGTATTTAACTTCTGGGTCCAGGACAACATGCATTCCATCAGAGAGCACCGCCGCGCTTACGAAGAACTGAGATTGTAGGTCTGTTTCGTTAAGGCCCACCGCCGGAAGCGGACATGCCGTCTGTCTGGTCATCTTCATTCACCCCTGCCGGGGGCTCGTGGGAAAGCTCGATGTCGCGCGACAGTTCCTTCAGGAACCTGTCTCCACTCGCCAGCCTGCGGCCAAGGTTCTGCATGAAGCCCTCGAACCGCTCGTTGCCCTTGATCCGTGCGGATTGCTTGGCACTGTCCGGCAACGGCGGGGTCATCGTTAGCCAGAGATGGACGAACAAAGAGAGCGTCTCGCCGAGCACGGCGAGATCTTCATCCAGCGTGCCAATCTGTCGGCCGATCTTGTCGAGGCGGCGCGACATGGCTGCTTCCAGCCGATCCGACGTGTCGCCCGACAGGAAGGATGCGACGGCCGCCTCGACGATGGCGGACTTCGAGACCTGCCGGCGCAGCGACAGCGCCTCGACCTGTTTGAGCAGTTCCGGGTCGAAATAGACATTCATGCGGGTGCGGGTCGTCATTGGCTCCCCCTCAAAGCTCGATGCCATCATCAGGATTCATGGACGCCTGCCGGGCGATCATCCGCATCCGCGACCGCAGCGCGCGGGCCTTGGCGGCGTCCACATCCGGCTCGTCGTCCAGAATGTCGAACTCCTGGGCTGGCGATGTCGGCGGCGGGACGATTTCCTCATGCTCGTGCAATTCCGGTTCGCGGCGGATACCCGCATTGTCGGGATCGCCCTCCGCGTCGCTGGCGGCGGGCGCAGCAGACTGGTCCGCCGCTACGATGACGCGGCTCGTCCAGTCGTCGGTTGCCGGCTTCGTTGCTGGAACGGATGGCAGTTCGGGTGGCGGCAGGATTCGCTCCTGCAATCGCGCGTCCTCGAAATAGCGGGCCTTCTTCGCCCGGATCGGCGGCGTGCCCGCCACCATGACGATCTCGTCGGCGGGCGGAAGCTGCATGATCTCACCGGGGGTCAGCAGCGGCCGCGCAGTCTCCTGCCGCGAGACCATCAGATGTCCGAGCCAGGGCGCGAGGCGATGGCCGGCATAGTTGGTGGAATCGCGCATTTCGGTCGCGGTGCCGAGCGAGTCCGACACGCGCTTGGCGGTGCGCTCGTCGTTGGTCGCAAAGGCGACGCGCACATGGCAGTTGTCGAGGATGCTGTTGTTCGGCCCGTAGGCGCGCTCGATCTGGTTGAGCGATTGGGCGATGAGGAAGGATTTGAGGCCGTAGCCAGCCATAAAGGCGAGCGCGGACTCGAAAAAATCCAACCTGCCCAATGCAGGAAACTCGTCCAGCATCATGAGCAGGCGATGCCGCTTGCCGGAAAGGGTCAGTTCCTCGGTCAACCTGCGGCCGATCTGGTTGAGGATGAGCCGGATCAGCGGTTTGGTCCGGTTGATGTCGGACGGCGGGACGACAAGGTAGAGCGTGACCGGCCGGCGGCTGCCGACCAGATCGGCAATCCGCCAGTCGCAGCGGTCTGTGACGCGCGCCACGACCGGATCGCGATAGAGGCCGAGAAACGACATGGCAGTGGACAGCACGCCCGACCGCTCGTTCTCGCTCTTGTTCAGCAGTTCGCGCGCCGACGAGGCGATGACTGGATGAACGCCAGCTTCGCCCAGATGCGGCGTGTCCATCATCGCACGCAAGGTTGCTTCAACCGGGCGACGAGGATCGGACAGGAAGTTGGCGACGCCGGACAGGGTTTTGTCCTTCTCGGCATAGAGGACGTGCAGGATCGCCCCGACAAGCAGGCTGTGGCTGGTTTTTTCCCAATGGTTGCGCTTATCGAGGCTGCCTTCGGGATCGACCAATATGTCCGCGATATTCTGCACGTCGCGGACTTCCCACTCGCCCTGCCGCACCTCCAGCAACGGATTATAGGCGGAGGACTTGGCGTTGGTCGGATCGAACAGCAGCACGCGACCGTGCCGAGAACGGAAGCCCGCTGTCAGGGTCCAGTTCTCACCCTTGATGTCGTGGACTATGCAGCTTCCCGGCCAGGTCAGCAGCGTCGGCACGACAAGGCCGACGCCCTTGCCAGACCTCGTGGGGGCGAAGCATAGGACGTGCTCCGGCCCGTCGTGGCGCAGATAGTCCCGGTAGTATCGGCCGAGCAGGACGCCGTCGGGGCCGAGTAGTCCCGCGCTGCGGATTTCCTTGTCCTCGGCCCACCGTGCAGAACCGTAAGTGGCGACGCCGCGAGCTTCGCGCGCCCGGATGATCGACATGAGGATGGCGGCGGCAATGGCGAGGATACCGCCCGACGTGGCGATGGCCGCACCCTCCATGAAAATCGCGGGTGCATAGGCGTCGAAGGAGAACCACCACCAGAAGAAGGCGGGCGGATGATAGAATGGCCAACCGGCCAGATCGAACCAGGGGTTTCCGAGCTGGGGCTGAAAGCCGAGCCGGAACGCCACCCACTGCGTCGCGGCCCATGTCATCATCATGACAATGGTGAAGACGACGGCTATTTGCCCCCAAAGTATTCGACCTCCGCGCATCGTGACTCCGATCAGAAAAATTGATGGAGCCGATCAGAGAATGGGCGATTAGGGATGCAGCAACAGTAAAAGTGTTGCGGTAGGGTCGCCGGATACTATTGGCGGCAAATAGGATGGGTTGCAGCGGCACTATTGCGGCACTGTTCGGGATGGTTTACCGCGAATCAGGTTTTGACCGTGGGCTGCTCAATTTCGACGCTAAAGCCAGCAGTTTAGTCAGCGAGGGATCGCGGTTTTGTGGCGACCAGACTGCGGAAAAGGCGATAGTTTCAGGTTCGTCGCTGATCGGTAGAAAGATAACATTCGCTGCTCTGCCTGCTGTCCCTTCCTCGACAAAAAGCGAAATGCCATGCCCGGATGCAATCATTGACAAGAGTGCCGTGCGCCCGATGTCGACGCGTTGCAGCGGCGGCATAAGCCATTTTCCGGCTGAGCGCAGTAGGATCAGGCCCTGAACCTGGGGGCCTGTGCCGCCGTGGCGGACGAGGAATGTCTCCTCTGCAAGTTGTCGCCATTCGACATCTTGCTGGGCTGCCAACGGGTGCCTCACCGATAGCGCCACCATCAGGCGGTCATGCCAGATGACGCGGGAATGGAGGTCAGGGATTTCATGAGTGCAGGCCATGAAGGCGAGGTCTAGCCGGCCATCACGCAACATGAGCTGCGCCTCGCGCGCTGTGCTTTCGGTTATGTGCAGGCGGATACCTGGATGCTCATCGTAGAACCGGCGGAACAGACGATCGAGGATGGAGTCCGATGTTAGAGCATGAACCCCGATGCGAAGGTCGCCGTCCTCGCCGCGTGCCTGCATCCCGGCTGTCATGATCGCGTGATCGATGATGCCTAAGGCATCGCGAACCTGATCGACAAAACGGTGTCCGGCTCTAGTCAGCCGGACGCCGCGAGTGTTGCGGT
Organism: Paracoccus pacificus; assembly: GCF_042680785.1. Taxonomy (NCBI): domain Bacteria; kingdom Pseudomonadati; phylum Pseudomonadota; class Alphaproteobacteria; order Rhodobacterales; family Paracoccaceae; genus Paracoccus; species Paracoccus pacificus. The sequence goes on from NZ_JBHUEN010000008.1 coordinate 84,059, forward strand.
CGAAGAGCACAACGCCAAGGTCTGCCTCCAGCGCCTTGATGCGGGCGCTGACGCTCGACTGGCTGGTGCCGAGCGCCTGTGCGGCGCGATGGAAGCTGAGATACTCGGCAACGGCCAAGGTCTGGATCAGCGCGATCATCGGGATGCGCACGCCGAAAACTGACAACGGGGCGTCTGTTGGCCGATGTCGTCGCTGGCGCCGCATTCCTAGACCTCGGCGTTATGGATTTGCCGAGATGCGGTTTCAGCGCAAACACGATGCCGAGAAAGGGAAGAAAGCCTAGTGTGGCGGTCGAGCGCCAGCGTTTTGCTGAAAAACGTCCTCATGCGACGTCAACTACATTGGAAGCCAGCAAGCCGATGTTTTGAGCGAGCTGCATTTCGTGCTCACCCGATGCGATGGTGCTTTGAAGGACGTCGTGCACAACCTTTGCGGCGTCGCTCGCAGCCTCCATCAAGGGCCGACCATTTGCCAGGTTGGCCGTCAGAAGACCCGTGAAAAGGTCTCCTGTTCCAACGGGCACGATTGGCAGTCGAGGGGAAATTAATCGAGCCGGTTGTTTCCCGTCGAAAACAACATTCTCAAGTGAATTTCTTGGTGTGTCCGTGAATGCGCAGCCCGTTACAATAAGGCTGGCGTTTCGATATGCGCGGACATGCGACGCACCAAGTTCCAATTGGCTCCATGACGACGACGAGTTCCGAGCAATAAGGCCGAGTTCAAATTGATTAGGGGTCAGGATGTCTGCGAGCGGCACGAGATGGTCTAGCAGACATTCGATGACTTGATCGGCGACGAATACGCCGAGATTAGAATCTCCCATTACCGGGTCACAAATATAGGTGATGTCAGGGTTGATTTGCCTGGCTCGCTTGACGAAGGCCGCGACGACCTCGCCATTAGCCCGCGAACCTAGGTAGCCGGAAACGATGTATCGGCTTGTCTCGATTAGGCCTCGCTCTTCTACGCCGCGTAGGAGATCTCCGACGAGTTCCGATTCCAGAACCCGTCCTCGCATCGTCTCGAAGCCGGGGTGGTTGGATAGCAACGTCGTCGGCACTGCGGCGACATTGAGTCCTCGTGCCTGCATAGGCAGAACGGCGGCGCTATTGCCGACGTGCCCATGCACGACCTGGCTCTGGATCGAGATAATGGACGTCGCCATTGGCATTACTCCGCTGCGCTCTCGCTCGGGGCAAGCTCGGTGCGCCGCTTTGGCAGGCGACCATTCAGAACGGCATATGAGAACAGGCCGATCACAAGCCCCCAAAATGCACCGCCTATGCCGAGCATGGTGATGTTCGCGGCAGATGCGAGAAAGGTAATAAGTGCCGCTTCGCGGGAGGCCGGAACGGCCATGGCTCCAGCGAGACTTCCGCCGATGGTGCCGAGCAATGCCAAGCCGGCAAGTGTGGTAATAAAGGTCGCCGGGAATGCCATGAATACGGCTGCAAGCGTCACGCCAAATATGCCGACGAGCACATAGAACACACCTGCCGCGATCCCGCCGATCCAGCGTTTGGACGGATCTTCGTGCGCTTCTCGTCCCGTAACGATCGCTGCGGTGATCGCTGCGACGTTGAAAGCATGCGAGCCGAACGGCGCCATGAGCAGCGACCCTAGACCCGTCACGGTGACGATGGGGTTGGCGCTCGTCTTGAACCCATCGTTGCGCAACACCAGCATCCCCGGCATGTATTGACCGGTGAGCGTGATGAGGAACAGCGGCAGCGCTACACTCAACAGGGCGTTCAGCGAGAATTCGGGCATCGTGAACACGGGCGCAGCGAATTTGAGTTGCAGCCCGGTCAGATCGACACGATCCTGCACCAGCAGGAAGACAAGACCGATCAGCAAAATGCCCACGACAGCGTAGCGCGCTGTAAAGCGCTTGAGCAGCACATAGGTCACGATCAGCAGGCCGACCAGAACCGGATCGACACTCGCGCCGCCGAAGGCTCCGATGCCAAATTGCAGGAGAATGCCTGCAAGAAGCCCGGAAGCGATGCCGGGAGGAATAAGTCGGATGACTTTCTCGAAATAGCCTGAGAGACCCAAGGCCACGAAGGCGGCCGCTGAAATGATGTAAGCCCCTATCGCTTCGGGGTAGGATGTCGTCGCAAGGGCTGTGACCAGAAACGCGGCTGCCGGTGTCGACCAGGCGGTGATGATCGGTTCTCGGTATCGCCAGCTCAGGATGATGCCCGTCAGGCCGACACCGATTGAGACGGACCAGACCCACGAGGCGGTGAGTTCAGGACTGAGACCAGCAACGCGCGCCGCTTGGAAGACCAGAATAAACGTGCCGCCATAGTTGACGATGACGGAAATCAGGCCCGCGACTATGGGGTGTGTAAGGTCTTTCAGTTGAATGGGGGACGATGATGAACTCGACTGCATGTTTCGGGCGACTTTCTTGAGATCGGGCGCTGAGGCAAAGAACAGCCTCACCTCTACCCCATCAATGGCAGGATGCGCCCTGCCATTTATCTCAAGTGATGCAGGCCATTCTTATTGGCGGCATTCATCCGATATCTGTTGAGTTGCGGGTCGCTTGGCAGGCTGAGCGGACTGGATGGTCGGGGATGGTCATCGCCCTGCGACCGGCGCGGGTCGGGAGGCGTCTATTCGCCCTTAGCGCATGACGCTGAGAAGATGCCGGTCAGAAGACGGTGAGTTAGAGATCAGGTGAGTTCGCGCAATGTCAGCAGAGCACCGGAAGCGAACATCAGCCAAATGAGGAGCCAACGAAATTGATGGTCAGTTAGCCGACGGAAAACGGCAATGCCGATCTGTGATGCGATGAGAGTTGCCGGAAGCGCAACGGCTATCATTATAAGCGTGTCGCTCGAATAGTATCCCTGCCAGGCAAAAAGGACGGTGGCGATGCCAAGGATCACGACGTTGTAGGGTCGAAGAACCGCGCTGGTTTCGCCCTTGCTCCAGGGTTGCAACGCGCACCACATCGTCGGCAGCGCTCCAGAAAGAGAGGCAGCGCCTCCAAGGATGCCTCCGAGAAATCCGACGAGCGAGTCCGCAACAGGCAGGGGACGCTGGATTTGAGGCAATGATCGGCGGAGGACAAAAAATGCGCCATACAGGAGCATGAAGCCTGCGATCACGAGCTTCAGCACGGCTGCGCTTATAAAACTGAGAACCGCCAGGCCGATCGGCAGCCCGAGGATCGCAGGTAGTAGAAATCGAGAGAGTCTCCCGTTCCCCCGGAGTTCCCTACGGGTGAACCATATGCTTTGGACGCCGCTAACCACAGACATTGCAGCAGCGATGGAAACCGCCTGCCACGGCGGCATAACCTGAAGCCAGATGCCGAGGGAGAGCAGTGCTGTGCCAAAGCCGGCCAGCCCGTTGATGAAACCGCCTGCCGCCGCGCCGGCCAGCAGAGCAAGGATTACTTCAAGCGACACTTCAATATTTTTCCAAGACGGTGACGATTCGTTGCAGACCATTGTTCTACCAGTATAATGGACTGACAACACCCGCCACTTCTCAGGATGGAATCAGACCAATTGTTTAAGCACTCCCAACTGGAATCCGTGAAGGCGTGGCTGGCGCATCCCTCCCATGCAGCTATGCCGCTTCATGCGCGGATACAGCGTGCGATCAGACAGTTGATTCTGGATGGCGCACTCGGCGCCGGTAAACCGCTTCCCGCCTCGCGAGCGCTTGCAGCATCTCTGGGCGTGTCGCGGGACACGATTGAATCTGCCTACACTCAGCTTCACGCTGAGGGGTTTATCGAGCGACGTGTCGGCAGCGGCAGCTTTGTCGCTGAGATGACCGAGTTCGCTCCCGGACAGCGACGATCGAGACGCGATGCCTTGTTGCGTAATCAGGCTCCGAACCTGAGCAAACGCGGGGCAGCGATGTTCAACGGCGGTGGCGTGCGCTCCATGTTGACCCCGAGAGCGTTCACGCACGGCATACCCGAGACACGCACATTTCCAATCCAGCTGTGGGAGCGGTTGGAGCGGCAGGTCTTGAAAGACTATGGAACCAAGGCGCTGCTTCATGGCGATCCCCAGGGGGCCGAACCACTCAGGCGGGCTATAGCGGACTATGTGAATCTTGAACGTGGCGCTCGCGCGACGGCGGATCGCGTGCTGGTGCTGACCAGTTCGCAACAAGCCATGATGCTTTGCGCCAGCATGTTGCTCGATCCTGGCGACCGGATATTTATTGAAGACCCAGCCTATCATGGGGCGCGAAAGGCTTTTGATGCTGCAGGCCTGGAATGCGTGCCTGTGCGGGTGGACCGGCAGGGAATCGTTGTAGAGCAGATCATGGATGATCCGCGCGGGGCAAAGGCTGTTTCCCTCACGCCTTCCCATCAGTTCCCGACCGGGGCGAAGCTGGCGCTCGATCGCCGCCTGGCGCTGATCGAATGGGCCGCACGGCATCAGGCCTGGCTTCTCGAAGACGATTACGACAGCGAGTTTCATTACAACGGCAAGCCAACGGCGTGCGTTCAGGGCCTCGATCCTCACGACCGGACAATCTATATCGGCACTTTCACCAAGTCGCTCTTCCCGAGCTTGCGGATCGGTTACGTCGTGCTTCCGCCGCAACTGGTCAAACCCATGACCGTGGCGCGCACATTGCTCGACGGTCATACTGCTCTAATTCCGCAATTGACCTTGGCGCGCTTCATGGATGGCGGACATTTCGGGGCGCATGTCCGCACTATGCGAGGCATCTATGCCGAACGCCTTGAAGCATTGACGAACCTCGTTGAGCAGCACCTTTCTGAATTTGTCGAGGCCCGCGTCCCCATGGGCGGCTTGCAGATGCCCTGCATTCTGACATGCGACTTATCAGAACGTGCGGCGATTGATGCGGGCCGTCGCGTCGGGATCGAACTGTTCGGCCTGTCGGGTCTGCACGCGTCCGAAAATGCCAAGGCCGGATTTTTGATGGGGTTTGCCGCCTACACCCCCGAGGAACTGGAGATGGCCGTGAAGAAGCTGGCTGACGTGTTGCGTTCGACCATCCGCAACTAGGCGAGCTAGACCCGCTCCCTCCAAGAATCGCCAAACACAATTGGCCTGCACCATATGCAGGAAATGGATGGGCGCAACATACCACTGATCTGATAGGGCTGCGCTGACAGCCCGCCGCGTCGCGTCGATGCGGCAGCGCACAAACGCGCCCTAGCGACAAGGAGATCAGGGATGGAAGCAATGGCCGTGCAGCACCTAAGTCAGTCCAACAGCGCCGGTGGCATCCGAAAAGAAAGCCTCACAAGCGCCGATAGTGCGGTATTTGCGGCGATTGCCGACGAGCGGCACCGCCAACTCAATTCCATCGAATTGATCGCTTCCGAGAATTTCGTCAGCCCTTCTGTTCTGGAGGCGCAAGGCTCGATCCTCACCAACAAATATGCTGAAGGCTATCCGCATCGCCGCTATTATGGGGGCTGCGCGAATGTGGATGTGGTTGAAGACCTCGCCATCGAGCGCGTGAAGCAGCTTTTCGGCTGCGACTTTGCCAACGTGCAACCCCATTCCGGCAGCCAGGCCAATCAGGCGGTGTTCCTCGCGCTGCTTTCACCCGGAGACACGATTCTCGGCCTCGACCTGAAGGCCGGCGGGCATCTCACCCATGGGGCATCCGTGAACATATCAGGCCGCTGGTTCAACGCCGTCAGCTACGGGGTCGGCCCGGACAGCCATGTCATCGACATGGATGAGGTGGCCGAGGCTGCGCGCACGCACCGTCCGAAGCTTTTGATCGCCGGCGGATCAGCCTATCCGCGCACGCTTGATTTCGCACGCTTCCGGCAAATCGCCGATGAGGTGGGTGCAATCCTGATGGTCGATATGGCGCATTTTGCCGGGCTGGTGGCAGGCGACGCGTATCCCTCGCCATTCCCGTTCGCTCATGTTGTGACTTCGACGACCCACAAGACCTTGCGTGGGCCACGCGGCGGCTTCGTCCTGACCAATGATGCCGAGATTGCGAAGAAGATCAATTCGGCGACATTCCCCGGCCTACAGGGCGGCCCGCTCATGCACATCATCGCCGCCAAGGCCGTTGCTTTCGGCGAAGCGCTGCAACCCGACTTCAAGATCTATGCGCGCCGCGTGGTCGAGAATTGTCAGATACTCGCCCAGACTCTTTCCGATGGCGGTTTGGCGATTACCTCGGGCGGGACAGACTGCCATCTCGCCGTCGTTGATCTTCGGCCGCTTGGCGTCACGGGCAATATTGCCGAAAAGGCGCTGGAATCGGTCGGCATCACGCTCAACAAGAACGCCATTCCAAACGACCCCGAAAAGCCGATGGTGACGTCCGGCGTCCGTGTCGGCAGCGCGGCGGGAACCTCGCGCGGCTTCGGACCCGACGAATACCGGACGATCGGAACCCTCATGCTTGACACGTTGCAATCGGTCCGCGCCGATACGCTCGATGCCGACCGCGCGCGTATCAGCGGACAGGTGCATGAATTGGTCGCGCGCTTCCCGCTCCCCTACTGACGATGACGGTGCGGGGACGACGTTTAAAATGACGCAGCACGGTGTTGAACTTTCCATGGAGGACATCGCCCGCTTCGGTGGCGATCCCTCCAGCGCCTTCGCCGCCAACCTTCAGGCGGTCAAGGCGCGTATAGAGGCCGCGAGCTTTCGCCGCGGACGCAAGCCGGAGGATGTTCGCCTGCTGCCCGTCACCAAGACGGTTCCCGCCCATATCCTGCGCCTCGCATATGCGGCGGGCATCAGCGACTTTGGAGAAAACAAGTTGCAGGAGGCCAGAGACAAACAGGCGCTCCTTGCTGATCTGAACATCCGCTGGAGCATCATCGGTCATCTCCAGACCAACAAGGTGAAATATCTGGTTCGCTTCGCTTCGGAGTTCCATGCACTCGACAGCATCCGTCTGGCAGAGGAACTGAATCGCCGCCTGGATGCCGAGGGCCGCGATCTCGACGTCTTCGTTCAGGTGAACACCTCGGGAGAGGCAAGCAAATATGGATTGCACCCGGATGAGCTGATGGCATTCGTCGAGCGGTTGCCGGATTATCCCCGGCTGAAGCCGCAAGGGCTGATGACACTTGCCATTCTGAGCGGCGAGGCTGAACGGGTGCGAACCTGTTTCCAGTTGTTGCGCAGCTTGAGGGACCGAGCCGTCTCAGTTCATGGTGGCCTATCGCGGCTGTCCATGGGCATGTCCGGTGACTTTGAGATCGCCATCGAGGAAGGCGCGGACGTCGTGCGGGTCGGGCAAGCCATCTTTGGCGCCCGCCCCACTCCGGACGGGCACTATTGGCCCGGGCTGGTCCCGGAAAGCCCTTAGCCAGTTGACGCAGAAAAGTGACGACATGCCGCCGTGCTGCGGGCGTGTTCGCAACAACGCTGCTCTCATCTCGCTCGACGTGCGTGCAAGCGGCGTCAAAGAGCTACGGGGCCTATGAGTCGAACGGTATTGGGTGAGCGACGTTGTGATAGAACCGCTATCGGGTTCCAAAAGAGTCCCCTTCTTCTGGTCGCAGTTGTTCGCGCCCAATCAGATCTTCTCGATGCCGAGGAGGTATTCCTTGGCTGCGAGTCCGCCCGCGAAGCCGGTGAGCGAGCCGCCTTTGCCGATGACGCGATGGCAAGGAGCTACGATCGAGATCGGGTTTTTTCCGTTCGCGGCGCCGACAGCGCGACAGGCACTCGGCCTGCCAATAGCAACAGCGATCTCGCTATAGGTCCGGGTTTGCCCGAATGGGATCTTCAGGAGTTCGGACCATACCTGCTTTTGAAAGGACGTGCCCGAGAATTCGAGCGGCAGATCGAACGTTTTCCGCGCGCCTGCGAAATACTCGGCGAGCTGGCGCTCGGTTTCTAAAAGGACGGGGTGGAAGGCGTCTTCGACGAGGGACGCCAGACGCACACGCTTCGGATCGTCGTTTTCCCAAAGGATCGCGGCTAGTGCAGCGTCCGTGGCGGCTAGTTTGAGCCGGCCCACTGGCGTCGCGACCGACTTGAATGCATAGGTCATGTGCGTTCTCCCGATGGTTATTTTGGGTGGTGATGTGCAGATGGCCGGCTTGTCGCGCCATTTGCTGGCGTCTCGCAGGAAGGCGAAGCCTATTGGCTTGTCTATCGGCCCTCGTAGCGCCGCGCCTTGAGGATTACCCGGTTCCGTCAATGGATGCTGGCTGCCTTCGGAAGCGCGCCCGGCGAACCGGCAGATACCATCAGGGCGAGAGTGCGGTGAGGTGTTTTCGTCTTAGCGGTGAACGAGCCGCGAACTGACAGCTATCCGGTTCCAAATGTTGATGGTGCCGATCGCGACGATGAGCTGTGCGATCTGTTCCTCGGAGAAGTGCGCGCGCAGGGCTTCATAGGCGCTGTCAGATGCGCCGGTTTGCGCGATCAGCGTCAGACTTTCGGTCCATTCCAGCACGGCGCGCTCGCGATCGTCGAACAGCGGAGATTCACGCCAGACGGAAACGAGATGCAGCTTTTGGGCCGGTATCCCATCGGCAAGCGATTCCTTGACGTGCATATCGACGCAATAGGCACATCCGTTGATCTGCGATGCCCTCAGCTTGATGAGGTGGAGCAGATCAAGGTCGATGCCGGATTGTTTGACCTTCGTGTCGAGCGCGAGCACGGCAGCATAAAGGTCCGGTGTGATCTGGGATACGTTCAGTCGTTGCTTCAAAGTAACGTCCTTCTTGTGGGTGGCGCCGCAACCTATGCTTTTGAATGGCTTCGATTGGGCAGTTAGTGCTGGAGCCGCATCCGATAGCGAACGAAATCGTCGGCTTCGACGAATTCGTCGTAGAGGCGTCGGGCGGGATTATTCTCCCGCGTATGCCAATACAGGGTTGACCAGCCCTGCGCCGTGCCGCGATCGACCAGATCCCGTATCAACGTCCTGCCGATGCCTTGGCCACGGCTTGCCGGATCGACAAAGAGGTCTTCAAGATAGCAGATCGGGCCGGCTACCCATGTTCCTTCATGCAGAACGCTGAGGCTAAACCCTACAGGGGTGTCACCAATCAGGGCAATGCGACCGAGGAGAGGTGAAGCGGGATCGAGCGTGCGTTGCCAGGTTCGAGACGTAATCTCGGGGGCAACGCTTGTTTCATAAAAGCTGTTATAACCGTCCCAAAGACCGCGCCAATCAGCTTCGTCGGAAGGCCGCATATCTCGGACGCTGATCGTCTCGCTCATCTCGGAGGCCCCTCTTGTTTCTCTTCGCGGCATTTTGCGTTCAAGACGCGGTTAGTCGACGCCGGATGTTTCAGGAGCAACGCCGACGGTCGGATCGGACGTGGGACGAGATTGCCGCCGCAGTTGAGGCAATTTCCACCGGGAAACGACTCGGCGCACGTCGCGCAGTAGGTGCATTCAAAAGTGCAGATGCGGGCATCTTCGCTCTCTGGCGGTAGGTCGCGGTCGCAGCATTCGCAGTTCGGGCGCAGTTCAAGCATGGTGCCTCCTCACGGCTTCAGTTCATATGTGACCCAATGGGTCGCTTCGGCGACGTCATCATAAAGTCGCCGTGCCGTCGCGTTGTCGGTCGCTGTGATCCAGCGGATCGATGGCCAGCCGCGCTCGCGGGCGATCGTGGCCAGATGCTCGATGAGCTGGCGTCCAACACCGCAACCGCGCTGATCGGGGTCAACGAACAGATCGTCCAGAAACCCCGCGTCGTTGCCCTGCAACGGTTTAGGTTGTGGCCGGTAATGCGCAAGGCCGACAAGCTTGCCGTCAGGGGCGACAGCGACCAGCCCTTCCAACGGGTGCGCGGGATCATGCAACCATGCCCAGGTCTGATCCAGAATGGCGTCGGTGATGTCGCGTTTGTAGAACGTCGCGTAACCGCGATAGAGCGGGCGCCAGGCGGCCGCATCTTCGGGCAAGACAAGCCGAATATTGATGTCTGTCGTCTTCATCGCATTGGTGGTCGTCATAGTCTCTGGCCCCTTACCGTTTCTCGCGATCAGTCGTTGCATCGTCGGTCATGAATTTGGAAATGACCGCACCGGGAAGCGCATCGGCCGCGTAGGTGAAAGTGCCAGACTTCCGCACCTCTTCGGCAGCCCGCATTAGTCCGCCGAAGGCGGCGCGCGCCATCGAGCCACCCACGCTGATACGGCGAACACCCGCATCCTGAAGCTCGGCCACGGAATAGACCGGCCCCTTGAGACCCATGACCACATTCACCGGCTTGTCGACCGCGCGGCAAACGGTCCTGATCGCGTCGATGTCTGGCAGACCCGGGGCGTAGAGCACGTCCGCGCCAGCCTCGGAAAACGCCTGTAGCCGCTGGATCGTGTCGTCCAGGCTGTCGCGGCCATAAAGGTGGTTTTCGGCTCTTGCCGTCAGCACGAAGGGCAGACTGCGCGCGGCCTCGGCGGCCGCCCGAACACGATCAACAGCATGGGCGAACTCATAGATCGGCTGATCGGAATTGCCGGTCGCATCCTCGATCGAGCCGCCGACCAGTCCGGCCAGAAATGCCATGCGGACGGTGGCCGCGCAGGTGTCGGCGTCTGCGCCGAACCCGTCGCCCAGATCAGCCGAGACCGGCAGATGGGTAGCGCCAACGATTTCGGCGGCGTTCGCCAGTATCTCATCCCGGCCGAGGCCAGTCAGCGAGTCGCGCCGCCCCTTGGAGAACGCATATCCCGCGCTCGTGGTGGCCAGCGCTTCGAAGCCGAGGCTGGTCAGGAGCCGTGTCGAGCCAGCGTCCCAGGGGTTCGGAATGACAAAGGCCTCTTCGCGTTCATGCAAGGCCCTGAAGCGCTCGTATTTCTGTTGCTGGTCCGACATGGTGTTTCCTCCTTATGTCTGCATGGGCTGGGCGGGCGCTCTCAAGGCGATCACGGCGGCGATCAGGATCAGAGCAAAGCCGATGAGGTCGGCCGGCGTTGGACGCTCACCGAGAACGATTGCCGAAGCGATCACGCCGAAAACCGGAACGAGAAGCGTTCCAAGACCTGCGGTGCCTGCCGGGAGCCGGTCGAGCACCTTGAACCAGAGTGGATAGGCGACGGCGGTTCCGGCCACGACTCCATAGAGCAGCCCGAACCAGGGCAGCACACCGACAGGGCCATCGACACCAAGGCCGGTGAACATCATCCCGATGATGGAAACCAGAGCGCCAGCGAGAAGCTGATAGATCGCGACCGCAAGCGGGTGTGCGGGAACGCGCGCCCACTTCAGATAGACAATGCCGATTGCCCAACAGATTGCCGATCCGATCGCGGCGAGCGCGCCGAGCGAAACACCGGCCTGGACCAATGGCCAAAGCAGCACGAGCAACCCGCCCGCACAAAGCGCCAGGGAGATCATGCGGGCGGTCGTCAGAGATTCTTTGAGGAACACGCGGGCGGCGAGCGCCACCCATATCGGCATGGTGTAGGCACAAATGGCGGCACGCCCGGTCGAGGTGTAAAGGATGGCTATGGCCGAGAGAGCACCAAAGCCCCCACAGGCAAACAGCCCGGACACGATGAGATGCACACGATCGCTGACCTTGCGCACGCGCAAGCTCGCGCCAATCATGGGCGCAAGCATAGCTAGCAGCCCTGCGCCGGCTACGAAGGATAGAGTGCGGAAAGTCCAAGGCGAAAATGCACGCAGGCCAAAGTTGGTCGCAATGTAATTTACGCCCCAGAGGAACGCGACCAGAAGCAAAGCAGCTCTGGCCGCGAATGGCTCCGAGGTTTGCCCATGGGGCGCACTGGTAACGCTCACTGATCGAACGCCAGCTTACTCAGTTGCTGCCCTGAGCTGTCAAAGTTGTCGGCCTTCAACCAGCGTTCGTAACCGGCGCGCAGGCGCGGCCAATCGCTATCAATGATCGAGAACCAGGCGGTGTCGCGGTTCAAGCCCTTGACGACCATGTGCTGCCGGAAAATGCCCTCGAAGCTGAAGCCAAAGCGCTCTGCTGCGCGTTTAGAGGGAAGATTGGCGTTGTCGCACTTCCATTCGAAGCGGCGGTATCCCAGGCCAAAGGCATAGTCCGCGAACAGAAACAGCGCCTCCGTAGCTATCCGCGTCCGGGTGATCGCCGGTCCCCACATGATGTTGCCGATCTCGATCACCCCGTGGACGGTATCCACGCGCATCAAAGCCTGACGGCCTTCGGCTCTGCCGGTCGCCTTGTCGATGACGGCAAAGAATAGAGGGTCTATGCTGGCCTCCGCTTTCTCGGCCCAGGACTGAATTTCAGCAAAGTCGTTGGGAGTTTTGTCAAAAAGATACCTGAACCGATCTTCAGCGCCCGAGGCAGATGCAGCCTCGAACAAAGACTGCGCGTGTAGATCCACGCTGAGCGGCTCCAGCCGTGTGTAGGCCCCCTCCAGTATTCTACGCTCCGGTTTTGGAGCACCTTTCCAATTGCTGAGTTCCACGAAGACACCATCCAGAATCTGACGGAACTATTCCGTCGTTGAGTTTGTGGGTCAGCAATTGCATAAATATGGCCGGTTGTTCCCATCCACTTCAGCACCAACGAGCAGGCCAATTGGAAGGCATTGGTTGCAAATTGGCAGGCATATTTGGAAGGACGACCAAGCTTTGGAGCGCCGATTCCTACAGCGATAGCCCCCGCTGTTTGCCAAGCTGCCACGAAACCGATCCGCCCTGCACGATGCCCGCGACCTCGCGGCCGAGCTGGCGGTCGATCACCGGGCGCCATGGGACAAGGGTAAACTCGTGGCTCTGTTCGACCACCGCGAATTTGCCGCTGGATAGTTGGACGGTGCCGGTGAACTTGCCGCCGATCTTCTCGCCATCCGCCGCCGCCCGAAATGGCAGCGCCTTGCTCTCGGCCATCTCCGCGCCGACACGGGCGACTTCGCGCTCGCGCAGCGTGGCAATAAGGCTACGCCGGTAGAAGATGCGACCATCACGCGCTCGGGTGGCGTCACCCTGTTCGATATGGTGCTCGCGCCGCTGGTCCATGGCGTCGCGCACCTGCTGACCGAAACCGGCCGGAGCGAGATCCGATGCGTCAGGCGTCACCAGCCTCCGGTCGAGCCAGGTCGCGCCATCCGAACCGATCTGGCTTTCCAGATTGAAGGTCGAAATGACACGGATGCTGGCCTGCCGGTTCCGGCCTGCATCATAGGCGGCGGCGCGGCTCTCGAAATCCTCGGGGATGCGCCATTGATCGGCGTCGATCCGCTCGACGATCCCGGCGCGGCGAAACGCCTCCAATCGACGGACATGGGCATCGACAAAGCCCTCATAATCGCCGCCTGGAACGCGGCCCTCGAACTTCGCTTGCTCCAGATGACGGCTCGGCCGATAAATCCCATTCTCGGCGACGGCGGCAATGGCGCGGTCGGACGGCCGCTGCGCCGTGTCGGCCGGGCCGATCTCGATGACGCTGCCGATCCGGGCATCCTCGACGCGGGCCGGGTCGATGCCCGGAACGCGATGCGTCCGGCCGTCGATGCCGTCCACCACAAGGGTCAGGTTTTCGCCCATCTCATCGGTGAGATACTTGTCCACGACGCGGCCGACGATGGGTGCGTCGGGCGCGGCATCATGAAGCTGGAAGGTCATCGGATCGCGCTCTAGCCCATCGGCCTTCAGCGCCTTGTGCATGTTGCGGATGATGTCGCCACGCTCGCCCAGCTCGCGCAAGGTCGGCTCCATCCGCTCGCTCAATTCCCAGACGCCAGGCGCGTGTTCTGTGGCGAGGCCCATCTGCTCCAGCTTGCCCAGACGACGCAGGCGCAGCGTCCGGTCGAACTGGCGACGTGGATTGTCGGGTTCATGGCGCAGGTCGATGAAGCGTTCGTCGGCTTCCTCGGTCATCGCCCTGTCGATGCGAGTGAAGCGGTCCTGATCTACCTCGGCGGACAGCTTGCAGGTCTGCTCGATCTCGGTGACGGGGCCAAGCTCCAGCGTGGTCAACTCGCTGGCCCGCTCGCGAATCCCATTGGCGAGATAGTCGCCGTTGATGACAAGATTCTCGCCCAGGTCGTCCTTGCCTCGGACGATGACATGAACATGGGGATGGCCGGTGTTGTAGTGATTGACGGCGACCCAATCGAGGTTGGTGCCGAGGTCGATTTCGATATGGCGCATGAGGTCGCGGGTGTGTGCTGTCAGGTCGGTCAGGTCCGCGCCGTCTTCCGGCGAGACGATGAACCGGAACTGGTGGCGATCGTCCTTGCCGCGGTCGAGGAAGGCGTCGCCATCGGCGCGGTCCTCGTTGGCGGAATAGAGCTGGCCGCGCTCGCCATCGCGCGAGGTTCCGTCGCGCTGGATATAGCGCAGATGGGCCGCCGCCTTGCCGTTCTTTCCTGCCTGCTGAACGTAGCGGGTTTTCACGACGACACGGCGCACTCCCGGCGTGCTGTGCTTCCATCCACCCGACAAGGTGCGCGAGCGGACGAAGGACGCGCCGCGTCCACGCTTCAGGCCCGGCCCGCTGCTCGCCCGCGATGCCTTGCCGCCCTTGGTGGCGGCTGACGATCTGGAGCGTGGCGAGGATGATGCGGATGACCGCGACGGGCTGTTGCTGTGCTGGCGCGCGAGCTTCTTCGCCTGCGTCAGAAAGCTCTTGGCCTTGCCGAGCTTGGGGGCATCGGCGCGGATGCGGCCGGGCTTCGGCCGGAAGCGGTTCTCGTCGTCGGCGCTCATGGACGCGCCTCCGGCCAAAATCGGGGGAAATCGGGCGTTCGGCGGCCATGGTGCCGGTCGAAACCCAGCAAAGCCAAGACTTTGCGCGAAATCGCGGCTCGCGCCGTCCAAAAACAGGGTGCCGGTAGCGGCTCCCCTAACCAGTGTGCAGACAACAACAATTTCAGAAATCCGGCCAGCGTAGTGCCGGTTTCCTTTATCTTGCCCTCCGCCTTCCCTGCCCTTTTTGCCCTTCCTGCCGGGAATACAGCCAGGCGATCACTTGCCTGACTGCACACCGGAAGCGGACCGAAAGCGCGTGGCGACGCCATGCTCATGGCGCATCTCCATTGCTCGCACGGGCCGCGAATATGCCGCCGTCCTGCGGCTCCTGATCGACGGAAATGCGCATAGGAACGGTTGCGCGGACGTCGTTCGACGGCTGATTGGCTGCAACCGAATTGCCGCTGGATTGCCCCACGAAAAGCGGCGCTTCGCGCCAATCTGGCGGTGGCGGCGGCACGATCGTCGGCACATCAGGCGCAGTCGCAAGCCCAAGAACAGGTGCGAGCGTGGCGACATAGGCGCGTGTTTCTGCGGGCAAAGTGCGACCTGTCGCCAGATGCTCATCATAGCGACCGGGACCGGCATTGTAGGCGGCAAGCATGGCCGCGACATTGCCATACCGGTCCCACATCTCGCGCAGATACGCCGTACCTGCGAGGATGTTGTCGCGCGGATCGTAAGGATCGCGTCCGAGGCCATGGCGGCTGCGCAGGCCCGCCCAGGTATCGGGCATGACCTGCATCAGTCCCATTGCACCCGCCGATGAGATGGCGCGCACATCGCCCGCGCTTTCCACACGCAGCACGGCCCGAATCCAGTGCTCTGGAATGCCGAAACGCTGTGACGCCTCGGCAATGAAAGCAGCATGGGGATGCGCAGTGACAGGCGCGGGTTGCTGCGTGACCTGCGCAAGCGCTGGCGTCAATCCGCTGCCAGCCGACAGAAGGGCCGTGAAGAGAAGAAGGGCGCGGGATCGCATGATCTCAGTCCCGGTCTTCGCGGGGCCGCAGGCGGCTCCAGTGTAGCGACCATGACGAGCCTGCATCGTCGTCGCGGAACAGATTGGCGCGGATCGGCTGCGGCAAGGCGGGATCGTCGAGCAGCACCGAGAGATATTCACCAGCCTTTTCGCCGGTGCGTTTCCATGCAGCGCCGACCTCGGGACCGTCATCCGCACCGTGATGGACACGGTAGTCCGGCGCGTTTTCGGCGTCTGAATGCTCGGCTGGTAGGATGGTAAGCTCACGGAAGAGCGTGAGCGTGTGAACGCGCCCTGAAAAGCCCGTTTCATCGCGCGTGAACAATCCGATCTGTGGCATGAAAAATCTCCTGTCGTTGAGGTTTGGCGTGGGTTCAATGCGTGGCCGCCCGCCATTCGTAGCGGCCATCACCTTCCCCATCGGTCCACAGCGGAAGCGCCCGGCCGATGACGGAACTGGCGGGAACAGGTCCGAAGTAACGGCCGTCGAGGCTGTCCCGGATGTCCCAATTCATGAGGAAGAGTTCACCGTCGCTGATGATGCGGCAGCCCTGCCAGACCGGCAGATCGCGGCCCATGCGGTCGCGCTCCAGCGCGTCCCCCATTTCGACATGATCGACGGTGATGGTCGCACCGTTGCGGCAGACGCGCTGTCCCGGCAGGCCGAGGACACGCTTCAGCAACGGCACGCCGCGTCCGATATAGCCGCGCTCGACCATGAACCGCTCCAGCGGCTCAGACGGCATGATGGCGACCAGTTCGGGCACTTCGAGCGCATCAGCGGGAGCAACTGTGTAGAAGCCGATGGGCGCGCTGGCAGTCGCATTCCAGATCAGCCGGGTTGGCAGATCGGCAACCGCCGTGGCGACAAGCGTGCCGAAAGCCAGCATGGATGCGGCGAGGATATGACGGCGGCTCATGGCGCGATCCTACGGCGGCTGACCCATGCGGCATGGCGCTCCGGGGTGTAGGGATTGGGCTCCTGACCGGTACTCAAGCGGTTGTGGACGTGCCGCCAATGCTCCGGCGCGACATCGGCCGGATCGACGCCAAGCGCGTCCACCGCATCGATTAGGGACAGCACCCGCTGGACTTTTCGCCAGCCATCGATACGCAGCAGTATCTCGCCGCCAGGACGAACGAAGGGCACGGTCTGGTACGGTTCGCCACGCCCGACAGCGCGCAGGATGTCGAGCCGCGAGACGATGGTGCCGTAATCGTTGGAGGCCCAACGGACGAAGGCGAAGATGCTTTCGGGCGCAAAACCGATCAGACTGCGGCGGCGGTCGATGATCTGCTCAAAGCTCTTGCGGCCGAAGCGTATCCACCGCTCGACCTTCTTCTTCTGGAAGGTTAGTTCGACCAATGTGGTGAACGGTGCTGGCCCGTCCGGCCGCAGATGTTCATGCGCAGCGCGTACGGTTTTGCTGGTCATGGCTGATCTCCTTCGATGGGTGGAAACTCGTCGACCAGCAGCTCGCGCAGCATCACGGCGACGGTGACGCCACGCCGGAAAGCGGCAACCTTGATGCGCCCGCGCAGTTCGGGAGTGATGTCGATGGTCAGACGGGCGGTGAACGCCTCCGTCGACGTCTTGCCGGTTGCCGGCGCATCGGCGGCTCTGACCCAGCTATCGGGATTGCCTGGACGCGATGCGAAGCCGGATTTGACGGGCGGTCGTGTCATGGCACGATCCTCCCGATACCGAGGCCATCGATTTCGGCCGCCAGCGCTGTGACCTCTTGTGCGGCCCGTTCGCCGCCATCAGTCTCCGAGACGAGCCGTCCGGTCTGTGCGGCTTCGGCGAAGGCGACACGCTGGCCGATCGTCGTGGCCAGCAAGGGCGGATCATGGTCCGCCAGTGTCGCCGCCGTTTCGCGGGCGATGACGGTGCGCGCACCGCATCGGTTCAGCAGAAAACGGGCGGCGAGTTCAGGGCGATAGATGCGTGCTTCGTTCAGAAGCGCCAGCATCTCAGCTGATGCCCAGCCGTCAAAGGGGGATGGCTGCACCGGGATCAGCACCAGGTCGGCTGCAAGCAGCGCTGAGCGCATCAGACCAGCGACACGGGGCGGACCATCAATGACGATATGATCGGCGTCACGCGCCAGTTCCGGCGCTTCCCTATGCAGGGTATCGCGGGGAAGGCCGATGACGGTGAACAGCCTTGGCAACCCTTCATGGCTGCGCCGCTCGGACCAATCGAGTGCGGAGCCTTGCGGGTCGGCGTCGATCAGGATGACGCGCTTGCCTTGCGCAGCCCAGGTTCCGGCAAGATGCAGCGCCAGCGTGGTCTTGCCCACGCCGCCTTTCTGATTGAGGAGCGCGACGATCATGGCGTACCCCGCCCAGGTCGGCGGGAAGTGGCACTGGCACCGTGCCTTTCATGCGCGCGCGTCCAAGAAGAAAAGTTAGATTCTATGTTAGATTCTAAGTTAGCAGTCGGATTCTTCTTTTCGTTCCAGAGGCTTAACTGGGGCTCGTGCGCCTGATGTGCCGATAGTGCTGCGCCTGATGTACCGATACCCTTTGCGCCTGATGTACCGACGGCATCCACAATGTTATCCACAGGCACTGTGGATAGATTTTCAGGGCGGATTCGCAGCAGTTCGCGGCGATCCTCGCGCAGGATCTTAAGCTGGTAGCCGGGCAGCGGCTGGCGGGCAGCAATGCGGCGCAAGTCCAGTGCAAAGTCCGATGATCGGGCCATGCTGCCGGATTTCTGGTAGAGGTGCGCAACCTCGAACAGCCAGCCATGCGGCTGATGTCCGGCATGTTTACGGGCGACACGGTAGAGCCAGCGCTCGATACCGCCGGTCAGCCGGAAATAGTCCGGGTCGATGGTCAGGACCAGCGAACGGTCGAGGACGCTGTTGTAGAACCACTCGGGCAGGACGAACTCCATACCCTCGACGCGACCGTCGCGCGTGGTCATCTCTTCCCATTCGTTGATCCAGGAGAACTGGCGGCGGCGCCAATGCTTGCCGTTACGGATCGTCGTGGCGACGACCGTGGATTGCAGCCGGGCAAGCGCTGCCTTCAGCAGCAGATATTGCCGGTTTCCGGTGTCGCGTCCGATGGCGCGCAGCAGATGATAGGGCGTGAAGCGGAAGAAGCGGGATGTCTTGATGCCGTTGTTTTCGGCGGCAACGATCTGGCTTGCAGCCCAGATCAGCACATCGGCATCCCAGATCGTCGCCATTCCATGTTCGGGCATCCCGAACACCTGCACCTCGACATCGGCGGTCTTGTAGAGGATGGGCTTCGTGCGCGGCGTCTTCGCCAGCGAGAAGAATGGCCGTTCCATCAGATCGCGCTGGTCGCGCGGACTGGCATCGCCGGTTGCGACCACGAAGGGATCGAGGTGGCTGCGCTCGCTACCGCCTTCTCGTCGCAGGGCGTCAGGGTGATCGACGCGCCGCATTCAGAGCTTGCTCCGCTCTTCAGGCGTCAGGGGGCGAGCCGGAAAGACCGTGCCCACGTCCTTGTCACTGGTGGATTTGCGTGCGCCGATGTCGGCCCAGGCCTGAAGATCCTCGACCGTGTAGAGAACCCGGCCACCGATTTTGCGATAGGTCGGGCCGGTCCCGTAGGTACGGTGTTTTTCCAGCGTGCGAAGAGAAATACCGAGGAAACGTGCAGCTTCCTGAGTGCGCAGCATGCGCGGTGGCATTTCCGTGTTGCGGCGCTCGGCCATGAGATCACCTCCGGTTCGTCAGGTTGATGCGGCTGCCGGAGACGGCGGCGCGCTATGGCGAACCATGGGAAGTGATCGGCGGCGTGTAGCGTGCCGCATTTGCGCCTATGCGCAGACGGCACCCCCGAATGGGGCTATATCAACGCGAAAAGACGTGAGATTTCAGCAACTCAGGGAGGACGATGCGGATTCGCTCAAGACATCCGCGCGCAGTTGGGCTATGAACACAGATAGAGCAGACGCACTGCTCCGGGGCTTAGTAACCCCTGTTGACGGTTGGTGTCGGCCGTGACGGCACCACACTCCTTGACCCTATGGTCGGGGAGCCTGTGGCGTATGCAACAGGCTTTCCAGCTAAAGGCCATGGGGCCGTTCAACACGGTTACTAACTCCCCGATCACCAGGAGTCAGAGAGTTTTATTGCGGGGGCGAACCGCAGAAACTCTTCTGAAAGAAGGGGAATGACCGTGAAAGCGCCCGTCGAACTTGACCCCCATGTGGATGATCTTGCTCCATCCGGCCATGTCATCACCGCCTATGACGAGCAGCACTTTGTGACCTATCTGCGCCTTCTGGACGCCAAGTCCGAGGAAGCCGACTGGAAGGAAGTGGCGCGAATTGTTCTGCACCGCGATCCGGCATCAGATGAGATACGCACCCGACGATGCTGGCAGAGCCATCTGGAACGCGCTCAATGGCTGTCGCGGGAAGGTTACAGGCAAATACTGGAACAGGCTGCAGCAAACAGGAATCGTTGAGATTGCCTCATTTGCCTTTTGATCGTGGAATCGGCTTGACCGGATAATGCAGAAGCATCCGATACCCCCCGCGCATCATCCTGATGCCGTGGGCAACAAGACGACGTGCCTTGTTCTTGCGCGGATCAGTCTCGAAATCTTCCTTATTGCCACGGAAACCGAGCAGGACTTCGGCAACGGCGCGATAGCTTTCGCCATGCAGCCGTGCGTCCAGCGCCCGCAGCGACAGAAGGTGCCATTGGCGAAGTTGCGCTGGCATGGCGCGAATATCCGGCCCCGGAGAGCGGCCGGTCAGGCACCGCCAGAGTCGGCGGGCCGCATGGGCGCGTAATTCCATGAACTCGTCCATGGGCAGGATTGCAGCATAGAAAGCTGCCGCATCAATCGCGCCCTGAGGCAGCCAGAATTGATGCTCCATCCCACCGATACGCCAGATTGCATGCCAGCCATCCGGCGCGCGGCGCAGGATCAGGCCATCGAGATGTGCGAGAGCGACAAGCCGCCCGCCATCCGGATCGTTCTGCTCGACCGGACACAGAATAATGGCCTGCGGATTGAAATGCGGCGACCAGAACGGCGGTGCGCCGTCAGGCTGCGCGTCGGGGTCGTGTGCGAAATCGCACCCCCCAGCGGGAAGCAAAGGCGTTAACCTCTTCTCCCGCGGGTTCTCTCCTCTGCGTGAGTCTCTCGACGTCACGGCGATAGTCTTCGTTGCGACGAAGATATTCCCAGGCGAAACCGGCGGGCGGAAGGTCTTTAATGCGTTTATAGGCCGCCGGAGTACGCCAATCTATGCTCTGCATGGCGCGTCCTCCCAAAGCCGGACGGCACAAGGCCACGTCCGACCTGAAAAGGCTGCGGCATTGAATGATTTTGCGGTAGAGAGGCTAGTGCGATAAGTAAATCGCCTAACCCGATCAACCCATTAAAGAATCCCTCGTTAGCACTGTTGTGCATCACATGGGAGACATCTTGGCGACGTTCTCGTGTCAGTGATCGGGGCGGTTGCGGTAGGCGTGACGATTTTCCTGCGGGCATAAGAAAGGCCCCGACCTTGCGGTCGGGGCCTTTGTGCCGCGCCTCAGTCGCCGCGGCGACCGTTGGGGCGGGACCAGATGAGGGAGAAGGTGTCGCCTTCTTCCTCATCGAAGAGGTTGGCGTAGATCGGGGCGTTGAAGCTCGGATCATCCAGCTTGAGACCCAGATAGTCGCGGCCCTCGTTGGAGCGCTTGGACCAGGCGGCGCCGATTTCGGCGCGGCCAACCAGGACCCGGTGGCTGGGGGCGTTCTCGCCGGTGGCGCGCAGGTCGGGGACGATGCGCACGCCCTTGGCCTGGACGCTGAGGGTGACAATTTCGCCGGTGAATTCGTTCGAGCCGGTCTTCTTGAAGGTGCCGATGGTTGCCATTTTAAGTCTCCGTTTTCCGTTTCCGAGCCCGCACCATTGCGGCCTCTATGGCGATCGACCGGCCGGAGACGAACGCTGGCGCACCCCAAAGGGGCTGGACAGCACAGGAGAAACTTTCTTGTTCCGCGCGGAATGGCGGCTCTGCCGTCAGGGGAAGAAAGTTGTGACGACGCTGTTGCGCTAAAGCGGTCGAAGCGCATCGCGCTGCTCTTCGGCCAGATCAGGCCATTGAAGAGGCCGTTTGGAGCGGTTGAGACACGGGGTGTGAACGGAGACGGTGGCAACTTTGAAGCCCATCATGATGACCAGACGGGTAACACCGGCCTTGCTTGTCGCCCTGCGTCTCAGGCCATGCGCATCTCTCTGCTCGACCTGTTTTACCGGCATTGCCCCAATCGGGTTCTGGTCAGTCCACAAATGCTGGTGCTGACAGTTCTGCGCTCCTATGGGCCGCGTCTGTGCCTCAAGCTGATCCGATGCTTGCTCTCTATCTACCGCCATATTCGTGACGGAGCTAAAAGATGCTCCGTATTCGCTGCTGGTCACCATCAACGGTAACTGTCGTTTAGGTGCGTACAAAGTCGCTGTCCGCTTGGGCGGTCGCGGCAAGGCCTGTACAGGTAAGAATATAGTTGGGCTTTGAGGGAGACGATGACTGGTCTGTGACAGAGCTGCCGTTCAGCCCGCTGAAACCTACACCCCCTGCGTCCTTCCAAGCTGAGGGAGAATGCGGATGTATATCAATTCGGCCACCAGCTCGACCAACGTCTGCGTCACGATCACAGCCGGAAGCACAGGGATCGCGCCCGGAACAGCAAGGGCCAGCGGCAACACAACAAGGGAGTTTCGGGTTGCGGTCGAGAAGGACACTGCCCGCCCCGCATCAGGCCGAAGGCCAAAGACCCGTGCGATTGCCCATCCGATGAATGGAGCAATGAAGGCGAAGGCGATGTAGATGGGCAGAGCGGACAGCGCGTGACGGCTGGCTGCCCCCAGAACCGGAACGGTGGCAGCAACGACGAGGAACAGGACTATAGCAGTCGCGGGAACCGGCAGCAGCCCCAGCACATCGCTGACACGCTGCCCTGTTGTGTGACGAGCCGCCCAAAGCTGGACAGCGCCAGCGCAGATCAGCGGCAGAGCGATCAGCCAGACGAACGCATGGACGAACGGGCCGACACGCACAAGGTTGGCGGCTTCGTCGCCAAGGAACAGGCCAAGGTAAACCGGCAGCAGGGCCATCTGCACCAGCAGCAGGATAGGAGTCGATGACAGCAATAATCGCGCATCCGCCCGCCCCAGATGGGCAAATGTGATCACGTAGTCAATGCAGGGCGTCAGCAGCACCATAAGGATGCCAAGACGCAGCAGAGCATCGTCTATGGCAAGTTGCGACAGCAGGACGGCAAGGATCGGGACGGCAATGAAGTTGCTAACCAGAAGAGCACCTAGAAAGCGAATTTCTCGGAATCCTCGGCCAATCTCCGGCAACGGCACCTGCAGGAAGGTGACGAACAACATGAAGGCCAATGCAGGATTGATCGCGCTTTCCAGTTCGCCCGTGCCTGACACGGAAACCCCAGTGATCGCGGCAAGGGCAACCGTGGCGAAGTAGATCGACACCTGTTTCCGTTCTAGAATTTCGCGCATGTTCTTTCCTTGCTGTGGTCGTAAGTCGGCCACAGGCATTTTGATGGTAGTAAGATCAGTGGGCCGAGCCTGTCGGCCGTCCTTCACATTTTGCGAACAGCGCAATGGCGTCATCACAGTGCTTGCAGTGCCCGTTGCAACAGTCGTGCATGAGGAATGCGACCAATGATGACAACGCCGAAAACTTTGCGCTGTAGATGATTGACTTGCCTTCGCGGCGACTTTGGATCAGTCCGGCATTCTCCAACTCCTTCAGATGGAAGGAAGTCCGCTGAGGCGAACCATCCAGACTGTCAGCAATAGCACCCGACGCAAGGCCATCCGCCCCGGCCGTTACCAGCGCACGGATGATCCTTAGGCGCGTTTCCTGTGCAATCGCTGCAAACCCACGAAGGGCTTCATTCTGATTCATTACAACATACCTTTTAGTGTTGTATCGTTCAGAATGGGCGCATTTGCAAGCAGAGTTGAATGCCGAATATGGCCTCAAGTAACCACCCAAGGCATTTTTACACGCGTGCGACACCTTCATTAGGACGGTCAGCTGCTGCCATGCCCGCAACGCGCAGAAAAGCCGTCACGCCCACCGCAATCGCCCCCGATCACCGAGAAGATGAGCTGCCATGTCTCAGACGGCATCATGTGCTTGACGATACCAAGCGTGGCATAGAATCCGGCCATCCCAGCCGGAGCGACGAAGGCCAGAGCGATGAGCAAACGCGCCCAGATCGGGCGGATCAGCATGAGCAGGCCCTGACCGACGGCCAGTGTCAGACCGGCGGCGAGAAGACCGACGAAGATGCCGCCAAACCAGCCAGCCCCGGTGCCATAGGCCCAAGTGCCTGCGTTCAGACCGATAAAGAACGGCAGAGCGAATACGGCGAGATTGAACAGCAGCCAGCACATGGTGCCGATGGCTGCGATGGAAACGAGGATTCCGAGAACGATCATGGTGGCGTCTCCGTGCAAAAGGTTGGACGGTTGCGCCTTCCACCACCACCATGGCGCAGCGCGACATATAGCATGAATATGCCTGTCCAGGCGACACGTAATGATCGGCGGGCGCTATCGTCATGCTCATGATGACGTGGAAAGGCAGCGCTCACGCGCTGCCGGTCCCGAAGCGATAGACCGGAATGCCCATCTTGCGGGCCTTGTCGGCCAGATTGTCCTGAATGCCCGTGCCGGGGAAGATGATGACCCCGATCGGCATCGTGGAGAGCATCTGGTCGTTGCGCTTGAACGGTGCTGCCTTGGCATGTTTTGTCCAGTCGGGTTTGAAGGCGACCTGTGCGACCTTGCGGTTATTGGCCCAGGTGGCCGCAATGCGTTCCGCACCCTTGGGCGATCCGCCGTGCATGAGCACCATGTCCGGGTGCTTGGCGTGGACCTGATCGAGCTTGGACCAGATCGTCCGATGATCGGTGGTGTCTCCGCCCGAGAAGGCGATCTTCGGTCCGGCGGGCAGCAGCACCTCGTTGTCGGCCCGGCGTTTTGCGGCGATGAAGTCGCGGCTGTCGATCATGGCCGAAGTCATCTGGCGATGGTTGACCCGTGAGCCTGAGCGTTGCGACCAGGGCGTTCCGGTGGTGCGCAGATAGATGTCGGCGGCGGTATCGCGGAAGGTTTCCATGCTGTCGCGTCGCTCGATCAGGCTTTGGCCCGCGCCGATCAGGGTTTCGAGCTGGACGGATTTGACCTCGCTGCCGTCCTGTTCGCGCTGAAGGCGCTTCTGTGCCTGCTCGTTATCGTCGAGTTTGGTCTCGATCCGCTCGACAGCGCGGTGGAAGGTGTTGACTGTGGACCAGAGGATCTCGTCGAGGTCGAAATCGAGGCTGGTGTCGGCCATGGTGGAAATCAGGGCGTCGAAGATGTCGGAGACTGCGCCCTGGATGACGTGATCTTCGGGTGTGATCCGGGGATCGGCCTCGTCTTCGGAGGGACGGTAGCCGTAGAGTTCAAGTTCTTCGATGGCGTGGCCGGTCGGGGACGTGCTGTGATCGGGTTCGAAATCGTCGTGCGCGTACATGGGATGCTTCCGTCAGTTGGACCGCGACCGTCGCGGCCTTCATGGCGAGACAAGCCCACGGGCGCTCCGGTCTGGCAGCGCGAGCCTCTGGCGAGGGCCTTGATGGCAAAGCCCGGCTGATTTGTCTCGCGCTGTAAAGGCGGGCTTGCCCGCCGACGGAAATCAGTCGGGCGCCGCCATTGCCTGACCGGAGCGTTTGTGGGCCGATCGCCCTCTCGGAAGGCCAAGGCGCGGTCCTCTGCTGATGACAGGATGCAGCCTATGCGCATGACAGGATCGGAACGGCCCGATCACGGCCCCGTACCGGCTATGCTGTTGGAGCCATGAAGCGGCTGACGTCCTCGGGAGCGATTTGCACCCGGATCTCTGCCCGAACGGCATCCAGCCCGTGAGTTGCGAGATCTTCGTTGAAGTCCCCCATCATGGGCGAGAGCGTGATGGCCTCGATCCCGGCATCAACCGCCCGGTCCACCAAACTATCACGGGCGCTGTCACCTGCCGGATCGTTGTCGCGGACGATATAGAGCCTTCGCAGGTGCGGCGGGAACAGGATGGCCGCGAGGTGTCCGGCCGAGAGTGCGGAAACCATCGGCATGATGGGCAGAGCCTGACGCAGCGACAGGATGGTTTCGATACCTTCCCCTGCTGCCATGACATCCTGCGCATCACCGAAACGAACCGCATGTCCGAGCAGGTCGCCCATTGCCTTCCTCGGTGGATCGACAAGTGCCTTGCCGGAACCGTCCGGGGCCAGCCAAGTGCGGTGTGCGCCGGTGATCCTGCCATCGAGGTCGGTGACGGCGGCGATCATCGCGGGCCATGTTTGCGTCGGGCCATCGTCCTCAGGCCGCCAGTAGCAGTTGGGGTGAAAGCGCAAATTTGCGGTCTGGAGTAAATCCGTAATGCCGCGTCCGCGTAAATACGCTTCTGCGGTACTGCCAATCAGCGGCTGCGTCATGCGCCAGAGGCGGCGTGCCGCCTCGGATGATCCCGATGGTGCCGGCGTTCGAGACTGACGGGACGGCGGCTGCGGTTCAGGATGCGGCAGGCTGAGGAAACGCCGGGCTTCTTCGGCAACGTCTGCGAAGTCGATCAGACCGAGCGAGTCCCGGATCACGTCCAGCAGATCGCCATATTCCCCCGTGGCCGAGTCCTGCCATTTACCGGCAATGCCTTTCACGCTGTCGTGCAGCCGGACGAACATCGAGCGGCCAGCGGTGTTTCGGACATCGCCAACCTGCCAGTAGTTACCCTGTTTGCGCCCATTCGACAGATAGTGACGGCACACCGCCTCGGCCTGTCGGCCGAGACGCTGCGCCAGTTCGGAAGCGTTGAGACGCGCCATTATGCGGCCTCCCGCTCACCGATGCGTTCAACCGGGAAGCGGTCAAGCAGTTTGCCTGTGATCTCCGGTCCCATCGCGCCGACCGGCACGAAGAAGCGCAACTTCCACGAGATGATCTCGCTGAAGAGTCCATAGGCCCGCAGCCGGTCACGCATCGCGTCAGTAAAGCCGGTCAGTTCGATCCGGTTGGCGCCCATGACCCGGACGCGGCGCAGTTGCAGCCCCTCCGCAAGATCAAGGATCGTGCGACCTTCGATCAGCGCTGCATAGGCGGCATCCGGTGTCAGGTTGCTGGTGACGCCACTGGTCGAGGCATTGGCAGCCCATGCCGGCGATACCCGGCGACCGATGATGCGTTCGCCCTCGTCGGTCTGGAGGCGATAGACGCGGGAGGAGTCCTGCGGCAGGCGTTTCCAGATCGGCAAAAGCAACCCCGTCACCATATGCAGGATGCTGTCGGTGAACTCCGGCACCTCGGCCAGTTCCGCCTTCCAGGCCACGGTGAAGGCGGCATGGTCGGCCTCGATCCAATGGGTCTCGCCCATCGCCCGCACCGGAATGTTCATCGCCTCCATAGGCCGGATCAGCCGCACGCGCCGTTCGATCTCGCCATCATCCAGCATGACGCTGGTGGTCGGGATCTGCACGGCGGCACGACCAGATCGCTCGTTGATGAGCAATCTAGCGCGGGGATCATCCAGTTCCGCCAGGGCGGCATCGAGCGTCACCGGCTGATTGCGTTTGCGCTCGGTGAGCGTCAGGAGCCGCGTTTCCGCCCCTGTGCCCGGATGGGTGTGGATAACCTGTCGGTCTGTGACGATGAAGCTTTCGGCCTTCAGCGTTTCCAGCCCTATGTCATAGGTGCCGGATGCCATCGCCCCGTCGATCCGGGCCTGCAGAAGCTGCTCGAAGGCGGAGAACAGGATGCCCTGCAACTCGATGGTCAGCGCGAGCAGGCGGTTGAGGAAGGTGGTGATCGGCGGCAGTTCATCCTTCACACCGTTGCTGTCCATCAGCTTCAGGCCAGTGGCGGATTCAAACCGTTCGAGCGAGCATCCCTCGACCTTGCCGCGCACGATCAGCAGATAGAGCTGGCGCAACGCATCGCGAGTATAGGCGGATTCCAGATTATCCTCGGGACGGAACAGCCCCTGGCCGCCGGTCTGGCGCTGGCCGCGTGTGATCGCGCCCAGCGTGTCGAGGCGGCGGGCGATGGTCGAGAGGAAGCGCTTCTCGGCTTTGACATCGGTGGCGATGGGTCGGAACAGCGGCGGCTGCGCCTGATTGGTCCGGTTGGTGCGGCCCAGCCCCTGTATCGCGGCATCGGCCTTCCAGCCCGGTTCCAGCAGGTAATGCACGCGCAGACGCTGGTTTTTGGCCGAGAGTTCGGCGTGATAGCTGCGCCCGGTGCCACCGGCATCGGAGAAGACCAGAATGCGCTTCTTGTCATCCATGAAGGCCGACGTCTCGGCAAGGTTTGCTGAAGGCGCGCGGTTCTCGACCGCAAGGCGTGCGGACGCACCGTCGCCCTTGCGCACGATCCGGCGCGAGCGGCCTGTGACCTCCGCCACCATATCCGTGCCAAAGCGCTGGACGATCTGGTCGAGCGCACCGGGGACAGGCGGAAGCGAACCCAGTTGCTCCAGCATCTCGTCGCGCCGCGCTACGGCTTCGCGGCATTCCATCGGCTGACCGTCGCGGAAGACGGGTCGCGACGACAGGTTCCCCTCGCCATCGGTGAAGGGTTCATAGAGCTGCACCGGAAAGGAATGCTGCAAATACGAGCCGACATACTCCCTCGGCGTGACATCGACGGAAATATCGTTCCATTCCTCGGTCGGGATCTCGGACAGCCGCCGTTCCATCAGGGCTTCGCCGGTCGAGACAATCTGGATGACGGCCGCATGGCCCGCTTCCAGATCGGCATCGATGGACCGGATCAGCGTCGGGGTTTTCATGGAGGTCAGCAGATGCCCGAAGAAGCGCTGCTTGGTGCTTTCAAAGGCCGAACGGGCGGCGGATTTCGCCTGCCGGTTCAGCGTGCCCTCGCTGCCGGTGATATTGGCGGCTTCCATGGCCGCGTCCAGGTTCCCGTGAATCACGGCGAAGGCGGCGGCATATGAGTCGTAGATGTGCCGCTGTTCGTCCGTGAGCTCATGCTCGATCAGTTCATATTCGACGCCATCATAGGAGAGTGAGCGGGCGGTGTAGAGGCCGAGGGATCGCAGGTCGCGGGCCAGGACCTCCATGGCCGCAACGCCACCGGCTTCGATCGCCTCGACGAATTCGGCGCGGGTCTGGAACGGGAAGTCCTCGCCTCCCCAGAGGCCGAGGCGCTGCGCATAAGCGAGATTGTGGACGGTAGTGGCGCCGGTCGCCGAGACATAGA
Source organism: Paracoccus pacificus (assembly GCF_042680785.1). Taxonomy (NCBI): domain Bacteria; kingdom Pseudomonadati; phylum Pseudomonadota; class Alphaproteobacteria; order Rhodobacterales; family Paracoccaceae; genus Paracoccus; species Paracoccus pacificus. The sequence goes on from NZ_JBHUEN010000008.1 coordinate 112,981, forward strand.
CGACACGGGCATCGGGCAGCGCGTGCTGGAGCCGCAGGCCCGCACGTCCCTGCTGCGAGGCGGCGACATCACCGCGTTCGCCTTTGCCGCCACCGGCGTTCTGCATGGAATGGCTCTCGTCGAAGATGATGGCTCCATCGAAATCGGACCCCAACCATTCGACGATCTGCTTGACGCGCGAAACCTTCTCGCCCCGGTCGTCGGAGCGTAGCGTGGCATAGGTTGTAAATAGGACGCCTTCGCTCAACGTGATCTTTGCGCCTTGAGGGAAGCGTGACAGCGGCGTGACCAGCAATCGTTCCATGCCGAGCGCCGACCAGTCGCGCTGCGCGTCCTCGATCAGCTTGTCGGATTTGGAGATCCAGATCGCCTTGCGCCGACCGCGCAGCCAGTTGTCGAGAATGATGGCGGCGGACTGGCGGCCCTTGCCAGCGCCGGTCCCATCACCGAGCATGAAGCCCCGGCGAAAGCGGATCGATCCGGCAGCATCCTCGGGCGCGGCGCTCACATTGTCAAAATGCTCATCCACGGTCCAGGCGCCGGCGAGATGATCGGCATGGGCTTCCCCTGCATAGATCACCGTTTCAAGCTGAGCGTCCGACAGACGCGCGCAGATGTCAGCGGGCAGCATGGGCCGGTAGGAGGGCTTCGGCGGTGCGACCGAAGCCATGGCGGCGGATTGCACCAGCTTGGTCGGATGCGACTGCGCGCCAGCAATGCGCAGCGATTGCAGCGCATATTCCTCATAGATCGCGTCGGACAGGCGAGCGCCTTCCGGTGGCGTCCAGTCCACGGTCTCATAGGCGAGTTCAACGCCCTCGGGATCATTGGCGGGAGCAGCGGCAGGCCGCGGTGCTGCCGAGCGGGCCAGATAGCCCCGCACGGTTTTCGGCGCGGCGGTTGAAGCGGGCACCGCGATCTTCGGCAATGATACCGGCGAACGCTGCGGGACATGAGCCTCGATCCATCCCATCAGCGTCGCAACATCAGGCGCGATCCCCGGTGAGGCCGGAAAACTCGCTGGATCTTCGGCGGGCAGCTTGTCGACTACGGTCAGCCGCGTGTCGATTGTGGTGCCGTGCTTTGTATAGACCGCGCCATCTACGGCGGCGGTGAACACTACACGGCCACGGGCCTGCAAGCGGATGAAGGCGTCTCGCCATGCCGAAGCTTCGGGGCCAAAGCCTGCGCCGGTGATCGTCACCAGCCGACCGCCTGGAGCAAGGCGGGCCAGCGCCGAGGCAACATGACGGTATGCCGCATCAGCGACACGCCCGCTGACATTGGCCATGACCGAGAATGGCGGGTTCATCAGCACCACGGACGGGACGGCATCTGGTGCGAGATGATCATCGATCTGGGCGGCGTCGAACCGGGTGACGGCAAAGGCCGGAAAGAGTTGGGCCAGCAGATCGGCGCGGGTGTCGGCGAGTTCATTGAGGATCAGCGAGCCGCCGATGGTCTGCGCCAGGATCGCCAGAAGCCCGGTGCCCGCCGATGGTTCCAGCACCCTGTCATCAGGCGTGATCGCGGAAGCCGTCAGAGCGGCAAGGCCGAGCGGGATCGGAGTCGAAAACTGCTGGAAATTCTGGCTTTCCTCGGAACGCCGGGTCTGTGTCGGCAATAGTCCGGCGATCTTTGCCAGCAAGGAAATCCGTGCAGCCGGAGAAGCTGCTTTACGGAAAAGCGCCTTTCCGTATTTGCGCAGGAAGAGAACGGTGGCGACCTCGCAGGCCTCATAGGCCAGCTTCCAATCCCAGACGCCGGTAGCGTCGGACGCGCCGAAGGCTGTTTCCATAGCACCGCGCAATATCACGGCATCGACACGCTCACCGCGTTCGAGATGGGGGAGCAGAAGACTGGCCGCAGCCAGGATCGCGGGCGCAGCCGCCAGCGGCGTGACCGGATCGGCCACGGGGAATACCGTGTTCATGTCGGGAACCTCAGGAGAGCAAGAAGGACAAGCCCGGACAGCTCTCTCTCTCGACCACCCGGACCTGACCCTTTCAGGCCCACCTCTCACTCTCTGACATGACCATTATTCAACTGTACAAGCGCCCGATATGTTGCTGGCCATATTGCGATTCCACGAAAAATATCTGACTAACATCAGATGTTTTTCTGGAGGACTCACATGCAAGACGCGATTGCCCGAATCCGGCGATTTCAGCGCGCAGTCACAACCGAAGTCGGCGCATTGGATGAATCTTTCCTGGGGCGTGGACGACCACTCGGTGTTGCCCGTGTTCTGAACGCAATTGGCGGCGGAAAATCCGACGTGAGCGAGATCCGTAGCTATCTCGGGCTGGATTCTGGATTGATGAGCCGCATGCTTCGCAGCTTGGAAGCGGAACAGTTGATAGAAGTGGACAAGGACACGTCCGACAGCAGACGCCGCCATGTCAGACTAACACCGAGTGGCAAACAGGAATATGCGGCTTACGAAAGTCTGGCCGATGAGCAGGCGGCGATAATGCTGCGGCGGCATCAGAACCCGGTCGGGTTGCTAAAAGCCATGGATGTCATTGCATCGGCTTTAGCACGCGAGCGCATTGACTGCTTCGAAGTCGATCCAACAGATGCGCGTGCGCAATCCAGTATGCTCGCCTACTATGCCGAACTGTCTGAACGCTTGGAGCGCGGCTTTGATGTTGCTCTGTCAAAAGACCCCGATGCGAAGGATATGGTCAAGCCAAGGGGAGCATTTGTAATTGCAGTGTCAGACGGATTGACCATCGGATGTGGCGGCCTGAAGGGAACTGACAAGGGGTATGCAGAAATCAAAAGACTCTGGGTTTCGCCAGTCGCAAGGGGGTTGGGCGTGTCCAGAACGATGATGTCCACATTGGAACGAATTGCTTGCGAACTTGGCATCGAAACACTGCGCCTCGATACGAACAGCGCCCTGACTGAAGCCGTCGGCCTCTATGAGAAATCGGGATGGAAGGAGATCCCGCGCTTCAACGACGATCCATACCCCGATCGTTTCTTCGAAAAACGATTGCCCGCGACTTGAGCATTGCCGCACCGTCCCTGGTCGATTTCCACACAAGAAGCGCCCCGACCGGACGGCGGGGCGCTTGTCAGTGCCATCTCAGACTCATCCGAAGCGGCGACCGGCTTAAGTGAAGGTGTATTCATTGGCAGCGATGGTTTCATCGACCGCCTCGTCCGAGGACAGATAGTCATATTCGCGTTCAAGCTGGCGGTAAAGCCAGCGAGCCAGATCGCGCACCGCCTCGATGATCGTCTCCTCGGCATCGGCGGTCATGTCCTGCCAGGTCGGGCTGTCGCGCTCGACCGAGATCGCCATGCAGTATTCGTGATAATAATGGCCGCGATGGCTGGCCTCGGCGCGAAGCTGATAGAAGTTGCGGCGCTGGATCGCCTGAAGGGCGTCGGCGATGCTGTGCAGTTCGGTGTCCTGCGGGGCATATTCCCGGATCAGACGCGTTGCATGTTTGCGGTAGGAATACCAGGATTCAAAGCAGGCACCGTCCCCCTGCGAGGAAAAGCCCCGGAACCAGATGCAGGGTTCCTGCCGCGTGCCGCCGCCCATCAACCGGACGGGCCGGGTCTTCAGGTCGAGCCCGAGGATTTCCGCGATGTGCTGAAAATCCTCATAGACGGCATCATACCAGTCGTAGTCGAAGCCAGCCTCGCGATACCAAGCGCGCGCCTTGTCCTTGGCCGCATCGGAAAGCTCGTCGAGGCGATAGACGGTGATCTCGATGACCTCACTCATAGGGATTGCCTCCCTCCAGTACGGTGGAAAGCCAGCCATCGGTATTGATCCAGTCCACCGTCTCGCCGGTGGAGAGATCGAGGACGTGCGCCCCGCCGCCGAACCCGTCGATCCTGGGGCGTGAGCAGCTATTGGCGTACTGCATCCCCCATAGGCCGGTCAGACGGAACTCCTTGGCGCAACGAAGCACGAATTTGATGACATGCTCGGGATCGCCATTGCCATCATCGTGCATCCAGAGCTCGGAGCCGCCATGCTCCGGCTGGATGGAAAGCTGAAAGCCGTTTTCGGGTGGGTCTTCGGCGGCATTGTCATCCGCCAGAGCTTTGTAGAGATCAAGCGCGCGGGCAGCGTTTTCGGGGGTGCCCACGTCAAGCAGGCAGGAAAAGTGCGTGAAATAGTCGGCCATGACGGTCTCCGGACATGACATGGCTCGGCATAAGGCCGAGCCGAATGGGATGGAATGGGTGAAGCTCAGGCGGCCTGTGGCAGTCGGAGCAGATCAGCCGCGGCATCGCGCCAGAAGGGATCGACCAGCCGGGCCTCCAGCGCAGCGGCGCGATAACGCAGCCGTCTCGCATCGCCGGGGTCCGTGGTCCGGAATGCCATACCGCGCAGGCCGCTGGCCTCGGTCACGATCCTGCGTGCCTCGGCATCGCATGCGACGGGCTGTTGCCAGAGGATAATGCCGGCGCGAATTTCACCGGCGAGGACCAGGCGCTGATCTTGGTCCTGAATGAGCATGATGCGCGGCTGAAAATACGGGAAGCTGTTCGGCCCCGTGCAAATATCACCACGCACCACGCGCAAGGCTGCGGCCTGGATAGCCTCTTCCGGTGATGGGCATTCGCCAAGCGGGATCACCCGGTCAAAGCTGTTCGCCGCGCCACTGGCGTCATAGCTGGCCACACCAAGGCACGAGATGCGCAGCGGCAGCTTTTGCGATCGATAAAGCGCGGGCAGAACATCGGCAGCCAGAATCTGGCCGATGGAACGGAAGGTTTCGGAACGGGCAAAGGTCATCGGGATCACTCCATGACGGGTGCCGGAAAGCCTCTCTCTCCAGCCCTCAACCCGTCACGGCCGAACGGCCCGCACTCTTCCTCTCTGACCGGGCTTGTTCCCGGTTCCGCTGCCGGCGATGGGCAAGCATCGCAAGGCTGAAGGCCCGATCGCGAGTTTCGCGCTCGGGCCGTCGGGGATGAGGCGCTTTCGCGCCTTATTCCCACGGGTCCAGCTCCAGCTTCACCATATCCTCGTCGCCGTCGAACTCGGCGGCGGGGCAAGCGGCGTGGGTGCCGTCTCCGGCCTGGAACACGACGATTGAGACCATCAGCGTGGTGGCGAGGCTGGCGGCGAAGGCAGTGGCATCTGCATAGGACATGGGTTCCGGCTCCTGTCTTGGGAGGCGGGGGACCATCCCCCGCGCGACAGGCGCCCGAAGTGTCTGACCGGATCTGCAATCACCCGAGGGCGTTCGGACTTTTTCCGAATCCCCGAGGGCGGCACGCGCGCGTAAGCCGACCCCTTCGGGGTTGAATGTCAAAGAGACGGATCGGACCAAGGTTTGCGAATGGAAGCGGGGGTGGTTTTTCGCGTCTGACAGGATGCCGGATACCCGTCGCAGATGCTCCGCCGCGCCAGCCTTGCGACCATGCTGGCATCAGGATCCTGTTCCCTTCAGGCCAGAGATGGCACCCACGCCGCTTGTCCTGATGGGGATGGCGGATTGCATGGTGAAGCCGGATTGGACCCGTCCGGTGCAGGCCTCGCATCGTCACGGCCCGACACGCTGCGATCGGGTCTTCAGCTCCAAAGCCCATCGGCGATTTCGCGGGCGATCATCGCGCGTGCTTTCATCATCAGATCGTCGCCCGATGTGTCGATATGACCATAGAAGCGCGCACGGCCACCATGGGCAGTCCATTCGGCGTAGCGGCAATATTCACGGGCATCGAGCCGGAACACGCGCATGTCTTCGGCCCAATGAGGTTTGGGTTCCACGACGACGGTGATGCCGTCGCGGCTTTCCTCCCAGGGCAGTGTGCGCTCCATCGGACGGTTTTCCCGATCCTGAGCAAGGATTTCGTCAATGCTGATGCTGGCAGCCATGGCGGCTCTCCAAAGAAAAAGCCCGATCACGAGGACCGGGCGAGTTGCGGAAACGGAGGGTAGTAAACGGGGCGACCGAAGCCGCCCCGCATGAGTGCTATTCTGCGGCGACCATATGCTGTTCTTCCTCGTCGTCAGCCGGGTCGTCCTCGCCATCGCTGGAGAGGAAATCGGGCAGATCGTCGACTTCCGCCGCAGCGCCCGATGTCGGATCGACTTCGATACCATCGTCCACCATGCGTAGCGGCTCAGGCAGCCAGCCAGTCTCGGCCAGCAGGCGTTCGGCTTCCTTGGCCATGTCGCCCTTCTTGAGGTGCCCGATCAGATCGGCGGCCCGGTCTCCGGCCCCTTCGCGCACAGCTTCAAGGATACGCGGCTTGGTCACGCGGCCTAGATAATTGCCAACTGTAGGCCGCCAGCCCACTGCCACCATGTCGAGGCCGGTCGAACGGGCCAGCCGGTCAGCCTTCGACAAGCGGATGTCCAGCCCGTGCTGACTGACGCCCGTGCCGCTATGGGGGTTGGGCTTTTCATAGAGTGCGTTGATACCGTAGCTGACGCAATGGGCGAGCAGATCCATGCGCGAACCATCGTCCAGATCGGTCAGCCAATCCCAGAGAGCGGCATCGTCTGCCGGGACATGATCGCCCCAGCGTTGGTGCCGGTCTGCAATGGCCTTGGCTGAGGCGCTATCGCGCAGATCTTCGGCCTGTGCGGGCAGATCCACTTTTCGGACCTGCGCTTCGAGGCATCCTTTGCTGGAATGCGGCATGAAGCGATCCATGACCAGTCGGTGGAGCAGTGCCGTCATGGCGACATGCGGGTTCACCGCCACCGCATCCCGCAGCGCCAGCGTGCGATGCGCGGTCAGTTCGCTGACCAGACGATCGGGCAGCGGCTTGATGGTGTCGGCCTCGTCTTCCTCCTCCGTTTCGACCGGCTGGCCGCCCAGCGTGATAACCGCATGCATGCGGCTCACCTCCGGTTCAGCCCGCTGGATCACCTCGCCGGTTTTCGGGTCAATGATCTCAGCCTCCGGTTCCGCAGGCGTTTCGTCCTCGGGACGGACATAGCCGCGCTCGACCAGCAAGGAGCCATCGGCGTCGATGCTGATGAAGACACCCGCCATGCCGATCTGTTCCGGCTCGAAGGTCATCGGGCGGCGCTCGAAGGTTTCCAGCGCCTGTTCGATCTCACCGAGGCGGGCGTCGATCTCGTCAGGCAGTTCGTCAGCCTCGCCATATTCTGCTTCGAGCCGGTCATATTCGTCACGCAATGCCTCGCGGGTGGCGCGTTCCTCTTCGCTCAGATCGACCGTAGTGCCGACAACCTGACGAAGGCCATGATCGTGACCGTAGGGAAAGGTGATGGCGACCTCGATCCACTTCCAGCCCTCTGCGGCGATGGCTTCGGCCTCGGCCTTCAGTTTTTCGCCCACCAGCCGGTCGAGCAGCACCGGATCTTGCAGCCAGCCACCATCGTCCTGCTGAAAGAGATCGCGCAGCACGCAGCCGCCAGCCTCCTCATAGGCGGCAATTCCGACAAACACTGCCCGCTTGTCGGCGGCGCGGACCGTGGTTTCGGTCAGCAAGCGCCGGATGTGGTAGGGTTCCTTCTGCCAGCCATCCTTGATCGCTTCCCAGACTTGCTCCTGACGCGCATGGTCAGAACTGACGGTGAAGGCCATGAGCTGTTCCAGCGTCATGCCGTCCTCGGCATAGATGTCGAGCAATGCCGGTGAGACCGAAACCAGACGCAGGCGCTGCTTCACCACCTTGGCATCCACGAAGAACGCGGCGGCGATGGCTTCCTCGGTCATGCCCTTTTCGCGCATGGCATGGAAAGCGCGGAACTGATCCAGCGGATGCAGCGGAGCACGCTCGATGTTCTCGGCGAGCGAAACCTCGTCGATCAGCACATCGGCGCTGGCCTCCGACACCACACACGGAACCGGCGCAATTTTGGCGAGGCGCTTCTGCTTGACCAGCAGTTCCAGCGCGCGGAAACGGCGACCGCCGGCGGGCACCTCGAACATGCCGGTTTCCTTCCCCTCGGCATCCACGACCGGGCGGACATGCAGGGACTGGATCAGGCCGCGACGGGCGATGGACTCGGCCAGTTCCTCGACCGAGATCCCGGCCTTGACGCGCCGGACGTTGGACTGGCTGAGCACCAGCTTGTTGAAGGGAATGTCGCGCGAGGACGACAGCGTGATCTTCTGAACGGCAGTGGCCATGTCAGTGACTCCATGACGGACGCCGGTGAGCCTCTCTCTCCGGCTATCAGCCCGTCACGAAGCGAAGCGCCGCCCTCTTCCTCTGAAGAGAGCGACGCCAGCCGCAGAACCTGAAACCCGGAAATCAGGCACTCCGGTTTTCTGTATCGGCAGATGTACGGGAAAAGCCCGCACCGACGCGGTAGAGCAGACGCTCAGCGGCGCGGATGCTGCCGGTTTCGCGGGCGGCCTCGGCCCAGACCGAGATCGGGAAATCCCCGGTGAACAGCAGATCGCGCTCAATGCCCATGCCAAAGGGCAGCCGCACTGACTGCATCTCGACAAGGCTCCAAGACCCCAGTTCAGGAGAACCGAGATCGGCCAGGCCGAACATGATGTCGCCGGCTTCATCCAGTTCAGTGGCGAGCCAGACGCCCGCGCCGAGGGGGTTGAAGAACTTCACGACCGGGATGTGATCCTGATCGCGCTGGCACCCATTCGCCAGCAGCCGGTCGCGCTGTGTGCCGGTCAGGAGGATCATGCCGCAGCCCTCCGGTCGGTTACGCTCGCATCCGGCTCCCCGGTCTCCTCGGCCGGCAGATGCGAGAGCAGCCAGTCTGCCGCCTTGCTGGCCTGTGAGGCCGCACGGACAATGGCGCGGGAATCCTCACGAAGGCATTCCAGCCACGATCCGATGTAATCGGCATGGCGCACCGTCGGCACGATCCCGAGCGCGGCGCAGCTGAAAGCCGCGGTCTGTTCCGCAATCAATTCCTCGAAGGCGTATTTCTTCGAGCCGAACGAGCCGGTCAAATCGCGGTTGAGGCGGCTGTGATGGCCGCTGGCGTGGCCCAGCTCGTGCAGGGCCGTCCGGTGCCAGTTGATCGGCTCGAAATAGGCTTGCGGAGGCGGCACCTGCACATAATCGAGCGACGGCATATAGAAGGCGCGATTACCACCGATACGGAAATCGATGCCGGTGGCCCGGATCAGCGCCTCGACCCGAGGTTCGATCAGGCCCGGCGGTGGTGGCGGAGCGACTGCCGTGATGTCATCGGGCAGGCCCTCGCATTGCGCGGCATTGAATACGGTGAACCGCTTCAGGAACGGAATGGCATACGCATCCTCATCCGTCTCGCGGGCACGGCGTTTTTCGTCCTCGGGGGTAAAACGGTCGGCATAAACGACGGTGGTGCCGCGCTCGCCCTTCCTGACATTGCCGCCCAGCGAAAGCGCCTGTCGGAAAGTCAGCCACGCCTGACCGGGGAAACCGTGCTGGATGACAGCACCCCAGAGAATGAGAATATTGATACCAGAATAGGACCGGCCGGTTGAAGCATTTCTCGGCAGGCCCAGCGGGGCGGTATCCGGCGATGCGCCCCAGGGCTGGACCCACGGGAGCCGACCTTGCTCCAGCTCGGCGATGATCTTGTTGGTGATGTCGTCGTAAAGGTTGCTGCGCGCGCCACCGTCAGCGGGGCTGCGATCATGTCTGGCCATCGGGATAATCTCCGCGACGGGCGCCGGAAGCCTCTCTCCCAGCCCTCAACCCGTCACGGAAAACCCGTCCGCACTCTCACTCTGAAGGGGGCGTTGCGGGGTCTCCCCGCTGAAGGGGGTGCGTCGGCAACGCCAGTGCCGACCAGGGGGAAGGCTTTCCCCCAAATGCCTCTGTATACTGGACAAAAAGAGCTTTGCTGGTTTCTTATGCAAGCTGGACCGACTCGCGCCAGTCGGAAGACGACTACTGCATGCCGCAATGGTTATCTAAGTATTTCCGAGGAATTTTCGTGGCCCGTTATAACCCAGATGCTGATCTTTCTCCCCTTTACGAGACCATGGATCGTCTTCGCACTGATTGCCTGATCGGCGATGGTTCCCTGCTGTCACCTGGACGCTCACTCTGGACCGCCGAACACTTTGCGGAGTTGCAGCGTACCTACGTGCAGAACCTCGATGAGGGCGAAGGCAAGTTCTTCGAAAAGCTCAGAGTCCAACTGTCTGACGCAACCGCTGAAGCGCACTGCCTGATGGCCGAGCTGATCTGGCTACTTTATGCCTTCCAGCGCCGCGATGTCTCTCCCCCGACCAAGGATCGGAAAGTCCGCGAGGTTTGGTCCTGGTCAGGCCAGGATTTGCCGCAAGATGTGGCGGCCCTGACCGAACAGGTTCTTTACGGTGTGGGCCGGGCTGGACAGGGATATAACAACAATAAATGGCGCGAGCTCGTTCTGTTGATTACCGCCATGCAGGATCTCAAATCCAGGCCTGTTGATGAACGTCGACGCCTGCTTGGGGACGGCGGCGCATTTGCCAGTTGGTTCGAGATACAGGTGAATGGCGAAAATCGCCAGTTGCGCCATATCCTGCCCTTCCTGCTTTTTCCTGACAGCTTCGAGCGCATCAGCGCCGGCCAGCATAAACGGGATATTCTGGCTGGCTTCGGGGCAACAACCGCAGCCGATGCCGGCACCATGAGCATAGCCGAGCTCGATGACGCACTTCTGACTTTGCGCAAGAGCCTTGAAGCCAAGCATGGTTCACACGTCGATTTCTACGAAGGTGACTTCAGGCCCGTCTGGCAGAAGCCGAAAGAGAAGAAGGCGCACTCGACAGATAAACTGGATGAAGAAGCCGTCGTCCCAGCTCCATCCGGTTTTGAACTGAATACGATCTTCTATGGCCCTCCGGGTACGGGCAAGACGTTCAGCACCGCACAACGCGCCGTCGAGATATGTCTAGGCCAGGTGGCGTCCGATCCGGGTGCAGTGCGCGCGTCCTATGAGCAACTGGTCAAGGACGGGCGCATCGGCTTCGTCACCTTCCACCAAACCTATACCTACGAAGATTTCGTCGAGGGGCTGCGCCCCAAGCCAATGGCATCGGGGGCAGGCTTCACGCTCGAACCGGAAGCAGGCGTGCTGAAAGTAATGGCAGAGCGGGCTTCGAAGCAGGCCGGTAAGCATGTCCTCATCATTGACGAGATCAATCGCGCCAACATCTCGAAGGTTCTGGGCGAACTCATCACGCTTCTGGAGGCGGACAAGAGACGGGGAGCGCCTGCGGCGATCACCGTCACACTTCCTTATTCCAAGACCGCATTCTCCCTTCCGGCCAATCTGTACATCCTTGGCACGATGAACACGGCCGACAGATCCATCTCGCTGCTGGACACAGCACTGCGTCGGCGTTTCGTGTTTGAGGAACTGCCGCCTGATCCCTCAGAACTCGCAGGCATCGAACTCGACGATAGTGCGCTCGATCTCGCAGCCATTCTGGATAACCTCAATTTGCGCCTCGTCTATTTCCTGGGAGAGGACGCCCAGATCGGCCACGCCTGGTTTATGGGCGTCAAGACGAAAGCCGACCTCGATCGCGTCATGGCGTTCAAGGTCATCCCGCTGCTGCGTGAGTATTTCCATGACGACATTGAACGGGTTCGTATTGTTCTGGGTGGCGGCGACGGCTTCCTGAATCGAACCCCTATTCCGGTTCCCAAGGGGGCTGAGGGATTCGCTGAGGATCGGTATCGCTATTCCGATGTTTTTCGGGAAGAAGGCGCATACCCTGAAGCAGCTTACATGGCTCTTCTGGGACAGGAATAATGCCCAAGCAGAAAAGCCATTACTCTCTGCCGGAATGGTCCTCTCTGCCCATTGGACCCGACGGAATCAGCGAAGGACAAGCCGAGCAACTGCATCTTGCCGCAATCACGGCTGCACGCAGGCTTGGCGTGGGGGAGAACGGCGTACTGGCGCGAGGCTTTCGGAAGCTGGAAACCAAGCAGGTTTGCGGCATTATTTCCGTTCCAGGGATAAGTTTGGAAATCCTGCCCAAGCTCACCGACGAGGACGGTGCCTTGCGAGCGACCCTTGTGCGGATGATTGCGGTCGCCTTCGACATCCCGCTTTCAGAAGGGCAGATCGCGCAGATGGCGGCACAGGAGAGCGACCTTCTCGAAGCCTTTATCAACCTGTTTGTCACACGGCTCGCGGAGCAAGCGAAATCCGGTCTGACGCGCGACTATGTGCCCGAGGAGGATGTTTTGCCTAAGCTGCGGGGAGCGCTAGATGTGCGGCAGCAGATCGTTCGCCGTTCGGTTGATCCTTCCCGCCTGCATTGCCGGTTTGACGAGTTTTCCGAGAACACACCGCTCAACCGGCTGTTCAAGGCCAGCCTGTTGCGCATCATCCCCTTTGTGCGCTCCGAGCCTCTGCGTCGCCGGATCGCTAACCTGATAGGGCGCTTCACCGACATCCCCGCCAGCCCCGCCCCGCTGAGGGAGCGGATCGTTTGGAACCGGATGAATGAGCGCTTTCGTCAGGCGCATATGCTTGCGCGTATGCTTCTGGAAGCAGAGTGGCAAAACACGAGTTCCGGACACAGCACGGGCATTTCGTTGCTCTTTCCGATGAACCTGCTGTTTGAACGGTATGTTGCCCGCTGGCTGCAACGGGTTCTTCAGCCAGGATCGGTGTCAGTTCAGCGCCGACAGCACACCCTGTTGCAGCATGGCGCCTACCCTCTGATCCCGGACATCGTAATTGACACCTCTGATGGCCCGTTGGTCATTGATACGAAATGGAAGGATCTCGGAGAACATTCAGGCTCTACGCCAAATGTGAGCCAAGCCGACCTATACCAACTCGCGTCCTATGGGGCGGCCTACAATGCAAGCCGCGTCATACTTTTCTATCCTGCGATCAAACAGAAATTGGCCCCAACAACATGGCGCTACACCGCGACCAACCTTAGAGTAGATATCTGGCAAGTCGATTTGGCAGTCGCGAAACAAACCCACAATTGGAAGGACATCGCGCAAGACATAGTTAATCATGCAGAACACCATGTTCCATTACGCAACACATGAAATTCGGCGTTTTTTGACGAACATTCGATGCCACGAATTCGGACAATACGATCCGTTTTAAGTTCAGATTTCCTTATGAACACAAATCTATGCGGTGATTTTCAGTCAAATCAACAAACAGTACCCGTTGAAATAACATCCGGATGGCTTGTATATTTTTTAAAAAAAATGGAAAACATTCAGAATGGCAATAAGTTCAGAATGTTGACGCCACGATTGGATTAACATTCCGACGATAGCCCGAGCCCGGCAAGTTAGCATTTATTCGCCCACTACAAATTACACCTATCCACGCAAACAACTGTCCTCGCTTACAAATTTAGTTGCCCGCGCTCTGCCGATCAGATAGCGTGCAAAGGGCACAGAAATTGTGTGCGCACAGTTAGCGCACACACAACAAACCCAAGGGCAAGGCTTTGGAAATCGACAGGTCGGAACTTCGCTGGGGCGTCGAGCAGCGGCTCGAGTTCATCGAGTTTCGCCTGTTCTGGGAGGGGCATGTGAACCGAAGCGATGTCATGGAGCAGTTCGGGCTGTCGGTGAACCAGGCTTCATCCGACCTGAACCGCTACATCAGCTTTGCCCCCGACAACATGACCTACGACAAGAGCGCGCGCACCTATGTGCGCGGCCCTGGCTTCAAGTCTGTGTTCGGGAAGCTGGACGCTGGCCGCTACCTGGCCCAGCTGCGCTCTCTCGAGGATGGGCTCCTCGACCGCGATGATTGCTGGACCAATTACCTGCCGGCCTTTGCCTCGACGCCAACTCCTGTGCGCGGCGTTCATCCTGAAAACTTGCGCGCGGTTGTTGGCGCCATTCGCCGGACTGAGGCGATAGAGATCAACTACCAATCCTTGTCCAATCCCGAGCCGCGTTGGCGCTGGATTGCGCCCCACGCCATCGCTTTCGATGGGTTTCGTTGGCATGCGCGAGCCTTCTGTATGACGGACGATTGCTTCAAGGACTTCCTGCTGTCGCGGATGCTGGAAGTGCGCGGGACCGCCGAGGCTGTAACCACTGCAGCCGAAGATGCCGATTGGCATTCGGAGGTCACGCTGGAGGTGGGGCCCCACCCGGAACTGTCCGAGACACAGGCCAAGGTGATCGCGCTCGACTACGGCATGCAGGACGGTAAAGCCGAGATCAAAGTTCGCCGCGCGCTGCTTTATTACACGCTCAAGCGCCTAGGTCATGTTGACAAATGGCGGATCCAGAGACGGATGGACGTGATATCAATGAAGCCGAGGAA
>NZ_JBHUEN010000009.1:0-4259 GCF_042680785.1 Paracoccus pacificus
GCCATGCCCCTACCGTCGAACGCCTCCCGCGTCATACCCCGACCGCCGCATTGCTGCAATTTTTAGAGGCGCCCTAATGCCTGTTTGGCGATCGTGTGCCGACAATAAATGCTTTGAGGCTGGAGACAAAATTAAAGATGTCGTCTAAATTTTTAGTCTGACCTGTTTCACTCTTTGCCTCAAATAAATTGTAGGGAAGTTTTACAGTGAATGAGTTCTTAGAGGATGTACGGGCAATTGAAGCTGGTGACGCATCAGGCGAGATGCCAAGGTCCTTGAAGGCCTGTATTGCAACTGAGAAGTCGCTCAATTCTGGGTGAAATGTAGCGGCATCCTTCGAGAAGGATTCAATTGCGTAAATCAGTAGTATCCAAGACCAAGCGGTAGGGAATTTTGCTTCAGGCTCCATGTCTCCCTTTACGATTTTAGAGAATGGCGTAAACGGAAAGTCTGCCAAGGAGACCTTTCTCACAAATCTATTGTATTTTCCACCTTGAGTCAGGTCGATCCTTTCCCCTATGCTCGACTTTCCAGAACCTTTGTACCCTAAGAAGAGAAAGCGCTTTCCGTTGAGAGCCTCATCTTCAATCTTGTTGAGGTCGACAAATCCGTCTTCAATCAGTTTTGGATTGTGCTCTCGCTCAGCCTCAGCACTGATTTCTCCAAAATTGATATCGGAAAATTTCTTCATTTCTGCATCCTTTTGGGTAATTAGCGCCAGTTCAAGTCCTATTCGCGCAAGATGACACGATAACTTAGCTACATTCAAGGCCATGTAGATTGTGGAATACGATGGAGATGCGCACCTCTGGCCGGATTGTCTTCTGCTCAATGCGGCCGAAGGTCGGATTCTTATCAAAGGATAACCAGCGAGAGAATCAACACGTTTTTCTTGGGCTCTCGCTGCTTCGATGGTTGAATGCCCGCTTCCGTGAATGCCGTCGGGCAGCATCGACAGGCCCCGACTGGCAGCTTTGGGCCGGAAGACGCCGCCCTGATCACTCTACTGCGCCTCCTGAGTCAGCCCATTCTACGCCGCAGCATATCGACGATCAGCCTGAACGCCGGCAGGTTCTGGCGGCGCGTGGGATAATACAGGAAATAGCCGTCGAAGAACGGCGACCAGTCGTCCAACGCCAGTTGCAGCGCGCCCGAAGCGATGTGATCGTCGGCCAGGCTGTTAGGCACGAAGGCGATGCCCATGCCGCTGAGCGCGGCGTCCATCATCGCGTAGGAGTTGTTGAAGGTCAGCTGGCCGTCGACGCGGACGTTCAGCTGTTGCCCGTTCTTCTCGAACTCCCACGGGTACAGGCCGCCGCGCGTTTCATGGCGCATGTTGATGCAGTTGTGCTGCAGCAGGTCCTGCGGGTGCAGCGGCGGGGCGTGTTCGGCGAAATAAACAGGGGCGGCCACCGCGACCATGCGCCAGTCGGGGCCGATGCGCACAGCGATCATGTCCTTTTCGACGCTTTCCCCAAGGCGGACGCCAGCATCGAAACCGTCCTCGACGATGTTGCGGAACCCGCTGTCGATGCTGAATTCGACGCTGATATCGGGATGCGCGGCGAGCACCGGCTTGAGCTTGGGCCAGACCACGGTCTCGAAGGCGTGATCGGACAGCGTTAACCGGATGGACCCCGAGGGCTTGTCGCGGAATTCCATCAGGGCGGCGATTTCGTCCTCTATCTCGGTCAGCCGCGGGGCGACGGTGGCCAGCAGACGCGCGCCCGCAGGCGTAGGGGCGACGCTGCGAGTGGTGCGGGTCAGCAAGCGGATGCCCAGATTGGTTTCCAGACGCTTGATCGTATGGCTCAGCGTCGATTGGGCCACGCCGATCCGGGCGGCGGCCTTGGTAAAACTCCGCTCCTCGGCGGTGATGCGGAACCACATCAGATCGTTGAAATCGGTCTTGGACATGAGCGCATGATTGATCGACAGCATCGATTAGTCCATGCCATTCTACGCGGCTAATCTGATCGCCTTGGCCCGGCTATCTTCCGCTCAGCAGCAAAGAAGCCGGAGGATGACGATGACGGATGCAAGTTTCTTCTCTGCCGACAAGGGGCGTGCCAGTGCATGGGGTGCTGTCCTGTCCATGTCGCTTTCGGTGACGATGTTGATCGCGGCCGAGTTCATGCCGGTCAGCCTGCTGACGCCCATGGCGCAAGGGCTGGGCGCAACCGAGGGCGCGACGGGCCAGGCGATTTCGGTCAGCGGGCTGTTCGCGCTGGCATCGAGCCTGCTGATCACAACCGTCGCGGGCGGGTTCAATCGCAAATGGGTCATGATCGGCCTAACCGCGCTGATGCTGCTGTCGCTAGTGATGGTGGCGATGGCGCCGAATTTCGCCGTTTTGATGGTGGCACGTGCGCTTCTGGGCATCTGCATCGGCGGTTTCTGGGCGCTGGCGGCGGCGGTGATGATGCGGCTGGTGCCCGAACCGGATCTGCCCCGCGCCCTGTCGATCATGTATGGCGGGCAAGCCATGGCGGCGGCCTTTGCCGCGCCGCTCGGCAGCTATCTGGGCGAGGTTCTGGGCTGGCGCGAGGTGTTCTGGGCGCTGACCCCCGTCGTTGCCGTCAACCTGATCTGGCACCTTATTGCCCTGCCATCCTTGCCGGCGCGGGGCCGTCAGAACCTCGGCGCACTGATTGCGCTGCTCCGTCGGCCTTATTTCCGGCGCGCGCTGATCGCGGCGATGCTGACCTGGGGCGCGGCCTTCACCATGTTCACCTATCTGCGTCCGTTTCTGGAGCAGGTGACCAAGGTCGGCCCGGAAACACTGTCCGCGCTGCTGCTGGCGCTGGGCATGGCCGGGTTCATCGGCACCTGGACGGCTGGCCGCTTTGTCAGCGGACAGGTCGCGCCACTGATGAAGCTGCCAGCCCTTGTGATGGGTGCGGCGACGCTGGGGCTGATCGCTCTCGGCTCCGCGCCGCTGGCCGTCGCGGGTTTGCTGGCGATCTGGGGCGCAATGAACACGGCGCTGTCGGTCATCTTCATGACCTGGATGTCGCAGAACGTCGATGACGCCCCCGAGGCCGCAGGCAGCCTGCTGGTCGCCGCTATCCAGGCCTCGATCCTGCTGGGCGCGGTCATCGGCGGCCTGCTGCTGGACCGCTTTTCCATCACCGCAACCTTCGCGGGAAGCGTGGTGCTTGCCGCCCTCGCCGCGGCCCTGATTGGCAACGGGCAGCGCCTTCTGAAGCCAAACCACTGAACCGAAAGGAGACAGAGATGACCAACCTGATCACATCCAATGAACCGGCCGCCCGCGCCACTCTGAACCGCCGCGCATTGTTGAAAATGACCGGCGCGAGTGTCGCCGCCATCGGCGCGGCCTCCATCATCACACCAACTGCAAAGGCACAGACCATGACAGACGACTGGGACAAGGTTTTCCCGAAAAGCGACCGCGTCGACCATGAGAAGGTCAGCTTTACCAACCGTTACGGCATCACGCTGGTCGGCGATCTCTATCTGCCCAATGACCGTGCAGGCACCATGCCCGCCCTTGCCGTCGGCGGTCCCTTCGGCGCGGTCAAGGAACAGTCCTCGGGGCTTTATGCCCAGACCATGGCCGAACGTGGCTTCGTTACACTCGCCTTCGATCCGTCCTTCACCGGCGAAAGCGGGGGCACGCCGCGCAATACCGCCTCGCCCGACATCAATACCGAGGATTTCATGGCGGCGGTCGACTATCTCGGCCTGCATGATGCTGTGAACCGCGAGCGGATCGGTGTCATCGGCATTTGCGGCTGGGGCGGCATGGCCCTGAATGCGGTCGCCGCCGACAAGCGCGTGAAGGCGGTCGTGGCCAGCACCATGTATGACATGACCCGTGTCATGTCGAAGGGCTATAATGACAGCGTCACGCCCGAACAGAGGGCCGAAACGCTGGCGCAGCTGAGCCGCCAGCGCTGGGAGGATGCCGCCAATGGCGCGCCGGCCTATCAGTCCGCCTACAACGTCCTGAAGGGCGGCGAGCCGCAATTCATGGTCGATTACCACGACTATTACATGACGCCGCGCGGCTATCACCCGCGTGCGGTCAATTCCGGCAATGCCTGGACGCAGACCACGCCGCTCAGCTTCATGAACATGCCGATCCTCAGCTATATCGCGGAGATCTCGCCGCGTCCGGTGCTGCTGATCCATGGCGAGAAGGCCCATTCGCGTTATTTCAGCGAAACCTGAGAACGGCGGTGCGAAATTAGTCCACGTTAGCGGCGGCATGGTGCTGCTGCGGGCGGCGTAAA
>NZ_JBHUEN010000010.1:0-107505 GCF_042680785.1 Paracoccus pacificus
CCTGATCAAAGGGAATCACGATCGACGCTTCTGCGGAAGCCAAAACGATTCAGGGTTTGGACGAAAAGCTTTAAGTAGCGTGAGCTATGCGATGGACGCATGCCTTACTATAAATTCGTGCTTAAACGCCGCTTTCAAAGCCTTCGATCGGGCCGGTTTTTTTGACGCGCTACATGAGGTCAGGTCAATTGAAAACTCCAACGACTGATGAGGCGGGGCAGAGCGCTATGCAGAATTTAGGCATGTTCGGAGAGCCTGCCTTCACGCCCGCTGCTGTCAAGGAATTGCCGCAGTTCTTCACTGGATATTGAGACCCCTCCGAGCTGCGATTGGTGCGGGCGCGTTAAATTGGGGCTTTGTCCTGTACATCTTAAATTCACCCGGCGCGAGGCCGCTCAGATGCAGCGAATGGCCGCAACGGCGGGCCGCACTGCAGCATCCTGTTCGACCGCGAAGGTCGGCAATGGGCCGATCTCGACTGCGCTCGTGAAGAGGTTGATGGCCGCTCAGCAGCCGCCTTGGGCCATGACCACGCAAGCTCATGCGACCCCGCGCGCCGGGCCGCCTTTGTGAAACAAAAGGCAAACCTTCCTGAAACGCCATACCATATCGGGAATATGGTCGGAGCGAGAGGATTCGAACCTCCGACCCCCTGCTCCCGAAGCAGGTGCGCTACCAGGCTGCGCTACGCTCCGACCGTGGGGGGCGAGGTAGCGCGGCGGGGGCGGGAATGCAAGGGGTATCGGGAACTTTCGGGAAGGCGCCGGGTTTCGGGTCATGTCCCTCAGCCATCGCATGATCCAGCGCGCGCCAAGGCCCGGGCTTCGGGGTCTGGTGGATCGGCTGTCCGCCTATCGCGCCGATGGCACGGGCAGCGCAAACAGCCGTCAGGCCGCGCGGCCGGTGCTGCCGCTGATCGTGAATTTCGGGCCGGGCTATGACATCGCGCTCGGGTCGGGCGCGGCCAGCCGGCACGAGGCGGGCTTCGTTGCCGGGCTGTTCGCCGGGCCGGTCAACATCCTGACGCCGGCCGGGGCGGAATCGGTGCAGGTCGATCTGACGCCGCTGGGTGCGGCCTGTTTCTGGGGCGGTGCGGGGGCCGATCTGGCAGGCCGCATGGCCGGGCTGGACGACATGATCGGGGCCGAGGGTGCGCGTCTGCGCGACCGGCTGGCCGCGACCGATGACTGGTGGCTCAGGCTGGATCTGGCCGAGGCCTTTGTCGCCGGTCGCCTGCGGCACCGACCCTCGGCAGCCGTTCTGCATGCCTGTCGGCGCATCACACGCGCTGGCGGCGATCTGAGGATCGGCGTATTGGCGGACGAGATCGGTTGGAGCCGGCGCCACCTTGCAAACCGCTTTCGCGCCGAGATCGGCACGACGCCGAAGTTGCTGGCCCGGCTGATCCGCTTTGACCGGGCGCAACGGCTGTCGCGGGGTGGCAGTTCCGGGGGCTGGGCCGACATTGCGGCGGCTTGCGGCTTTACCGATCAGGCGCATCTGGTGCGCGAATTCCGGGCGCTGGCCGGCGACAGCCCCGGTGCCTGGCATCACGCCAACCGGTCCGCGCAGGTCACAAAACCACAAGACGGCGGCCGTTAGCCGGTTCACCTTGGGCGTGTCACAACCGAAAGGGCACCGCCATGCAGGACGCACCGCGCCTTTACCCGATTCTCCGCTTTGCCGATCCGGACGCCATGATCGGCTGGCTGACCAGCGCGCTGGGTTTTTCCACCCGCGCGATCTATCGCGACGAGGCCGGAGGCGTCCGGCATGCCGAGCTGATGCTTGGCCCCTCGATCCTGATGGTCGGCACGGCACAGGATGGCACGGTCGGAAACGGCCTGCCGCCCTATGTCGCCGTCGACGATGCCGACGCGCTTCATGGCCGGCTGGCCGCCGCCGGCACCGTCATCGTCGATCCGCTGAAGGATACCGATTACGGCAGCCGCGATTTCTCGTGCCGCGACCCCGAGGGGAACCTGTGGTATTTCGGGACCTATCGCCCGTCACCCTCGGACACGGCGGGGACCTGACCGCGACGGCGCGGATGCAGCAGGCGTTGCAGCAGCGACGGCTTTGGGCTGACTGCGGTTTCGGCGCTCATCCGGGTCTCGGACACCGGGCGGGTCGCCGATCTGCCGGTGCTTTCGCGCCAGACGATATAAAGCCCCGAGGCGATGATCACCGACGCGCCGACGATCGTATTCAGGTCCAGCGATTCGTTGAACAGCAGCCAGCCGAAGATCGCGGCCCAGATGATCTGGGAATATTGCATCGGCGCGACCACCGATGCCTCGCCGTGGCGATAGGCGGCGATGAACAGGAAACCGGCGACCAGACTCAGCGTCGAAATTATCGCGGCCAGGCCCAGATCGCCCAGCGTCATGGGCGTATATCCAAGGGTCAGCATGCCGCCGGTTACCAGAAAATTGCCCAGCATCGGATAAAGCATCAAGACGACGGTGCGTTCGGACCCGCCCAGCTTGCGGGTGATGACCGCGTTGGTCGAACCCGCGATGGCACCCCCCAGCGCTGCCAGATGGGCCAGAACCAGTTGGGCCTGCCCCGGGCGCAGCACGATCAGCACCCCGACCAGACCGACGGCCACGGCCATCCAGCGGTGAACGCCGACCCGCTCGCCCAGTATCGGGATCGACAGCATCGTGATCAGCAAAGGCGTGGCGAACAGGATCGAATAGACCTGCGCCATCGGCAGATGCGAAAAAGCGTAGAACCCGCAAACCCCCGAGGTGATCATACAGATCACCCGGCCCGTCAGCCAGCCGGGCGCGCGCGGGCGCAGATCAATGCCCGACCCGGTCCTGACCAGCAAGACGGTCAGCAGCGGGAATGTGAAAAGCGCCGCGAAGAACAGCACCTGATAGGATGGATAGCGCGATCCCAACGCCTTGATGATCGCGTCATGCGTCGAATAAAGCGCCATCGAGGCAAGCGCGAACCCGGCGCCTTTGACGTTGGGACCAAGCTGCATTTGTCAGGCCAGCGTGTCGAGCGCCTTCACGATGTGATCGCCCATCTGGGCGGTGCTGACCGGGGTGCCGCCGTCCGGGCCCATCAGGTCGGCGGTGCGCACACCGTCGGCCAGAACCTTCTCGACCGCCTGTTCCAGCAGGTCGGCCTCGGCCCCGCGATCGAAGGAATAGCGCAGCGCCATGGCGAAGCTGAGGATGCAGGCGATCGGGTTCGCCTTGCCCTGACCGGCGATATCCGGGGCCGAGCCGTGGACGGGTTCATACAACGCCTTCGGGCTGCCGTTTTCCATCGGCGCGCCAAGGCTGGCCGAGGGCAGCATGCCAAGGCTGCCGGTCAGCATGGCGGCGGCGTCGGACAGGATGTCGCCGAACAGGTTGTCGGTGACGATGACATCGAACTGCGACGGGCGCCGGACCAGCTGCATCGCGCCGTTGTCGGCGTACATGTGGCTAAGCTCGACCTCGGGGTATTCGTTGTCGTGGACCCATTGCACTTCCTCGCGCCACAGGATGCCGGATTCCATGACATTGGCCTTTTCCATCGAGCACAGCCGGTTGTTGCGCTTTTTGGCCAGCTCGAACGCCGCGCGGGCGACGCGGCGGATCTCTCCGCTGGTGTAACGCTGGGTGTTCACGCCGACGCGGCCGCCTTCGTTCTGCGGGTTGTTGTCGTCGGAATGGATGCCGCGCGGCTCGCCGAAATAGACGCCCGAGGTCAGTTCGCGCACGATCAGGATGTCGAGGCCGGCCACAACCTCGCGCTTCAGCGACGAGAAATCCGCCAGCGCGTCGAAGCATTGGGCGGGGCGCAGGTTGGCGAACAGGTCCATTTCCTTGCGCAGACGCAGCAGGCCGCGCTCGGGCTTCAGGCTGAAATCGAGGTTGTCGTATTGCGGGCCGCCGACCGCACCCAGCAGGACCGCATCCGCCGCCTGCGCCTTGGCCATGGTCGCGTCGGTCAGGGGCGTGCCATGCGCGTCATAGGCGCAGCCGCCCACCAGATCCTCGGAGACGTCGAAGGCCATGCCCCGGTTCGCCTCGAACCAGCCGATGACCTTGCGGACCTCGGCCATGACCTCGGGGCCGATGCCGTCGCCGGGCAGGATGAGCAGTGAGTAGGGGGCTGACATGGATGAAGTCCTTATTCCTGAAGGGTTGGCTTTGGGTAATCCCCGCTTTCCGCAGGGTCAAGGCAGGTTCAGATCGACCCAGACCAGCCGGTGGCGCGAGGCCGCCGTGACCACCGGGGCGAGGGGGTCGGGGGGCGCCGGCCACAGCACGCCGGCGTCCTTTATGCGCAATGTGCTGGCGGGCAAAACATAATCGACCCGCAGGTTTCCGGGTCCGTCGGCGTCGGGCCAATCGGCGGTGTCCAGCGACGGGTCACCCTTTTGGCCCGGGTTTTCCGCGCCCGCCGCGCGGCCGCCGGGGCTGGCCGGTTTCGGGTCCTGCACGCGCGGGTCATTCAGGACCGACTGGATGCCATCCGGCCGGCCTTCACCATCGACCGGGTCCAGATTGGCATCGCCGAGGATCACGAAGGGTGCGCCTTTCAGCCGGTCCAGATAGGACAGCCAGAACCTGCTTTCGTCGGCATTGCGGCGGCCGTTCCGGTCCTCGGGGCCGTCAAAGACCGGGGGCGTGGCGGCATAGGCCAACAGATGCAGCGCCGTGCCGCCGGGCAGGTTCACCGGCACATCCCAATGCGCGGTCGTGGACAGGCGCTGAATCTCGGCGGCGGCGGTCGAAAGCCCGGCGCCGTTCATGCTGTTCCCGGGAACATCGCGCCAGAGCGTATCAGACATGTCGGTGACGGTTCCCAGCGGCAGGCGGGACAGGATCGCCATCCCCCCCTGGCCGCTGAAAAAGCCAAAGCCCTGCGCGTCCTCGGGCGTGACGACCCGGCCGTCGCCATCCATGTCGACCTCCGTCGCCATGCCGGTATTGGGGCGCCCGGCATAGCGGTAGGGATAGGGCGCGCCCGCCTGCTCCAGCCGATCGGCCAGCGCGCGCAGCGCCAGTCCGTCGTAATCCCAGTCGATGCCGGTCAGCAGCAATACATCGGCGCGGGATGCGGCGATGACCTGAACCACGGCGGCGATCTGCGGGTCCTTGGCCTCTTGCAGATCGGACAGCAAAAGCCCCGGACCCTTGCGGGTCAGGTCGGGGCTGAACGTGGCGATCCGAATGCTGTCGGCCATCGCAGGCGCCGCCAGCAAAAGCGACAGCGCCAGCGCGCGAAACATCAGACCCAGGGCTGCGATTGCGCCATCCGGGACTCATAGGCGTCGATCTTCGAGGATTTCTCCATCGTCTGACCGATATCGTCCAGGCCGTTCAGGAGGCAGTGTTTCTTGAACGGGTCGATGTCGAAATGATAGGTCTCGCCGCCCGAGCCGGTGACCGTCTGGCTTTCCAGATCAATGGTGATGCGGGCGTTGGCGCCGTTGCGGGCGTCCTCCATCAGCGCGTTCACCGCGTCCTCGGGCAAGACCACCGGCAGGATGCCGTTCTTGAAGCAGTTGTTATAGAAAATATCGGCGAAACTGGTCGAGATGACCGAGCGGATGCCGAAATCCAGAAGCGCCCAGGGGGCGTGCTCGCGCGACGAGCCGCAGCCGAAATTGTCGCCGGCGACGATGATCTCGGCCTGACGGTAAGCCGGCTGATTCAGCACGAAATCAGGCACTTCCGAGCCATCCTGATTAAACCGCATCTCATCGAACAGGTTTTTGCCCAATCCGGTGCGATGGATGGTTTTCAGGAATTGCTTGGGGATGATCATGTCGGTGTCGATATTGACCAGCGGCATCGGTGCCGCGACGCCGGTCACTGTGGTGAATTTGTCCATGATCGCGTTCCCTTAAACCGTTTCGCCCATGACTTCGCGGACATCAGTCAGATGCCCGGCGATGCCCGCCGCCGCCGCCATGACCGGCGACATCAGATGGGTGCGTCCCTTGTAGCCCATCCGCCCCTCGAAATTGCGGTTCGAGGTCGCGGCGCAGCGCTCGCCCGGCGCAAGCTGGTCGGGGTTCATCCCCAGACACATCGAGCAGCCGGCAAGGCGCCATTCAAAGCCCGCATCGGTGAAAATCTTGTCCAGACCCTCTTCCTCGGCCTGGGCGCGCACAAGGCCGGAACCGGGCACGACCATGCCGCGCACCCCGTCGGCCAGATGCTTGCCCTTGACGATCCCGGCGGCGGCGCGCAGATCCTCGATCCGGCCATTGGTGCAGGAGCCGATGAACACCGCGTCGATCGCGATCTCGTTCAGCGGCGTGCCGGGCTTCAGACCCATATAGTCAAG
This sequence comes from Paracoccus pacificus, assembly GCF_042680785.1. Classification (NCBI taxonomy): domain Bacteria; kingdom Pseudomonadati; phylum Pseudomonadota; class Alphaproteobacteria; order Rhodobacterales; family Paracoccaceae; genus Paracoccus; species Paracoccus pacificus. The sequence goes on from NZ_JBHUEN010000010.1 coordinate 6,307, forward strand.
GCTGCGGCGCGCGGCCTCGACCTTGCCGCCCTCGAAATCCTCGGGCGCCGGCACGCGGTCGGTGATCGGCAGCACGTCTTCGGGGCTGGTGCCCCAGGTGACGACCGGGGCGATGTCCTCGCCGCGGATGGTCACAACCTTGTCCCAATGCGCGTCATCGTCGGTGTAAAGCGTCTTCCACCAAGCCAAGGCGGCTTCCCACGCCGCGCCTTTCGGCGCGTGCGGACGGCCTTTGACGTACTCAAACGTTTTTTCGTCGGGCGCGATCAGCCCGGCGCGGGCGCCGCCCTCGATCGCCATGTTGCAGACCGTCATGCGGCCTTCCATGGACAGATCGCGGATCGCCTCGCCGCAATATTCAATGACATGGCCGGTGCCCCCAGCGGTGCCGGTCTTGCCGATCACCGCAAGGGTGATGTCCTTGGCGGTCACACCCGGGCGCAGCTTGCCGGTGATTTCCACCTTCATGTTCTTCGATTTCTTCTGGATCAGCGTCTGGGTGGCCAGCACGTGTTCGACCTCTGAGGTGCCGATGCCATGCGCCAGCGCCCCAAAGGCGCCATGCGTCGCGGTGTGGCTGTCGCCGCAGACCACGGTCATGCCGGGCAGGGTCCAGCCCTGTTCGGGGCCGACGATGTGGACGATGCCCTGACGGATGTCGGTCACCGGGTAATAGGTCAGCTCGAATTCGCGGGCGTTCTTGTCCAGCTCTTCGACCTGAATGCGCGATTCCTCGTTGTCGATATGGGTTTCGCGCCCGGCTGTGGTCGGAACGTTATGATCCGGCACGGCGATGGTCTGGTCCGGGCGGCGGACCTTGCGGCCGGTCATGCGCAGACCTTCGAACGCCTGCGGGCTGGTCACCTCATGCACCAGATGCCGGTCGATATAAAGCAGGCAGGTGCCGTCCTCGGAACGGTCGACCACATGGGCGTCGAATATCTTGTCGTAAAGCGTGCGGGGCGCGCCCGCATTGGTGTTGCCGGTCATGGCTTGTCTCTCGCTGTGAAGGGCTGGATGTGAACGTCTGGCGGGCATGGCGCGCAACGCGGCGCGCGTGCCGTCACAGTCGTGCAGTCACGGAAAGGCTTTCGCCATAAAAGCGCCCCGGCAGGCGGGCGCGGTCGTGAATGTCGAAAAAGCGCATCATGGGTCGGAGTAATAGTACCCAACCCCCCTTGTGGCAAGGGGGAGAGCAGAGTCTAATCCCAGACGAGGAGGGAACGGATGGGCGGCATCGACCCCGGCATATTCAGCGCGGCCGAAGGATTGTGGAGACAGGTTCTGACCTTTCTGCAATCCATGCTTCTGCCATGGCGACTCGCGCAGTTGGGGATCATCGTCGGGCTGTTTCTGATCGCGCATGTGTTCGCGCGCTTCGCCTCGCACCGGCTGACGCATTGGCTGCGCGGGCGCGAGGGATGGCCGAAATGGCGCCTGCGCCTTGGCATCCTGATCGAGCAGCGGATGCGGATCATCCTGTTCGCGGTGCTGGCATGGGCGGTGGTGCTGGTGATGCGGCAGGCGACCTGGCCATCGCGCAGCCAGATCGTGGCGCTGGCCGCGATGATTTCGACGGCATGGGTGCTGATCGGTCTGACCACCCGGCTGATCGGCAACCGGTTCGTGCGCCGGATCGTGACATGGACGGCATGGATCTGGGCGACGCTGTATTTCCTTGGGTTCCTTGATCCGGCCTCGCGGTTTCTGGACAGCGTGGCGATAACCTTCGGCGCGTTCCGGCTGTCGGCGCTGACCGTGCTGAAGGCGCTGGCGGTCACCACGCTGCTGTTCGCCGGCGCGCGCTTTCTGTCGGCGCTGGTGACCGGGCGGCTGGCGCAGAACGAGGATATCTCGCCCAGCATGCGGGTGCTGACCGCAAAGCTGGTGCAGGTGGTGCTGTTCACCATGGCGCTGGTGGTCGGGCTGAAGGCGGTCGGCTTCGACCTGACCGGGCTTGCGGTGTTTTCCGGCGCGGTCGGCGTCGGCCTTGGCTTCGGTCTGCAAAAGGTCGTGTCGAACCTCGTGTCGGGGGTGATCATCCTGCTGGACAAGTCGATCAAGCCCGGCGACGTGATCAGCCTTGGTGATACCTTCGGCTGGATCGACAGCCTTGGCGCCCGCTATGTCAGCGTCGTCACCCGTGACGGCAAGGAATACCTGATCCCGAACGAGGATCTGGTGACCGGGCAGGTGGTCAACTGGAGCCATACCAACGAATTCGTGCGGCTGGACCTGAAGTTCGGCGCCTCATACGCCGATGACCCGCATGAGGTCAGCAAGGTCGCGATCAATGCCGCCGTGACCGTCAAGCGGGTGCTGGCGCATCGCAAGCCGGTCTGCTGGGTGATCGGGTTCGGTGACAGCTCGGTCGATTACGTGCTGCGCTTCTGGATCAAGGATGCCGAGGCCGGGCTGACCAATGTGCGCGGTCAGGTCTATCTGGCGCTGTGGGATGCGTTCAAGGAAAACGGCTTCTCGATACCCTTCCCGCAACGCGAAATCCGGGTGCTGAACCCATCGCTGGCGATCGCGCCGGCGACCGCGCCCACGGCCGGGACGGCGGTTGAGGCGGCGGACGCCTCAAAATTCAGGATGCCCAAGGACGATCCGCCGCAGGATCGCGACGACGCCTGACGCCGGCCGGATGCTGCCTGTCGGGCCACTAGGGGCAACAATTTCCACCACCACGCATTGAGAATTGCGCTTTTCATGCTATCTTTAGGGTATCCCCGGCGCCGGGGGTTTTGCGGCGCGCGACATAAAGGATGAACCCCTGTCAACCTCCCCTATGCCGGATCTGAATCCGGCAGGAACCGCCGCGGCCGCGCCGCTGAACGCCGATTTCACCAGCGATCAGCTTCTGGACCGCATCCTTGCATCGCTGGAAGACGACAAGGCCGAGGATATCGTAACGATAGATCTCCGCGGTCGGTCAGCCATGGCAGATTACATGGTGATCTGTTCGGGCCGCTCCAGCCGTCAGGTCGCCGCCATCGCCGAAAAGCTGGTGCAGCGACTGAAAGACCAGACCGGCCGCACCGCCCGGGTCGAGGGTAAGGACACCGGCGACTGGGTGTTGATCGACACCGATGATGTCGTCGTCCACGTCTTCCGGCCAGAGGTGCGCGAGTTCTATCAGCTGGAAAAGATGTGGATGCCGCCGGAAAGTCTGGCCGGTCTCCGGTCTCCGGTTCAGGATCCGGCCCGGGTCTGATCCGGGCGGGATCTGCGCCGAATGCGCATCGTCGTTATCGCGGTGGGCCGTTTGCGGGCCGGCCCCGAGCAGGTTTTGGTTGACGATTATCTGGATCGCTTCGCCAAGACCGGCCGCGCGCTTGGCTTGCCTGCGGCGCAGGTGATCGAGGTTGACGACCGCAAGGGCGGCGGCATGGCGGCCGAGGCGGTGCTGATCGGCCGCGCCATCCCGGACGGCGCCGCGATCGTCGTGCTGGACGAACGCGGCACGCAACCGACCTCGCCCGAGTTTGCCGGGCGACTGGCCGGCTGGCGCGATCAGGCCCGCGATGTGGCGCTGATCATCGGCGGCGCGGACGGGATCGCGCCCGAATTGCGCGCCCGCGCCGATCTGGCGATCAGCCTTGGCCGCATGGTCTGGCCGCATATGCTGGTCCGGGTCATGCTGGCCGAGCAGCTTTATCGTGCCGCGACGATCCTGTCCGGCAGCCCGTACCACCGGGAATGAGCTTGATAACCGTCCATCATCTGAACGACTCGCGGTCGCAGCGCGTCCTGTGGGCGCTGGAGGAAATGGGCCGCGATTACGAGATCATCCGCTATCAGCGCGATCCCCGGACCATGCTGGCACCGCCCGCTTTGCGCGCCATTCACCCTTTGGGCAAGTCTCCGGTGATCGAGGACGGTGCCGAGGTCGTCGCCGAAACCGGCGCGATCCTTGAATATCTGACCGAAGGGGCGCCCTCTGACCTGCGTCCCGACCGCGCCACCGGCGTGGGGCGACGGGTGACCTATTGGCTGCATTACGCCGAAGGCTCGGCCATGACGCCGCTTTTGCTGCGGCTGATCTTCGATCAGATGCCGGTCAAATCGCCCGCCCTGTTCCGGCCGGTCGCACGCGGCATCGCGGGGCGGATGAACGATCTGCTGATCCAGCCGCAGTTGGAGACCCATATCGGTTATTGGGAGGATGATCTGTCCGAGGGGCATTTCGCCGGCCCGGATTTCACCATCGCCGACATCGTGATGAGCTTCCCGGTCGAGATGGCGGCCCTGCGCGTTGGCCTTGGCGACAAACCCGCCCTGCATGACTGGCTGGCCCGGATGCACGCCCGGCCGGCCTATCAGCGCGCGCTGGAGCGCGGCGGGCCATACAGCGGCGGGGCGGCGACGTGACCGCCCGCGCGCCGGTTTGTTCCGCTGATCAGATGCTGATCAGATTCCGACGTCGATGATCGCCTGCGCCAGAACCGGCACGGTGTTCTTGTTCAGCCCGGCGATGTTCAGGCGCGAATCCCCGACCAGATAGATGCCGTAATCCCGTTTCAGCGTCTCGACCTGTTCCGGCGTGGCGCCAAGCCGCGAGAACATGCCGCGATGCGCCGCCAGAAACCCGAAACGGTCCGAGCCGGAGCGTTCGCGCAACTCGCGCACCAACTGCTCGCGCAGGTCGAGCATGCCGGTGCGGACCTCCTCAAGCTCGGTTTCCCAGTCCCGCCGCAATTCGGGGTCCGTCAGGATCGTGGTGACGATCCGGGCGCCATGGTCGGGCGGAAAGGAAAACGTCTGGCGGTTCAGATGCGCCATCGCCCCCTGCGCCAGATCGCGGGTCGCGCTGTCGGGACAGATCGCCAGCAGGATGCCGGTCCGCTCGCGGTAGATGCCGAAATTCTTGGAACAGCTTGCCGCGATCAGCACCTCGGGCAGGCGCGATGCGATCAGCCGGGTGCCGGCGGCATCCGCGTCAAGCCCGTCGCCGAAACCCTGATAGGCAAGGTCGATCAGGGGGGTGGCGCCGGTTTCCGCAAGCAGCGCGGCAACCTCGTCCCATTGCGCGATATTCAGGTTCGCGCCGGTCGGGTTGTGGCAGCAGCCGTGCAGCAACACCAGATCGCCCGGTTTTGCGCCGCGCAGATCCTCGATCATGCCGTCGAAATTCACCCCGCGCGTCTCGGCATCGAAATAACGGTAGGTCAGCGTCTCGACGCCCAGATAGTTCAGGATCGAGACATGGTTCGGCCAGGTCGGATCACTGACCCAGACCCGCAGCGCGGGGTTCGCCATCCGCGCCAGGTCGATCCCCACCCGCAGCGCGCCGGTGCCCCCGACCGAGGCGACGGTGGCCAGCCGGTCCACCGGCAGATCATCGCCAAGGATCAGCCGCGCCATCGCTTCGCGATAGGCCGGCTCTCCGGGCAGGGCGGTGTAGGTCTTGGTGGTCTCTTCGCGCAGGATGCGTTCCTCGGCCTTCCTGACCGCCCGCATGACCGGGGTCAGCCCGGTTTCGTCCTTATAGACACCGACGCCAAGGTCGATCTTTTCCGCACGCGGATCGGCGCGGAACTCGGCCATCAGGGCAAGGATCTTGTCGGGGGATTGCGGTTGCAGGTTGGACAGCATCAGGCCTCTCCGGTTTCGATTTTCAGATCGCCGAACATGCCCCATTCGGCCCACGACCCGTCGTAAAGCGAATGATGCCGGTGCCCGGCGCGCTCCAGCGCAAGCGACAGCACGGCAGCGGTCACGCCCGAGCCGCAGGTGGTGATGACCGGCTTCGACAGATCGACGCCGGCGTCCTGAAACAGCGCCCGGATCTCGTCGGGTGATTTCATCGTACCGTCGGCGTTCAGCACCTTCTTGAAGGGCAGGTTGCGGGCGCCGGGGATATGGCCCGTTCGCAGGCCCGGCCGCGGCTCGGGCGCATCACCGCGGAAACGTTCCGCCCCGCGGGCGTCGACGATCGCATGATCCCCCAGTTTCGAGGCGCGGGCGACCTGCGTCACATCCTTGACCAGACCGGCCTGACGCTGAACGGTGATGTGGCGGTCGCGCAGGATCGGGGGCATGTCCTCGACCGCGCGTCCCTCGGCCAGCCATTTGCCAAGACCGCCGTCCAGCACCGCCACATCGCTTTTGCCCATCAGCCGGAACAGCCACCACACCCGTGCGGCGCTGCGCACGTCCGAATTGTCATAGATCACCACCTGATGGCCGTCGCCGACGCCCATGGCGCGCATCCGGCTGACGAACATCTCGGGCTGTGGTGCCATATGGGGCAGCGCGCTGCGGTGGTCGCTGATCTCGTCCAGATCAAAGAAGCGCGCGCCGGGAATATGCGCGGTCTCATATTCTTGTCGTGCATCGCGCGCCGGATCCAGATGCCAGGTTGCGTCCAGAATGCGCAGGTCGGGGTCGTTCAGATGGGCGGCAAGCCAATCGGTCGACACCAGCGTCTTGGGATCGTCGGTCATCGGATATTCCCCATGTCGGATCGCCCCGGTGTAACCGTCCCCTCCCATCGCCGCAATAACCCGCCGGGCCTTGGCGCACCGGCCGCGGCATAAAAACGGGGCGCGCCGGCGATCTGGCGCGCCCCGTCATCTGATCGGCCTGTCCCGGAACGTGGTCGGAACGGCGCCGGACCAGAGATTTATGGGTTCAGGCCTTGTTCATCGCGTTCTTGATGACACCGATAACGGCCATCAATATGCCGCCGCCCGCGCCGCCGCCCAGAACGTTCGAGATGACGGTGTTCAGGTCCACACCCGTCGCCTGAACCGAGGCTGCGGTGCCGCCGGCGCCCAGTGCGGCGAGTATCCACTGGCCGATGCCACCGCCCAAGGCCCCCGCGACCGAGTTTCCCGCGGTGCCGAGGCTGATGGATTTGGCGATCGCACCCACGATGTTGCCCCCGATCGCACCAGAAACAAGGCTGATGATAAGCGGAAGATAGTCCATTTCATCCCTCCCAGGATTTGGATGGACCTATCATATCAAATTAAGGTGAGTTTTGCGGCAAATCGTCCGTATAACAACGCCTTGCGCCCGCGATGTGGCGGAAAAGACTCAGCCCTGCTTCAACAGCCGCTGTTTCTGGCGGCCCCAATCGCGCTTGGCCTCGGTTTCGCGTTTGTCGTGGTTCTTTTTGCCCTTGGCGATGCCCAGCTTCAGCTTCACCCGGCCGCGATCGTTGAAATACATCACCATCGGCACCAGCGTCATGCCCTCGCGCCCGATCGCCTGCCACAGCCGCGCCAATTCCTTGCGCGACACCAAGAGCTTGCGGCGGCGGCGTTCCTCGTGCCCGAAGACGCCGGCCTGCATATAGGCGGCGATGTAGCTGTTGATCAGCCACAGCTCTCCGTCCTCGACGCTGGCATAGCTTTCGGCGATGTTCGACTGGCCGGTGCGCAGGCTTTTCACCTCGGACCCGGTCAGCACGATGCCGACCTCCAGATCGTCCTCGATATAGTAATCGAAGCGCGCCCTGCGGTTTTCGGCGATGGTCTTGCTGTTGGGGTCTGATTTCTGGGCCATGGTCCGGTTCAGATAGTCAGCGGGGCGGGGCGTGTAAAGCCACCTCGCCTTGCGGTCGCCTCACGGATCGCTAAGGTCTGCGCGGAACAGCAGGGGGCAAGAATGGCAAAGAATTCGCGGCATGGTGGCCAGATACTGGTGGACGCGCTGAAGGCGAATGGCGTCACGCGGGTGTTTTCCGTCCCCGGCGAGTCATTTCTGGCCGCGCTGGACGGGCTTTATGAATCGGGCATCGAGAATGTCGTCTGCCGGCAAGAGGGTGGGGCCTCGATGATGGCCGAGGCGGCGGCCAAGCTGACGGGCCGTCCGGGCATCGCCTTTGTCACCCGTGGCCCCGGCGCCAGCAACGCCAGTTCCGGCATTCACGTCGCGATGCAGGATTCGACCCCGATGATCCTGTTCATCGGCCAGATTTCCCGGTCGGACCGCGACCGCGAGGCCTTTCAGGAGGTTGATTACCGCGCCATGTTCGGCCCGCTGGCGAAATGGGTGGCCGAGATCGACCAGACCGAACGCATTCCCGAATACCTTTCGCGCGCCTTCCAGATCGCCATGTCGGGGCGTCCTGGGCCGGTGGTTCTGGCCCTGCCCGAGGATATGCTTTCGGCCCGGGTCGATACGCCGGACATCCCCCCGGCACCGCCGCGGGTGCTGGCCGTGGCGGCGGATGCGGTGACGGCGGTGACCGAGGCGCTGGCGCAGGCCAAACGGCCCTTGGTCGTTGCCGGGGGCGGGGTCTGGAACCAGAAGGCGGCGGATGATCTGGCGGCTTTCGCCGCCGCGTGGAACCTGCCCGTCGCGGTCTCGTTCCGGCGGCAGTCCTATATGGACAACCGCCTGCCGCATTATGTCGGTGATCTGGGCGTCGGGATGAACCCCGCACTGGGCGCGGCGCTGGAAAAAGCCGATCTGGTCCTGTCGCTGGGCAGTCGTCTGGGGGATTCGGTCACCCGTGGGTATGAGCTGATGAACCCGGCGCGGCAGGACAAGCGCATCGCGCATGTCTATCCCGACCCGAATGAGCTGGGCCACCTGTGGCTGCCGGACCCCGGCATCGTCGCCGACGCGCCGGCGATGGTGGCGGCGCTGGCCGAAACCACGCCCCCCGTCGGCGCGTCGTGGGACGCTTGGACCACCGAATGCCGCACGGCCTATGAAAACTGGCGGAAACCCAAGGAAACACCCGGCGCCGTGAAGATGGAGAATGTGGTTCGCTGGTTGTCCGACAATCTTCCCGAAAACGCCATCATCACCAACGGCGCCGGCAACTATGCCGCGTTCCTGCACCGCTATTATCAGTGGAAACAGGCCGGCACCCAGCTTGCGCCGACCTCGGGGTCGATGGGATACGGGCTGCCGGCGGCGATCTCGGCCAAGATCGCGCATCCGGATCGGGTGGTGGTCTGCATGGCGGGGGACGGCTGTCTGCAAATGACCGTCAATGAGCTGTCGACCGCGCTGCAATATGGCGCCGGCGTGATCGTCATCGTGGCCAACAACGGCCAGTACGGCACCATCCGCATGCATCAGGAACGGCATTATCCCGGCCGCGTCTCGGGCACCGGGCTGGCCAGCCCCGATTTTGCGACGCTGGCCCGCGCCTATGGCGGCCACGGGGAAACCGTCACGGAGGATGGCGAATTCGCCGCCGCCTTCGCGCGTGCCCGGGCCGCAGGCACCCTCGCGGTGATCGAGCTGCGTCTGGACCCCGAGGCGCTGACCTCGGGCGCGACGCTGTCGCAGATCCGTGCGGCGGCCGAGGCTGCGGCGCCCTGACCGGGTGCAACACGGGGCCGTAACAAGGGGGCCCAAATACCGGGCCGCAACACCGGGGCCCACCGGAAGGCGTGCCTAGTTCGCGAACCCCGGCGCCAGCCGCAGCTCCCCGGTTTCAAAGCCGCGCCAGTTCTTCTGGGGATCGGTCAGATAGCGGCCGACCACCGGATCGCCGCTGTCCAGCACGCCAAGCCGGACCAGAAGCGCGGTGATTGCGGCCTCGGAGGCGCGGGTGCCGCCGTCAAGGATCTTCAGCGCGATGCCAAGGCCTTTTTCGGGCAGAATACCGACGAAAACCGCCTCGGCCCCGGTCTTGACCGCCGCCGCCCCCTTGGCCGCCCGCATGATTGCCGTGCAGGCGCGCCCCTCGCCCGCGACCAGTTCGGGATGGGCCATCATCGCCTGCGTCAACCGCGCCGCCGCCCGGCTGCGCGTATCGTCGCGCTGATCCGCCGTTGCGAAAAACGCCATCGCCCGCCCGAGCCCGGCCAGCGAGGTAGCGAAATTCGGCGCTGAACAGCCGTCGATGCCGAAACCGGGCGAGGTCTCGCCGGTGACCTCCTCAAAGGCCTGCCGCACGGCTTTCTGCACCGGATGGTCGACCTCGACATATTCGCTGCCGCCGCCAAGATGCTTGTTCAGCGTCAGAAAACCCGCGTGCTTGCCGGAACAGTTGTTATGAAGCTGACAGGGTTTGCTGTCGGTGCAGGTCAGGGCGCGGTTCGCCTCGCGGTCCTGCGGCATGTGGCTGCCGCAGCGCAGATCGGGTTCGGCCAGTCCAAGGTCGTCCAGCCACTGGCCGACACGTTGGGTGTGGATCGCGGCGCCGTTATGGCTGGCGCAGGCAAGGGCAAGCTGCTGGGTCGTCAGCCCGGCCGCATCGGCCGCACCGCTTTCGATCAGCGGCAGCGCCTGAAGCATCTTGCACGAGGACCGCGGATAGATGATCGCCTGCGGGTCGCCCCATGACTGAACGATCCCCTTCGCATCGCAGATCACCGCATGTCCCTGATGGACACCCTCGCGCAGGTCGCCCCGCCAAACCTCGATCAGATCAACAGCAGACATCCCGTTTCCTTTCAGATTCAACACCAGTTTAAGCGCAAATTTGTGCGATTTCTGATCTGGGGGGCTTTTTTCACGCCCAACAATTGCGTTACCCTGCGGCTGCGAGGTTGAAAAGGCCGCCGTCTTGATAAAAAAGTGCCCCCAAAGGCACGCGAACGCGCCGGGATTGCTGCGAGCATGCCGTGAACCCCCGGGGTGGCGATGGCGCCAGAGGCAGAATGGCAGGAGGCTGATCCATGAATAAATTGACGCTGCTGGGTGCAGGTGCGCTGTTTGCGGCGTTGCCGCTAGTGGCGGCCGCGCAGGTATCCACGAATGTGGTCGCCGTAGAAGGCGACTGGAGCGTGTTTGCCGGCGATAACCCGAAGGAATGCTGGGCTGTGTCGCAGCCGACGCAGACGGTTAACACCCGCGACGGCAAACCGACCGAGGTGCAGCGCGGCGACATCCGGCTGTATGTCGCCTATCGTCCCGGCTCGGGCGCCGAGGTTTCGTTCGGTGGCGGCTATCCCTTTGCGGCGGATTCCGCGGTCGAGGCGAATGTCGGCGGCCAGACCTTCAAGATGTTCACCGAGGGTGAGAACGCCTGGACGGGTTCGGCGGCCGAGGATGCGAAGCTGTTGAGCGCGATGCGCGCCGGCTCGACCATGGTGCTGACCGGGCGCTCCAGCCGTGGCACGGTCACCAAGGACACCTTTTCGCTGAAAGGGATAACCGCCGCGTCCAAACGGGCGGAAAGCCAGTGCAAATAGGCGCCAATCGGCACCGCAAGGCAAATCTGGCCGCATAACCCGGCCGGATCATGCAGATTGCCCCCGGATCGCACGTCCGGGGGCTTCTTTGGGTTTGGCTTTCCCGGCAAGCTCGCCTATATAGGCGCATTCGGTTCCCCTAAATCCAAAGCCACGCCATGACCGCCCCGATCACTCAGGATCTGCTGACCATTCCGCGCAAACTGCCCGAAGGCGGCGCGGTCAATATCGTCGGGCTGACGCGCGCGCAGTTGCGCGACGCGCTGATCGCCGCCGGCACGCCCGAAAAACAGGCCAAGATGCGGGTCGGGCAGATCTGGAAATGGGTCTATCACTGGGGTGTGCGCGATTTCATGGCGATGACCAATCTCGCCAAGGATTATCGCGCCCTTCTGGCCGAAAAATTCACCATCGCGCTGCCCGAGGTCGTGACCCGTCAGGTCAGCGCCGATGGCACGCGCAAATATCTGTTGCGCATCGCCGGCGGGCACGAGGTCGAGACGGTCTATATCCCCGAGGAAAATCGGGGCACGCTGTGCATCAGCAGCCAGGTCGGGTGCACGCTGACCTGTTCCTTCTGCCACACCGGCACCCAAAAGCTGGTGCGCAACCTGACCGCCGGCGAAATCGTCGGACAGGTCATGGTCGCCCGCGACGATCTTGGCGAATGGCCGGTGCCCGGACAGCCCAAGGATGAAACCCGGCTGGTCAGCAACGTCGTGCTGATGGGCATGGGTGAGCCGCTCTACAACTTTGAAAACGTCCGCGACGCCATGAAGGTGGTGATGGACGGCGAGGGTATCAGCCTGTCGCGCCGCCGCATCACCCTGTCGACCAGCGGCATCGTCCCCGAGATCGCCCGCACCGCCGAGGAAATCGGCTGCCTGCTGGCGGTCAGCTTTCACGCGACCACCGATGCGACCCGCGACAAGCTGGTGCCGGTCAACCGCAAATGGAACATCGCCACGCTTCTGGATGCGCTGCGCGATTATCCGCGCCTGTCGAACAGTGAACGGATCACCTTTGAATATGTGATGCTGGACGGGGTCAACGACAGTGACGAGGATGCCCGCCGGCTGGTCAAGCTGATCCGGGGCATTCCCGCCAAGATCAACCTGATTCCGTTCAACGAATGGCCGGGCGCGCCCTACAAGCGGTCGAGCTGGGAACGGATCGAATCCTTCGCCGACATCGTTCACAACGCCGGTTACGCCAGCCCCATCCGCAAGCCGCGCGGCGAGGATATCATGGCCGCCTGCGGTCAGTTGAAATCGGCGACCGAACGTGGCCGCCGCTCGGCCGCGCAAATCGCCGCCGAGGCTGCCAGCGCTTAAGGCAGATCGCCGACCGGCGTGCTTCCGGCATTCATCGCATGCGCCCCGGCGACGGATCACGGCTTGACTTCGCCCCGCGATAGGGGCGGTTATGCCGGGTCAAAGGCTGTAGGACGGGGCAGGATATGGTGGCGCAGAACACGGTAGCGCAGGAAACCTCGACCGCGCGGATGCTGGCGCTTCTGATGGTGACCGGCGGGTTGCTGGCGGTGACGCTGATCTTCGCCAAGCTCGCCTCGGACGCGGGCATCCCGATGCTGTGGTATCAGGCGGTGGTGACCGGGATCGCGGGCGCCGTGCAACTGGGCATCGCGGCGCTGACTGGGCAGATCCGGGGCGACGCCCGCCATCTGACGCTGTATGCCGCCGGCGCCGGTGCGTTTCAGGCCACGCCCTCGGGCATGGCATATCTGGCCATCGGCCATGTCGGCGCCGGCTATGTCTCGCTGAGCTTCGCCTTTCCGATCCTGCTGACCTGGGTCATTGCCCGGCTTCTGGGGATGGAGCGGCCCTCGACCACCCGGCTGATCGCGGTGCTGCTGGGTCTGGGCGGGGGTATCCTGCTGGCGGTCGCGAAGTTCAGCGGCGCGCCGGGCGGCACCCGGGCCTGGATTCTGGTCGCCACCCTGATCCCGGTGGTGCTGGCGATGGGCAACATCTATCGCAGCCGGTTCTGGCCGCATGGCGCGCCGGCGGTGCTGCTGGCGGGGATGATGCTGGTCGCCTGCGCGGGCTGGAGCGCCATTGCGGCCTATGCGTCCGAGGGGCCGATGCCGGTCGCGATCTTCACCGACCGGCTGTGGCTTTTGCTGACGCTGGGCAATGCGGCCACCTTCGCGGTCCAGTTCGTCACCTATTTCATGCTGCAACGCGCCGGAGGGCCGGTGGCGCTGTCGCTGATCGGCTCGGTCGCGGGTGTCATCGGCGCGGCGGTCGCGATCTCGTGGTTCGGCGAGACGATGCCGGTCACCACCCCGGTCGCCGCGGTGATGATCGCCATCGGCATCGCGCTGATGCTGCGCTCGCAAAAGGCGGCCGTGGTCTGATCGGCGGTCGGGCGGGCGGTCCGGCCGCAAGTCGGGCCCTCAGTCGCGGTCGTCGCAGGGATCCTTGGGCCAGCCGTCGATGATCGCGATCGCCTCGTCGGCGGTCTCGACATAGCGGAACAGGCTCAGATCCTCGGGCGAGATGGTGCCGGCCTCGGACAGCGCCTGCCAGTTGATCATCGTCTCCCAGAATTCTCTGCCGAACAGCAGGAAGGGGATCGGGCGCATCCGTTCGGTCTGGATCAGGGTCAGCGTCTCGAACATCTCGTCCAGCGTGCCGAAGCCGCCCGGAAAGATGCAGATCGCCCGCGCGCGCATCAGGAAATGCATCTTGCGGATGGCGAAATAGTGAAAGTTGAAGCACAGATCGGGCGTCACATAGCGGTTCGGCGCCTGTTCGTGCGGCAGGACGATGGACAGGCCGATCGACTGGCCGCCGGCATCATCGGCGCCGCGGTTGCCGGCCTCCATCACGCCCGGGCCGCCGCCGGTGCAGACCACGTTCTCGCGCCCATAGCTTTGCAGGCTGCGTTCGGTCATCAGGCGGGCGAATTTGCGCGCCTCGGTGTAATAGCGCGACAAGCCGGCCAGCGTGGGCGTGCGCGCCTTGTCGGCGTGGTCGGGATCGGGGATGCGTGCGCCGCCGAACAGCACCACGGTCGATTCGATGCCGCGCTCGTCAAGGATCATCTGCGGTTTCAGCAGTTCCAGTTGAAACCGGACCGGGCGCAGTTCGGGCCGCAGCAGAAAATCGGTATCCGCAAAGGCCAGCCGGTACGAGGGCGCGCGGGTCTGTGGTGTGGAACGATCCTCGGCGGCGGTTTCTGCGTCTTTCTTGCTGTCACGCAACGGATCGTTTCGTTCGGCTTCGTCCATCCTGCCCCTCATCAGATCGGGGGTCCTACGGATTGCGCCCCCTGTTGCCCCCGCTTATAGCCTGTTTACGACAGTTTCCACCCGAACGCGAGGAACCGCCATGACCGCCACGACCCACGCCGATCTGGAATCCGCCATCAACGCCGCCTGGGAAGATCGCGATTCGATCACCCCCGCGACCAGCGGACCGAAGCTCGAGGCGATCAAGGAGACGCTGGACGCGCTGGACAGCGGCAAGTTGCGGGTGGCCGAACGCGGCGCGGACGGCGCTTGGCACGTCAACCAATGGGCGAAAAAGGCGGTCCTGCTGGGCTTTCGCGTCACGGAAATGGAGATGCAGTCGGGCAGCCCGCAAGGCGCGTCGTGGTGGGATAAGGTCGATAACAAGTTCAAGGGCTGGTCGGAACACGACTGGCGCGCCGCCGGGTTCCGCGCCGTGCCGAACGCGGTCGTCCGCCGCTCGGCCCATATCGGCAAGGGCGTGGTGCTGATGCCGAGCTTCGTCAACGTCGGCGCCTTCGTGGACGAGGGCACCATGGTCGACACCTGGGCCACGGTCGGTTCCTGCGCCCAGATCGGCAAGAACGTGCACCTGTCGGGCGGCGTCGGCATCGGTGGCGTGCTGGAGCCGATGCAGGCCGGTCCGACCATCATCGAGGACGGCTGTTTCATCGGCGCCCGGTCCGAGGTGGTCGAGGGCTGCATCGTCCGCGAAGGCTCGGTCCTTGGCATGGGCGTGTTCATCGGCAAATCCACGAAGATCGTCGACCGCGAGACGGGCGAGGTCATGTATGGCGAGGTGCCCGCCGGTTCGGTCGTCGTCGCAGGCTCGATGCCGTCCAAGAACGGCATCAACCTTTATTGCGCGGTGATCGTGAAGCGGGTGGATGCGCAGACCCGCTCGAAAACCTCGATCAACGATCTGCTGCGCGACTAAGCTGCGTGGGCGCCGGTCCCGAACCGCGGCGGCGGATCAGGCAATCACGATCTGCCCGTCGCGGATGGCCAGCGGAATTTCATCCAGGCATTCGTCGGTCGGGCCGCCCAGACAGGCACCGGTGCCGGCGTCGAATATCGCCTGATGCGAAGAGCAGATCAGCCGCGCGCCATCCGCCGACAGGATGTTCGGCCCCTTGTAATCCAGCGGCAGGAATTGGTGCGGGCAGGCGTTGACGAACGCGCGCAGGCCGGCCGCGCCCTTGACCAGCAGGATCGGAAAGCCGTCCAGCACCAGCGTGTGCACGCCCGTGACGGCATCGCGAGCGCCAAGCGCGGTCCCCCGCGCCGGGGCGCGGGGATAGTCCTGCCAGCTCATGCCGCCGGTTCGGCCGCGTCCGAGGGTTTCAGCACGCCCCGGCGGATCTGGTCCTCCTCGATCGATTCGAACAATGCGGTGAAATTGCCGTTGCCGAAACCGTCGTCGCCCTTGCGCTGGATGAATTCAAAGAAGATCGGGCCGATCACAGTTTTCGAGAAGATCTGCAGCAGCACCCGGGTCTCGCCGCCGCCGACCACGCCCTCGCCGTCGATCAGGATGCCGTGGCGCTTCATCCGGTCCAGCGGCTCCTCGTGGTTCTTCACCCGGCGGCGCGACATCTCATAATAGGTGTCGGGGGGTGCCGGCATGAACTCAAGGCCGTTGGCGGCGATGGCGTCGGTCGCGGCATAGATGTCTTCGGTCGCGATGGCGATGTGCTGGATGCCCTCGCCCTTGTATTCGCGCAGATATTCCTCGATCTGGCTGTGGTCGTCGGCGGATTCGTTGATCGGGATGCGGATCTTGCCGTCGGGGCTGGTCAGCGCCCGGCTGGTCAGCCCGGTCTGCTTGCCCTTGATGTCGAAATACTTGATCTCGCGGAAATTGAAGGTGTCGGCGTAAAAGCGATACCAGGTGTCCATGTTGCCGCGAATGACATTATGGGTCAGGTGGTCGAGGTAATAGAAGCCGACGCCTTCCGGTTTCGGGTCGACCTCGCCCAGCCAGTCGTATTCGCCGGACCAGGCGCTGCCCGCGTCGCCGTATTTGTCGATGAAGTAAAGCAGGCTGCCGCCGATGCCGATGACGGCGGGGAAATCCAGAACCTTGCCCGGGCCGGTGTATTCGGTGGCGCCAAGCTCGACCGCGCGTTTCAGCGCGTGGCGGGCGTCGACCACGCGCCAGCCCATCGCGGGCGCGCACGGACCGTGGTCGGCGATGAAGCGGCTGGCGTGGCTGTCGGGCTGATTGTTCAGGACATAGTTGACGTTGCCCTGACGATACAGCGTCACGTCCTTCGATGTGTGACGCGCGACCGGGACAAAGCCCATCTGACGGAACAGCTTGTCCAGAACCTCGGGCCGGGGATGGGCGAATTCGACGAATTCAAACCCGTCGGTGCCGGCCGGGTTGGCGGCGCTGATCGTGGCTTTCGGGGCATTATGCGGGAACGGGCCCATGACATGTTCCTTTGCTCGGGTGCATTTGCGCGGATTATAGCGCGGAACGCTTGCACAAGGCGTGCGAGTTCGTGCAGTTTCGATTATCGTAATGCACGATTTACGCATGTTTTATGAATACTTCTGGAATTTCATGTATGGACAGCTTTGACCGTGCAATCCTGACCGCCCTGCAGCAGAACGGCGCCATGACCAATGCCGAGCTGTCGCAGCGGGTCCATCTTTCGCCCTCGCAATGTTCGCGTCGGCGGGCGGCGCTGGAGAAAGCCGGGGTGATCCGGGGCTATGCGGCGCTCCTGGACCCCGCCGCGCTGGGTTTTGGGGTGCGGGCCTTCGCACGGGTCAACCTGCGCGACCACGGCCAGCAGAACGAGGGCAATTTCGCCGCCTTCGTCGGGCGCTTGCCGCAGGTCAGGGCGGCGCATTCGGTGTCGGGCGATGCGGATTATATCCTTGATTTGCATGTCGAGGATCTGGGCGCATTGGCGGCATTCATCCACGATCACCTGCTGCCGCACCCACAGGTGGCGCAGGTCCGGTCCGAGATCGTGCTGAAGACGATGAAGGATGATGGCGGCCTGCCGCTGGCGGCGGTGGCGGCCTGTCAGCCGTAGTTCTGCCACAACAGCCGCAGCGCCAGTGCGACCGAGGTCAGGACCAGCAGCGGCCGGATCACCCGGGCCCCGACGCGCATGGCCAGCCGGGCGCCCAGCATCGCCCCCGCCGTCTGCGCCACCGCCATGACCAGACCCAGCCCCCAGACCGGCGCACCCGTGGCCGCAAAGATCACCAGCCCGCCGAAATTCGAGGCGAGGTTCAGCAGCTTTGAATGCGCCGTCGCCTTCAGAAGACCGTAACCTGCCAGCGAGACGAAGCCGAGCATATAGAACGACCCGGCGCCGGGGCCGAAGAAGCCGTCATAAAACCCGACCAGCGGCACGATGGTGGCCGAGAATACCGCCGGGCTGATGCGCCGCTGTCCATCGACATCGCCAAGCCCGCGTTTGAACGCGAAATATCCAGCGATCGCGATCAGGATCCACGGCAGGACGCCCCGCAACCATTCACTCGGCAGATAGGAAATCAGGATCGCGCCGGCGACCCCGCCGCCGAACGCCAGCAACGCGGCCGGCAATTGTCGCCGCAGGTCGACATGGCCCGCCTTGGCATAGCTATAGGCCGCGCTTGAAGCGCCGAAAACGGCTTGCACCTTGTTGATTGAGATCGCCTCGAGCGGTGAAAGCCCGGCCAGCATCAGCGCCGGTATGGTGATCAGGCCGCCCCCGCCCGCGATGCTGTCGATGATCCCGGCGAAAAACGCCGCCCCGATCAACAGAATAACAAAGGTCAGGGAAATCTCGAACACCTGTCCTCCGGCGGCACGGGCGCTTTTGGCGTCATGCCGGTTGTTTGCCCGGTGACGCGCATGATTGTAAAGGATGAAGCAGGGGGGCAAGATGATCCCGCCGGGTGACGAAAGCGGAACGGAAGGATAACGGCGATGGGTTTGGCCGAACGTTTGGGGCTTGCGGTGCCGTTGGTGCAGGCGCCGATGGCCGGGGTGGCGACACCGGAACTGGCGGCGGCGGCATCGAATGCCGGTGCCTTGGGCGGGCTTGGCCTTGCCGCGATGAGCCCGGCGCAGGCGGCCGAGGCGATGGCCGCCACCCGGGCCCTGACAGATCGGCCCTTTGGCGTGAACCTGTTCTGTCACCGCCCCGCCCGCCGCGACCCGGCGCGCGAGGCAGCATGGCTGGAACTCATGCGCCCGGCTTTCGAGGCCGCCGACGCGCCGGTGCCGACCGGCATGGCCGAAATCTATATCCCGTTCCCCGGCAACGACGAAATGCAGGCGGTGATCGAGGCCGCGAACCCGGCGGTGGTCAGCTTTCATTTCGGCTTGCCGCAGCCCGATCAACTGGACCGGCTGCGGGCCATGGGGGCGGTGCTGCTTGGTTCGGCCACCAGCCTGGCCGAGGCGCGGGCGATCAGGGACGCCGGCCTTGACGGGATCGTCGCCCAAGGGTGGGAGGCCGGCGGCCATCGCGGCATGTTCGACCCCGACGGCCCGGACGAGCGGCTGTCGACCCGCGCGCTGCTGGAATTGTTGCTGCCCGTCGGTCTGCCGGTGATCGCGGCGGGCGGCATCATGACGGCCGAGGACGTGCGCCGGATGCTGGATCACGGGGCCGATCTTGTGCAATGCGGCACCGCCTTTCTGCGCTGTCCCGAATCGGCGACGCAGCCCAGCCACAAGGCGCTGATGTCGACGGGCCGGACGGTCATGACCCGCTCGATCTCGGGCCGGCCGGCGCGGTCGCTGGAAAACCGGCTGACCGCGCTGCCCAGCGATCTGGCGCCCGATTATCCGCTGCCCTACGATCCGGCCAAGGCGCTGATGGCGGCGGCCAGAAAGGCGGGGATCGCCGGATATAATGCGGATTGGGCCGGAACCGGCGCCGCGCAGGCGGTCGAGGAACCGGCGGCGCAGGTCGTGGCCCGGCTGACCGAGGGGCTGCGCTGATCGCAACGGTGCCGGCCGGTCGGTCTATTGACCCCCGGCCGGTTTGCCGATCATTTCGGCCACGCTGTCGCGCAGGGATTTGAGATCCTCGATCGTCGCGTCCAATTCGGCGCGCTGCTGGTTCAGAACCCCAAGCTGCCGGTTGGCAAGCTGTATCCAGACCTGATTCTGCTCGCTGGTGCCTTTCTCGCTATAGATCATCAGCCATTGACGGATTTCTTCAAGACTGAAGCCAAAGCGCCGGCCGCGCAGGATCAGCGTCATCCGCGCAACCTCGCGCGGGCCGTAAAACCGCGCGCGGCCAACCTTAATCGGGCTGAGCAATTCGATATATTCGTAATAGCGCAAGGTCCGGGGCGTCACGTCGAAACGCTCGCACATCTCTTTGAATGTGAGCTGATTTTCGGGCATGCGCGGCGATACCTCCCCCATTTCTTGCTGCTTATGATAAGAAAAGCTTGCGCGAACTACAACGACCGCTTGCCCGGCTGTTGGGGCGGCCGGACGCGCGGTCAGGGTTGTGCAGGTGATGGCGGCTGGACTATTCGACAGGAAAGCAAAAGCGAATGGCGGACATGATTTCACCCGAGGACCACGAAAGCGTCAAAGGCGGCGATGACGCGACCAGGAATCAGATTGCGCGGCAGTTCATCAACGCGATTCCGCATGCGCGCGCGCTGCAACTGGAGTTGGGCGACCTTGGTCATGGCGTGGCCGAAATCAGCATGCCGTGGAGCGAAAATCTGGTGGGTGATCCGCGCACCGGCGTGATCCATGGCGGCGCGGTGTCAGCGCTGATGGATACCTGCTGCGGCGCCGCGGTGATGAGCCACCCGAGCCAGCCGATCAGCACCGCCACCATAGACCTGCGGATCGACTATATGCGCGCGGCCAAGCCGGGCCAGCGGATCGTGGCGCGCGCGGTCTGTTACCACGTCACCCGCTCGGTCGCCTTTGTGCGGGCGACGGCGATGGACGATGATACCCAGAACCCGGTGGCCACCGCGACCGGCACATTCACACTTGAATCGGCGGCGCGATGATGGACCGGAACGAGCCGCTGGCGCAGATCAAATCCCGCCGTGACGGGGCCTTGGGCGCATTGATGACCGGCGTGCCCTATATCAGTTGGCTGGGCATCACGATGGAACGCCGGGGCGATGAGCTGACCGCGATACTGCCCTATTCCGAGAAGCTGATCGGCAACCCGATGCTGCCCGCGATCCACGGCGGCGTGACGGCTGCGTTTCTGGAGGTGACGGCGATCATCAAACTGTCGTGGTCGGCGATGTGGGCCGATCTGGAAGAGGGGCGGATCAGCCCGTCGCCCGGTGATCCCGAAAGCCTGCCGCGTCTGCCGAAGACCATTGATTTCACCGTGGATTACCTGCGATCCGGGCTGCCGCGCGATGCCTATGCACGGGCGCGCGTGGTCCGCCTGGGCCGGCGCTTCGCCAGCGTTCAGGTCGAGGCGTGGCAGGATAATCGCGACAGATTGCTTGCGCAGGCGACCGGGCATTTCCTGATGCCGCCGCCGGGCAGCGGTGACTGAACCGCTGCCCACCGCGCCGCAGCCCGAGCTGCCCACCGCGCCGCAGCCCGCGCCGGCAGGCGCGGCGGACCGGCCCGTCACCTCGGGCCGGGTGCTGCGGATCGCGCTGCCCATCGTGCTGTCGAATGCGACCGTGCCGATCCTCGGGCTGGTCGATACCGGCGTCATCGGACAGATGGGGCAGGCGGCGCCGATCGGTGCGGTCGGGATCGGGGCGATCCTTCTGTCCACGATCTATTGGATCTTCGGCTTTCTGCGCATGGGCACCTCGGGGCTGGTGGCGCAGGCCAAGGGCGCGGGCGACCCGGCCGAGGGTGGTGCGCATCTGACCCGCGCGCTGACGATTGCCGGGCTTGCCGGGCTGATCATCATCCTGTTGCAGATCCCTGTCTTCTGGATGGCCTTCCGGCTTTCCCCGGCGACGCCCGAGGTCGAGGCGCTGGCCCGGCAATATCTTCTGATCCGCGTCTGGGGGGCGCCCGCGACGATCGCGCTTTATGCCGTCACCGGCTGGCTGATCGCCGAGGAGCGCACGGTCGGTGTCCTGCTTATTCAGGTGCTGATGAACGGGCTGAACGTCGCGCTGGATTTCTGGTTCGTGCTGGGCCTTGGCTGGGGGGTGCAAGGGGTGGCGACGGCCTCGCTGATCGCCGAATGGTCGGGGCTGGCGCTGGGCCTGTGTCTTGCCCGGCACGCAATCGCGCTGGCGCTGAGGCAGCGGCTGGCCGATCTGTTTGCCGCCGTGAAACTGCGATACTTCGCCCGGGTGAACGGCGATATCCTGATACGCACCGCGCTGCTGCAGCTGTGCTTTCTGAGCTTCCTGTTCCTTGGCGCCGGACAGGGGGACGTGACCCTTGCGGCCAACCACGTGCTTTTGCAGCTTCTAAGCGTGACCGCCTATGCGCTGGACGGCTTCGCCTTCGCCGCCGAAACGCTGGTCGGTCAGGCGATGGGTGCGCGGCGTCCCGACCGGCTGCGCCGCGCCGCCATCGTGACCAGCCAATGGGGCGCGGCGGGGGCCTTGCTGCTGGCGGCGGTGTTCTGGATCGGCGGGCCGGCGTTCATCGACATCCTGACCACATCCGAACCGGTCCGGCACGCCGCCCGCGACTATCTGCCGTGGCTGGTCGCGGCGCCGGTGATCGGGGTCGCAAGCTGGATGTATGACGGCATTTTCATCGGCGCCATGCTGACCCGGGAAATGCGTCAGGCGATGATCCTGTCGACGGCGATCTATGCCCTGTCGCTGATCGTTCTGCTGCCGCTATTCGGCAATTCCGGGCTATGGGCCGCGCTGATGGTCCTGAACATCATGCGCGGCGTCACCCTGGCACTGTTGTATCCGCGCGCCGAGGCTAGGGCCGCGACCGCAGCAACCCCATGATCGCCTTGGTTTCCTCGACGATGGGATGGGCGATGGCGTCGGCGCGCATGGCCCCGTCCCCCAGAATGCGGTCGATCTCGGCCGGGTCGGCCAGATATTCCTGCATCCGCCTGGTGATCGGGCCAAGGGTTGCGACCGCGACCTCGGACAGCGCCGGCTTGAAGGCGCCGAAGCCCTGACCCTCGAACCGGGCCAGAACGGCATCCGGCGTCTCATCCGTCAGCGCGGCATAGATGTTGACGAGGTTCCGCGCCTCGGGGCGGGCGGCAAGATCGGACATCCGGCCGGGCAGGGGCTCGGCATCGGTGCGGGCCTTGCGGATCTTCTGGGAGATGGCATCCGCGTCGTCGGTCAGGTTGATGCGGCTGGCGTCCGAGGGGTCGGATTTCGACATCTTCTTCGACCCGTCGCGCAGGCTCATCACCCGGGTCGCGGCGCCCTCGATCAGCGGCTCTGGCGACGGGAAGAATTCGGTGCCGTAATCGTGGTTGAACTTGGCGGCGATGTCGCGGGTCAGCTCGACATGCTGCTTTTGATCCTCGCCGACCGGAACCAATGTTCCGTGATAGGCCAGAATGTCGGCGGCCATCAGCGCCGGATAGGCGTAAAGCCCAAGGCTGACGTTTTCGCTGTTCTTGCCGGCCTTGTCCTTGAACTGGGTCATCCGGTTCATCCAGCCCAGCCGCGCGACCGTGTTGAACAGCCAGGCGAGCTCGGCATGGGCCGGAACCTGGCTTTGGTTGAACAGGATCGACTGTTTCGGATCGACGCCCGCCGCCATGAAGGCCGCCGCCGCCTCGCGCGTGCGGTCGGCCAGCAGCGCCGGATCCTGCCAGACCGTCAGCGCGTGCAGATCGACCAGGCAATAGATCGTTTCGGGGCCGGTCCCCTGAAAAGCCGCAAAGCGTTTCAGCGCACCCAGATAATTGCCCAGCGTCAGACCGCCCGAGGGCTGGATGCCGGAAAAAACGCGGGGTTTGTGGGCGTTGGCCATCGGATCATGCTCTCGGGCTTTTCAAATGATGCGGCTTGGCTTACCCCTTGGCCGGCGCGGGTGCAACCGCCCAACCCAACGGAGAATGTGATGCGCCCCGGTTTCGACCAATCCCCCGTCAACCCGCTGCCGCCGGTGGTATGGGTGCTGATCCTGCCGATCGCCGCGACCGAGATCCTGTTCGCGCTTGGCGGCGTGGGTTTCGTGGGCGGGCAAAGCGGGATCGGTCTGCGCTCGAACGCGATCAACTGGGCGTTCTTCTCGCCCGAGTTTCTGGTGCGGATGTGGCAGACCGGTGATCTGAACCCGGATTATCTGCGGCGGCTGGTGACCTATCCTTTCGTCCATCTCAGCGCCCTGAATGCGCTGTTCGTGGGCGTGTTCACGCTGGCGCTGGGCAAGATGGTGGCCGAGTATTTCAAACCCGCGGCGGTTCTGGTGCTGTTTTTCGGCTCGGCCATCGGGGCGGCGCTGATCTATACGCTGTTCGCGCTGCTGGTGCCGGTGCGGATCAGCCCGCTGGTCGGCGGCTATCCGGCGGTCTACGGCTTCGTCGGAGCCTTCACCTTCATCCTGTGGACCCGGCTGGGCATGGAAAACGCCAATCGCATGCGGGCCTTTACCCTGATCGGCATGCTGCTGCTGTTCCAGTTGGTTTTCGGGGTGGTGTTCGGCAATTCGGATTATGTCTGGGTCGCCGAAATCGCCGGTTTCTGCGTCGGCTTCGCGCTCTGCTTCGTGCTGGTTCCCGGCGGCATCGCCAGAGTATTGAGGGAATTGCGGCGGCGCTGACCGCCGCCCCCCAACCCGCCCCCCCGACCGCCGCCCCCACCCCGGGTTCAGGCACCTAGCGTTTCCGCCGGACCGTGGCTTTCAGTTCCGTCACGGTGAACGCGCCTGTCAACAGGATGGCGGCCGCATAGACCGCGATCCCGCCGGCGATCAGCACCGCCAGCGCCAGATAGCGTTTGCCCGGCAAATGCAGGCTGTCGCCCAGAAACGCCGTCATCCCGATCAACGCCGCACCCATGATCAGCGCCGAGATCAGGATGCGGGGCGCGCGGCGTTTCAGCCGGTCGTCGAATTGCGTCGCCGCGCCCATCGACCGGCTGCCCCACCATAGCTGACCGGCCATCGTCCAGCCGGCGATGGTGGTGCCAAGGGCGGCGGCGCTGAACCCGATCAACGGCGCAAGGCCGATGGCCGCGATTGCGTTCACCACCATCGCATGGACGGCATAGCGGAACGGCGTGCGCGTATCCTCGCGGGCGAAATACAGCGGTTGCAGCACCTTTTGCATCACGAATGCGGGCAGGCCGATCCCGTAGATCGCCAGCACCAGCGCCGTCGGCGTGATATCCGCGGCGCCGAAATCGCCGCGCCCGAACAGGACCGAGATCAGCGGCGTCGCGATGACGATCAGCGCGATCGCGGCGGGAACGGTCAGGAACAGCGCGAACTCGGTCGCGCGGTTATAGGCGTGGCGTCCGCCCAGATCGTCGCCCGCCTTCAGCCGGCGCGAGATGTCGGGCAGCAGCACGATCCCGATCGCGATGCCAAAGACCCCGAGCGGAAGCTGATACAGCCGGTCGGCATAGGTCAGCCAGCCGATCGCGCCGTCGAAAAAGCTGGCCACCTGCCGGCCGACCAGCAGATTGACCTGCACCACGCCGCCGGCCAGAACCGCCGGCCCGGCGATGATCAGCAGCCGGCGGATGTCGGGGGTCAGGCGCGGGCGGCGCAGGCGCAGCGGAAAGCCCATCTTCGCCGCCGCGATCCAGACCATCGCCAGTTGCGCGATCCCGGCAACCGGCATCGACCATGACATCGCAAGCCCCATGTCCCAGCCGAACCAATCCGCCATCAGCATCGCGATGATCAGCACAAGGTTCATCAGGATCGGCGCGGCGGCGGCGGCGAAAAAGCGATGACCGGCATTCAGCAGGCCGGACAACAACGCGGTCAGCGAGATGAAGAAGATATAGGGAAAGCAGATCCTGCCATACAGCGTCGCAAGCTGGAACCGCTCATCCCCGCGAAAGCCCGCCGCCATGGCCAGCACCAGCCAGGGCATGACCACCATGGCGATGGCCGAGACCAGAAACACCGTCGCGGCCAGACCGGACATGGCGTCCTCGGCGAACCCGCGAGGGTCATCGCCGGATTCCAGCTTTTTGGCGAACAGCGGCACGAAGGCGGTGTTGAAGGCGCCCTCGGCGAAAAAGCGGCGAAACATGTTCGGCAGGGACGAGGCGACGAAATAGGCCTCGGCCACCGGTCCGGCGCCCAGAAATGCCGCGATCATCATGTCGCGGATGAAACCCACCATCCGGCTGCCCAAGGTCCAGCCGCCCACGGTCACGAAACCGCGCATCAGTCTGACGGGTTTCACCGGCCGGCCCTTTCGGCACCCTCGGTTATCGCCTGACGCAGCTTTCGCTCCAGCGCCTCGCGGCGACCCGGTTGGTGCAGTTTCAATCCGAACATGTCCTTGACATAGAAAGTATCGACCACCTGCGCGCCGAATGTGGCAATCACCGCGCTGTGGATCTGGATGTGGTTGGCCGCCAGCGTCCGGGTCAGGTCGTAAAGCAGCCCGGGGCGGTCGCGGGTGTCGACCTCGACGATGGTGTAGATGTCCGAGCCATCGTTGTCGAATAGGATATGGGTCGGAAAGCGGAACTCGCGTTCGCGCTTCTTGACCTTGTCGCGGCTGGCCAGCGCCTCGCGCGCGACGATATCGCCCTTCAGCGTCTTGCTGATCATCTCGCGCAGGCGGGGCAGGCGTTCCAGCGAATAGGGGTGGCCGTCGCTGTCCTGTATCCAGAACACGGCCGTCGCGAATCCGTCCTTCGAGGTATAGGTACGCGCATCCACCACGTTTGCCCCGACCAGTGCCAGCGCGCCGGCAAGCCGCGAGAAGATGCCCGGATGGTCCGCCAGCGCGAAAGCCGCGCGGGTCGCATCGCGTTCGGCATCGGGATGAAGGTCGATCTTGATCTCGTCTTCGCGGATGTTACGCAGCAGATCGGCGAATACCGCGTGGGTTTCGGTCGCAAGCCCTTGCCAATAGGCGGCATAATGGCGCCCCAGTTCGGTGCGCAGGTCGCGCGGCTCCCACGCGCCTTCGACATTCAGGAAATGGCGCAGGCTGCGTTTCGCCTCGTCCTCGCGCTTCTCGCGGTTCAGCGCCTCCATCCCGCCTTCCAGCACGCGCGAGGTTTCGTCATGCAGACGGCGCAGCAGCATGGCCTTCCAGTTGTTCCACGTCCCCGGCCCGACGCCGCGAATGTCGCAGACGGTCAGCACGGTCAGCAGGTCCAGCCGCTTCTTGTTTTTCACCGTTTTGGCGAAATCGCGCAGGGTCCGCGGGTCCGAGATGTCGCGCTTTTGCGCCACGTCCGACATCAGAAGATGATTGCGCACCAGCCATTCGACGGTATCCACCTCATCGGCGTTCAGGCCCAGCCGGGGTGCGACCTTGCGGGCGATCTGGGCACCGAGGATCGAGTGATCCTCGGGCCGCCCCTTGCCGATGTCATGCATCAACAGCGCGACATATATAACCCGCCGGTTTAGTCCGGCCTTGATGATCGCGGTGGACAGCGGCAGGTCGTTTATGGCCTCGCCGCGCTCGATCTCGGCCAGCGCGGCGATGGTCTGGATGGTATGCTCGTCGACCGTATAATGGTGATAGACGTTGAACTGCATCATCGCCACGATCGGCTCGAACTCGGGGATATAGGCCCCGAGCACGCCAAGCTCGTTCATCCGGCGCAGCACCCGTTCGGGATTGCCGTATTTCAGCAGCATGTCCAGAAAGATCCGCCCCGCCTCGGGATCGGCGCGGATCTTGTCGGTGAACAGGTCCAGATTGGCGGCGACAAGCCGCATGGCGTCGGGATGGATCGACATGCCGACCCGCAGCGATTCGTGGAACAGCCGCAGCAGGTTCAGAGGATCGGCCAGAAACGCGGCCTCGTCCGCCACGGCAAGACGCCCCGAGTCGTCGGTGAACGGTGCGGGCAGCGCGCGGCGGCGGCGGAACAGGCGGCGGAACACCGGCGGCTTGTGCAGGTGCTGGGCCTCCAGCGCGGTCAGAAACACCCGCGTCAGGTCGCCCACGCGGGTGGCATGGCGGAAATAATCCTGCATGAAATATTCGACGGCGCGACGCCCGGCGGTATCCTCATAACCCATGCGGCGCGCCACCTCGACCTGCATGTCGAAGGTAAGCTGATCCATCGGTCGCCCGGTAATCAGATGCAGGTGGCAACGGACCGCCCACAGGAAATCCTCGGCCTGCCAAAAGGCCCGATGTTCGTCGCGGGAAAAGAAGCCAAGGTCGATCAACTCGACGGCGCGGTCGACGCGATAGATGTATTTGGCGATCCAGTAGAGGGTTTGCAGATCGCGCAGGCCCCCCTTGCCCTCTTTCACATTCGGCTCCAGCACATAGCGCTGACCGCCCTGCCGTTCGTGGCGGGCGTCACGCTCGGCCATCTTGGCCTCGATGAACTCGGCGTGGGTCGAGGCGAACATGGACTGAAGGTTGTCGCGCAGGTCATCCGCGACCGTGGCGCTGCCGGCCACGACCCGATGTTCCAGAAGCGAGGTGCGAATGGTCATGTCCTGCCGCCCAAGCCGCAGGCAATCCTCGATCGAGCGGGCGGCGTGGCCGACCTTCAGATTCAGGTCCCACAGCATGTAAAGCATCGATTCGATGACGCTTTCGGCCCATGGCGTGATCTTCCACGGCGTCACGAACAACAGGTCGACGTCCGAGCGCGGCGCCATCTCGGCCCGGCCATAGCCGCCGACGGCCATGACCGCCAGACGTTCGGCGTCGGTCGGATTGGGCCGGCGGTGCAGATAGGTGGTGGCGACGTGCCAGACCGTGGTGACCAGCCGGTCGGTCAGCGCGGCGATGGCGCGCACGGTTTCGCGCGCGGCGCGCGGATGGGTGGCAAAACCGCTTTCGATATCCTCCATCGCGGCGCTGCGGGCGGCGGCAAGACGGGCGACGGTATGGGCGCGGATGTCGCGCGCTTCGGTCAACCCGGCCAGCTCGGCATCCAGCGTGGATTCGAACTGCTCCTGGTCGAATACAGAATGCGCCCCGGGCAATGCCGGGGCGCTTTGCGCGATGGGTTGTCTGGTCGGCGCGGGCAAGATCAGAAGCCTGCCCCGCTGAACCGGCGCGGCGCGGGATCAATCACCACGACCTGACCGCCGCGGATCGTGGCGACGGCCAGACCGCGTTGGTTGGTGCCGTCGCGGTTCAGCCGGAACGTGCCGTTGACGCCGGCAAAGCCCGAGCCCGTGGTCAGCCCGGCGGTGGTCAGCGCATTGGCCTTGCCCGCCCGGACAAGGGCCGCGATCGCCGAAACGCCGTCATAGGCGAGGCTGCCCAGATCATGCGGGGTTTCGCCATATGCGGCGCGATAGCGGCTGTCGAACTGACCTTTCAGCGCCATGTCGGGAATCGCGAACCAGCCGCCCTGAACCCCCGGCAGTTGCAGCCGCGCCGCCGGAATATCCCACCGCGTCAGCCCCATCATCTGGGTCACGCTGGAATTGACCCCGGCGCCGTTCAGCTTTCCGGTCAGATAGGGCAGCACCTGCTGCTGGTTGGCGGTCAGGAACAGCGCGTCGACCCGGCCGCTTCTGGCGGCATCGGCCACGCCGGGCACGACGCTGTCGATGCCGGCTTGCGAGACCGGATGCTTGATCTCACCCGCCAGCGACGCGCCATTGCGCGAGATCGCGGTACGGATCGCGCCGGCGCCGATCTGGCCCGGAATGTCGTCCTCGGCCACGATCATGATGCGCCGCTTGCCCTGCCGGACCCCGTATGAGACCAGCCGGTCGGCCACGTTCGAGAAGGTGTTGCCCAGAATGAAGACGTTGCCGCCAGCGATGTCGGGGTTGTTCGAGAAGGCCAGCACGTTCACGTTGCGCGCGGCCACGGCGCTGCCGGCGGCATTGGCCGAATCGGCATGAAGCGGGCCAAGGATGATCTTCGCACCCTCGTCGACCGCCTTGTTCGCGGTTGATGCGGCGGAAGCCGCGTCAAGCCCGACCTCGTAGACGCGAAGGTCGATCTGGGCGCCCTGCGCGTCGGCGGCGGCCATCTTGGCCGAATTCACCAGCGAGCGGGAAAGCCATGACATTTCAGAGCTTCCGGCACCGGCCGGCACCAGAAGCGCGACCGGGACCGGCTGCCGCGGGTCGATCATCTGTCCGGTATTCGGGCCCGAAACGCCCGCCACGCCCATCGGACCGCAGGCGGCAAGCCAAAGCGTCGTTAGGATTGCGCCGACCCGCAGAACCGGGCGCGGCGATATTCGGCTCATGATTTTCATTTGTTAACTTCCCTCGTTTGCTGGCAATCGAACGCGGTAGGCAGTCTGCGCTAGGCACGGTATGCAGATATCGGCAGGTTGTAAACGGAAGCGGACAGTATGCGACAGAAGCCCGGAAACGCCGATCGGCAGGACCCCGCCGCGCCTCGCGATTTCATGGCCGAGGCGGCGCCGCTGCGTGCCGGCATCGAGGCCGCGCGCCTTGATCCGGGGCTGTATCTGGTGGCGACGCCGATCGGGGCGGCGCGTGACATTACCCTGCGTGCGCTCGATACGCTGAATTCCGCCGACATCCTTGCGGCCGAAGATACCCGGACGATGCGGCATCTGATGGATATCCACGGCATTCCCCTGCGGGGGCGCCGGATTCTGGCCTATCATGACCATAATGCCGACCGCCATGGCCCGGCCATGCTGGCGGCGATAGGGGGTGGAAAGTCGGTGGCCTATGCGTCGGACGCGGGCACGCCCCTGGTCTCGGACCCGGGTTATCGGCTGGGTCGGGACGCGATCGACGCCGGTCTGGCGGTCCATGCCGTTCCGGGCGCCTCGGCGATGCTGGCGGGGCTGACGGTCAGCGGCCTGCCCAGCGACCGCTTTCTGTTCGCCGGCTTTCCGCCGACCCCGCTGGGACAGCGGCGGAGCTGGCTTGAGAAATGGTCACAGGTCGATGCGACGCTGATTTTCTTCGAATCGCCAAGGCGCGTTAAGCAAACATTAGAACTGTTGTGCGAAACCGGCGCTGATGGACGTAACGTGGCGGTGGGCAGGGAACTGACCAAGCGATTCGAGGAAGTGTTCCGGGGGACGGTGGCGCAGGTGTCGGATGCCATCCCCGACGGGGGCATAAAAGGTGAGGTTGTCGTGATTCTGGACCGCGCCGGGGAAGCCGAACCCGACCCGGACCGGGTCCGGAAGGAATTGCAGGAGGCCGTGAAAACCATGACCAAACGCGATGCCGCCGCAGCGGTCGCGCAAAAGCTCGGCCTTCCGCGGCGGGAGGTCTACCAGATTGCCCTGCAACTCGGGGAGGGATGATGGCAGATCGTGGATATTACGCAGGCATGGGTCGCGGGACAGTCGCTGTCGCGGCGCGATCGGTCAGCGCACGGCAGGTTGCCGGGGTGGCCGCATTCGCCAACGGTCAGAACGCCGAGTTGCGTGTGGCCGAACGCTACGAACAGCAGGGCTATGAAATTCTGGCCCGGCGCTGGCGCGGCAAGGCCGGGGAGATCGACCTTATCGCCCGGCATGACGGTGATTTCATCTTCATCGAGGTGAAACGGGCCGATACCCGCGACATGGCGGCCGAACGGCTGAGCCGTCGGCAGATGGACCGTATCTGTCTGGCGGCATGCGAATTTTGCGCCACCCAGCCGATGGGACAAGCGGCGGGAATGCGGTTTGATGCAGCCCTCGTCGATGGGTCGGGCATGATCGACATTATCGAAAACGCTTTCGGCGGCCATTGACTGGGGGTCATTGACCGGTCGTCATTGATCGGGGGCGGTTGCATTCAATGTCTCAACGCGACATGACTGGCGCGATCAACTGGGGATCGCCGGAATGAGCCTTTACGTCGCCTTGCAAATGGATCCGATCGAACACGTCTCGATCTCGGCCGACAGTACCTTCCGCATCGGTATCGAGGCAGAGCTGCGGGGTCATCGGCTGTTTCAATATACCGCCGACCAGCTGATTTTCGACGAAGGTCGGGTGCTGGCGCATGGCAGGAAGATCACCCTGCGGCGCGAACAGGGCAATCACGTCACATTCGGCGATTGGGAAACCGTCGAATTGGGCGATTTCGACGTCATCTGGTTGCGGCAGGACCCGCCTTTCGACATGGGCTATGTCACCTCGACCCATCTTCTGGATCGGGTGCGCGAGCAAGTTCTGGTCGTGAATGATCCGTTCTGGGTGCGGAACTCGCCCGAGAAACTGATGGTGCTGGATTTTCCCGAACTCACGCCGCCGACGATGATCGCCCGCGACAAAGCCGCGATTCAGGCCTTCCGCAAGCGCCACGGCGACATCATCGTCAAGCCGCTTTACGGCAATGGCGGTGCCGGGGTGTTCCATTTGCGGCCCGAGGATCCGAACCTTTCGGCGCTGCTGGAACTGTTCGGCGGCATGAACCGCGAGCCGGTGATCGCCCAGAAATATCTGCCTGCCGTGGTCAAGGGCGACAAGCGCATCATTCTTGTCGATGGCGAAGCGGTCGGGGCGATCAACCGGGTTCCGGCGGCGGGCGAAGCGCGGTCGAACATGCATGTCGGCGGCCGTCCGGAAAAGATCGGCCTGACCCCGCGTGAGCTGGAGATCTGTGCGGCCATCGGTCCGGTGCTGAAGGAAAAGGGTTTGCTGTTTACCGGGATCGACGTGATCGACGGCTGGCTGACCGAGATCAACGTGACCTCGCCGACCGGCATTCAGGAACTCGAACGGTTCGACGGCGTCAACGCGGCCGCGCTGATCTGGCAGGCGATCGAGGCGCGGCACAAAGCGCGGAACAGGGCGCGCGTCTGACGGCGCGCCCCGGGGCCGTCCGATCGCGCCCGCCCGTTAACCATTTCTCAATGATCTGGGCTTAGCCATTCGGGCAACGGGTCCGGGGGTCAGATGGTCGCAGTTGCCTATACGGTCGCATTCGAAGGCGTGGAGGCGCGGCTGGTCGAGGTGCAATGTGCCGTATCCGCCGGGCTGCCGTCGTTCTCGGTCGTCGGGCTTCCCGACAAGGCCGTCTCCGAAGCGCGAGAGCGGATCCGGGCGGCTTTCGCCTCGCTGGCGATTGCGATGCCCTCGCGCCGGGTGACGGTCAACCTTTCGCCGGCCGACATGCCCAAGGAGGGCAGCCATTTCGATCTGCCGATCGCGCTGGCGATTCTGGCGGCGATCGACGTCATTCCCCGCGACAAGCTGGAACAGGTGATCTCGCTCGGCGAACTCGCCCTGGATGGGCGGCTGGTGGCGGTCGGCGGGGCGTTGCCGGCGGCGATGACGGCTGCCGCGACGGACCGCCTGCTGATCTGCCCGAAAGCTTCGGGTGCCGAAGCGGCGTGGCTTGAATCCGTCACCGTCCATGCGGCGCCGGCGCTGCGGCAGGCGGTCGAGCATCTGACCGGGCGGGTCCCGCTGCCGGCGGCCGTGGCCGGTGAGATCCGCAATGGCCACGACCGCGGCGATCTGCGCGACATAAAGGGCCAGGAAAGCCTGAAACGCGCGGTCGAGATTGCAGCGGCCGGGCGGCATCACATGCTGATGGTCGGACCGCCCGGGGCGGGCAAGTCAATGATCGTCGCCCGTCTGCCCGGGCTGTTGCCGCCGCTTACCCCGATCGAGGCGCTGGAGACCTCGATGATCCATTCGCTTGCCGGAACGCTGGGCGAGGGCGGAATCTCGCGCGACGCGCCATTCCGCGAGCCGCATCACACCGCCTCGATGGCGGCCATCGTGGGCGGCGGGCGCGGCGCAAAGCCGGGCGAGATCAGCCTTGCCCATAATGGTGTCCTGTTCATGGACGAGTTCCCCGAATTTCCCCGTGCCGTGCTGGAAACGCTGCGGCAGCCGGTCGAAACCGGCGAGGTGGTGGTGGCGCGCGCCAATGCGCATATCCGCTATCCCTGCCGGTTCCTTCTGATTGCGGCGGCTAACCCGTGCCGCTGCGGGCAACTCGCCGATCCGTCGCGATGCTGCGCCCGCGCCCCGGTCTGTGGCGAGGATTACATGCGGCGCATCTCTGGCCCGCTGATGGATCGCTTCGACCTGCGGATCGAGGTTCCGGCGGTTTCCGTCGATGACCTGGCGTTGCCGCCGTCAAGCGAGGGTTCGGCCGAAGTCGCCCGCCGCATCGCCGATGCCCGCGCGCTGCAGCTTACCCGTTATGACGGGCATGCGTCGGTACGGGTGAATGCGGACCTGAGCGGCGCGGCGCTTGAAGAAGTCGCAGGGCCGGATCGCGAGGGGCAGGACCTGATCCGTCGCGCCTCGGACCGGCTTGGGCTGACGGCGCGGGGCTATCACCGCATACTGCGCACCGCCCGCACCATTGCCGATCTGGCCCAATCGGCGACCGTGCGCGCGCCGCATGTGGCCGAAGCCATCAGCTATCGTCTGGCTTTCGCGCGCGGTGTCTAGGCGGTGACTAGGCGGTGTCTGGGCTGAACTCCGGGGCGGTTTGACCCGGTGTTATTGCCGAATCCGGCCCTTCCGCCTATATGCCAAACACATTGACATGAAATCTGACTGGTTTGGTCAACCGAAGGGGATGGCGATGCTGCAAGGCGCGCGCGTTTTGCTGATCATTGGGGGCGGAATCGCCGCCTATAAGGCGCTGGACCTGATCCGGCGGCTGAAGGGCGCGGGCGTCGCGGTCACTCCGGTTCTGACCCGTGGCGGCGCCGAGTTCGTGACCCCCCTGAGCGTGTCCGCCCTTGCCGCCGAGCGTGTCCATCAGGATTTGTTCGACCTGACCACCGAAGCCGAAATGGGTCATATCCAGTTGTCCCGCTCGGCCGATCTTGTTGTCGTCGCGCCGGCGACCGCCGATCTGATGGCCAAGGTGGTCGGCGGTCTGGCGAATGATCTGGCATCGACGCTTTTGCTGGCCACCGACAAGCGGGTGCTGATGGCGCCGGCGATGAACGTGCGGATGTGGCAGCACCCGGCGACGCGGCGCAACCATGAAACGCTGGCGCGTGACGGCATCCTGTTCGTCGGCCCGAACGCCGGCGAGATGGCCTGCGGCGAGTTCGGCGACGGCCGCATGTCCGAACCGGCCGAGATTCTGGACGCGATCGAGGCGGCGCTGAAGGACGGCCCTGCCGCTTTGCCGCTGATGACCTCGACGGCCGTGGTGCGGCCTGCTTTGCCGGGCCCGGTGAATGGTCCGCTGAGCGGGCGCCACGTCATCGTGACCTCGGGCCCGACCCATGAGCCGATTGATCCGGTGCGCTATATCGCCAACCGATCCTCGGGTGCGCAGGGCACCGCGGTGGCGGCGGCACTGCGCGATCTTGGGGCGCGGGTCAGTTTCGTCACCGGACCGGCCGACGTGCCAGCCCCTGCCGGGGTCGAGGTGATCCGGGTCCAGACCGCGGCCGAGATGCGGCAGGCGGTGGAAAAGGCGCTGCCGGCCGATATCGCGGTGATGGCGGCGGCGGTGGCGGATTGGCGGGTCGCGAATGCCTCGGACCGGAAGATCAAGAAGGACGGCAAGGGCAATCTGCCGGTGCTGGAGTTTGCCGAAAACCCCGATATCCTCGCCTGGGTCAGCCAGTTGTCCGAAGGCAGGCCGGAACTGGTGGTGGGATTTGCCGCGGAAACCAATGACGTGGTTGGCAACGCGACGGCCAAGCGGGCCCGGAAAGGCGCGGACTGGATCGTCGCCAATGACGTCTCGCCCGCGACCGGCATCATGGGCGGGACCGAGAATGCGATCACGCTGATCACGGCGGACGGATCCGAAATCTGGCCGCGCATGCCGAAGGAACAGGTCGCGCAGCGGCTCGCCGACCGGATCGCGAGGGCGATGTGATGAAGCGTGCCTATTTGGACTGGAATGCGACCACACCGCTGCGCCCCGAGGCGCGTCAGGCGATGGCCGATGCGATGGACATCTCCGGCAACCCGTCCTCGGTTCATGCCGAGGGCCGGGCCGCGAAAATGGCGCTGGAGAAAGCCCGAGAAACCGTTGCCACCACTATGGGGGCCGAGGGTGCGGATGTGATCTTCACCTCATGCGCGACGGAATCGGCGGCACTTCTGCTGGAGGGCAGGGAATATGCGGCGGCGCGGGTCGAACATGACGCGATCCTTGCGTGGTGTGACCCGGCGCTGGCTGTCGATGCCGAAGGGCGGGTCACGGTGGACGATCCCGGGCGCAGCACGTTGCAGATCGCCAATTCGGAAACCGGCGTGCTGCAAACGCTGCCCGAGGGGCTTGCGGTCAGCGATCTGACGCAG
This sequence comes from Paracoccus pacificus, assembly GCF_042680785.1. NCBI lineage: Bacteria > Pseudomonadati > Pseudomonadota > Alphaproteobacteria > Rhodobacterales > Paracoccaceae > Paracoccus > Paracoccus pacificus. The sequence goes on from NZ_JBHUEN010000010.1 coordinate 41,896, forward strand.
GGTTTCGGAAAGATACCGCTGGCCTTCAACTGGCTGGGGATCGGGGCGGGGCTGGTCTCGGCCCATAAACTCGGCGGGCCAAAGGGGATCGGCGCGGTGGTGCTGCGCAAGGGAACCGAGCTTGCCGCCCGCCTGCGTGGCGGCGGTCAGGAACAGGGGCGGCGCGCGGGCACCGAAAACCTGATCGGGATCATGGGCTTTGCGGCGGCGGCGGCGGCGGCGCAGCGGGATCTGGAAACCGGCGTCTGGGACCGGATCAGGGAGTTGCGCGACCGCTTGCAGGCCGATCTTGGCGGCGCGGCCGAGGGGGTGATGTTCCCGGGCGCCGGTTCCGAACGGCTGCCGAATACGCTTGCCATCGTGACCCCGGGATGGAAAGGCGAAACGCAGGTCATGCAGATGGATCTGGCGGGTTTCGCGGTTTCGGCCGGTTCCGCCTGTTCATCGGGCAAGGTGCATGCAAGCGGGACCTTGCAGGCGATGGGTGTTTCACCCGATATGGCAAGCAATGCGATCCGGGTCTCGCTTGGGCCGGTGACGACGGATGATGATATAGCGCGGTTCACCGACGCATGGCTGGCCGCCCATCGGCGCTGGCGGCAGCGGGCGGCCTGAGCGGTGAAAGGACAGGGGCGGTGCCGCCCCGGAAAGGATGACAATGGCCAAGATCGACACAGCAGATTTCGAGGTGCGCGAGGGCGTAGACCGCGAAACGGTCGAAACCGTGGCGAACATGGGGTCCTACAAATACGGCTGGGACACCGATATCGAGATGGAATATGCCCCGAAGGGGCTGAACGAGGATATCGTTCGTCTGATCTCGGAAAAGAACAACGAACCCGAGTGGATGACCGAATGGCGGCTGGCCGCCTTCCGGCGCTGGCAGACCATGACCGAACCACGCTGGGCGATGCTGAACTATCCCGATATCGACTATCAGGAACAGTATTATTACGCCCGCCCGAAAAGCATGGAGGTCAAGCCGAAGTCGCTTGACGACGTTGACCCGAAGCTGCTGGCGACCTACGAAAAGCTGGGGATTCCGCTGAAGGAACAGATGATCCTTGCCGGCGTCGAGGGCGTGGGCCAGACCCCCGCCGAAGGCCGCAAGGTCGCCGTCGATGCGGTTTTCGACAGCGTCAGCGTCGGCACCACCTTCAAGGATGAACTGGCCAAGGCGGGGGTCATCTTCTGCTCGATCTCCGAGGCGATCCGCGAGCATCCCGAACTGGTGAAAAAATACCTCGGCAGCGTCGTGCCGCCCAGCGACAACTTCTTCGCCACGCTGAACAGCGCGGTGTTTTCGGACGGGTCCTTCGTCTATATCCCGCCGGGGGTTCGCTGCCCGATGGAGCTGTCGACCTATTTCCGCATCAACGCGGAAAACACCGGGCAGTTCGAACGCACGCTGATCATCGCCGACAAGAAATCCTATGTCAGCTATCTTGAGGGCTGCACCGCCCCCAAACGCGACACCGCGCAGCTTCACGCCGCCGTGGTGGAAATCGTCATTCTTGAGGATGCCGAGGTCAAATATTCGACCGTTCAGAACTGGTTCCCCGGCGATGAGGAAGGCAAGGGCGGCATCTATAACTTCGTGACCAAGCGGGCCGATTGCCGCGAGGCGCGGGCCAAGGTGATGTGGACGCAGGTCGAAACCGGCAGCGCGATCACCTGGAAATACCCGTCCTGCATCCTGCGGGGCGAGGAAAGCCAGGGCGAGTTCTACTCGATCGCTATCGCCAACAACCTGCAGCAGGCCGATACCGGCACGAAGATGATCCATCTTGGCAAGAACACGCGGTCACGCATTGTTTCCAAAGGGATTTCGGCGGGCAAGGCGCAGAACACCTATCGCGGGTTGGTGTCCATGCATCCGCGCGCCACGAACAGCCGCAACTATACCCAGTGCGACAGCCTGCTGATCGGCGACAAATGCGGCGCCCATACCGTGCCCTATATCGAGGTCAAGAACACCTCGTCCCGCGTCGAACATGAGGCGACGACCAGCAAGGTCGACGATGACCAGTTGTTCTACTGCCGCTCTCGCGGGATGGACGAGGAAGAGGCCGTGGCGCTGATCGTGAACGGTTTCGTGCGCGACGTGTTGCAAGCCTTGCCGATGGAATTCGCGATGGAGGCGCAGTCGCTGGTCGCGATCTCGCTGGAAGGTTCGGTCGGTTAGGCCCCACGCGCCCCCGAAAAGGGTGCCGGGTGGGAAAAGACGGTGCGGTGGGGATGTCGCCGGTTTGGCGGCATCATCGGCCGCGGAAGGATTTGGATGCAGGTAGCGCAGAACAATCAGGGATCGGCCTGGCGTCCGGAACTGACGTTTCCGGCCGGCGTCGCGGAATGGGTGAAGGACCATTACCGCGCCGCCCCTGTCATTCTGGAATACGGCTCGGGCGGGTCCACGGTCATGGCGGCGGAAATGCCCGGCAAGACCATTTTTACCGTCGAATCCGACAAGGGCTGGCTGGATAATCTGCAAGCCTGTCTGGATCGGCTGGCGCCGCCCTCGGTCCCGCATCTGCATTGGGCGGATGTCGGGCCGACGATGGCCTGGGGCCGCCCCCGGAATGAGGCGAATTGGCGCTTGTTCCACCGTTACCCGCTGTCGGTCTGGGACCGGCCCGATTTCGTGACGCCCGATCTGGTGCTGATCGACGGCCGGTTCCGCGCGGCCTGCTTTGCGACCGTGCTGTTCCGGGCGGAAAAGCCCGTGACGGTGCTGTTTGACGATTATACCGACCGGACGGAATACCATCTGGTCGAAGAATGGGCTAAGCCCGTCGAAACACGGGGACGTATGGCGCGATTCCAACTGGAACCGCGCCGTCTTACCCCGAACGAAATTACGCGCTTTGTGGCTTTGTTCGGACAGATCCGCTGAGGCGCGAACCGGAAAGAGATAAAGGATCACCATGCTGAAAATTGAAAACCTGCACGTGAAGCTTGAGGAAGAAGACAAGCAGATCCTCAAGGGCGTGAATCTGGAAGTCCCGGACGGTCAGGTCCACGCGATCATGGGCCCGAACGGCTCGGGCAAGTCGACGCTGTCCTATGTGCTGTCGGGCCGCGACGGCTATGAGGTGACCGAGGGAACCGCCACGCTGGACGCCGCGGATCTGCTGGAGATGGAGCCCGAGGAACGTGCCGCAGCCGGGCTGTTTCTGGCGTTCCAGTATCCGGTCGAAATCCCCGGCGTCGGCAACATGACCTTTCTGCGCACGGCGCTGAACGCGCAGCGCAAGGCGCGCGGCGAGGATGAGGTATCGGCAGCCGAATTCCTCAAGCTGGTGCGTGAAAAGGCCAAGACGCTGAAGATCGACGCCGACATGCTGAAGCGGCCGGTCAACGTCGGCTTCTCGGGTGGCGAGAAAAAGCGCAACGAGATCCTTCAGATGGCGCTTCTTGAACCCAAGATGTGCATTCTGGACGAAACCGATTCGGGTCTGGACGTGGATGCGATGCGTCTGGTCGCGGATGGGGTGAATGCGCTGCGCAGCGCCGGGCGGTCGTTTCTGGTCATCACCCATTACCAACGCCTGCTGAATCACATCAAGCCGGACGTGGTGCATATCATGTCCGACGGCCGCATCGTGAAAACCGGGGGTCCGGAACTGGCGCTTCAGGTCGAAAACGAAGGCTACGGCGATATTCTGACGGAGGCCGGTTGATGGCAGTCGACGCAGCAGAGAAAAAGCTGACCGAACCGGCCGGCGCGAACCGCGCCGCGGTCGCCAAGGGCGGCGAGTCGCCCCTGTCGCGGCGGCTTGACGGGGTTGCGCTGCCGAAGGGGGGCTTCACCTTTGACGCGCGGGCCAAGGCGCGCGCGCGGCTGGAAACGATGGGATTGCCGGTCAAGCGCGACGAATACTGGCGCTATACCGACCCGGCACCGTTCAACGCCGCCACCCCCGAAGAACTGGCGGTCACCGACCGCGCGGCGGGCGATCTCGCGTTGTTCGAGACGTTGGACCGGCTGCGGCTGGTGTTCGTTGACGGGGTGCTGGACGAAAGCGCCTCGGACAGCCTTGAGGGGCAGGGGTTGACCATCGACCTTCTGTCGCGCGTCGATGTCGGCGGCGCGCATTGGGCGGCGGAAATCTACGGCAATCTCGAGGCCGCCGGGCAGAATCCGGTGCCCCGCCCGCTTGCGGCGCTGAATACCGCGCTGGCCGTCGAAGGCGTGCTGATCCGCGTCACCGGCAAGCCCGAACGCCCGGTGCATCTGGTTTACCGCCGCCGAGACAAATCGGCCGATGTGATCCTGCATCACGTCATTCTGGTCGAGAAGGGCGCCGAGCTGACGCTGCTGGATACCGGCGATGTCGGCGCGCGCAGCAATATCGTGACCGAGGTGCAGGTGGCCGAAGGCGCGCATTTTCATCACGTCGCCTCGCGCCGGACCGAGGGCGCGCGTGTCGCCCTGTCCCATATCTTTGCCCGCGTCGGTGCCGATGCCCGGTTCAAATCCTTCGCGCTTGCCGTGAACGGCAGCCACATGCGGCAGGAATCCGTCATCGACATCGTCGGCGATGATGCGGTTGCCCATGTCGCGGCGGCGGTTCTTGGCGATGGCAGCGACGGCACCTTCCACCACGACGATACGGTCTTTGTCACCCATGCGGCCGAGCGTTGCGAAAGCCGTCAGGTGTTCAAGAAGGTGCTGAAGAACGGTGCTGTGGGCGTGTTCCAGGGCAAGATTCTGGTCAAGCCCGGCGCGCAAAAGACCGACGGATATCAGATCAGCCAGGCGCTTTTGCTGGACGAGGACAGCCAGTTTCTCGCCAAGCCCGAGCTGGAGATCTACGCCGACGACGTCAAATGCAGCCACGGCTCGACCACCGGCGCGCTTGATGAAACGGCGCTGTTCTATCTGCGCTCGCGCGGGGTGCCGCGTGACCGGGCCATCGTGCTGCTGGTGCTGTCCTTCCTTGCCGATGCCTTGGCCGAGGTCGAGGATGAGGCGTTGCGCAACGAAATATCCGAGCGGCTGGAGGGCTGGTTGACCCGCCACACCGCCGCGCACGCCGGGTAAGGTGATGGCGGCATCGGGCAATTCGGCATCGGCGGATCGCAGCATCGTGCTGCGGGTTCTGCGGACTTGGGTGCAACCCGCCCGCGTGCTGCGCGGCATCGCGCGGCAGGGGGTATCCGAGGCCGGGCTGATCGTCATGCTGATCGGCGCGCTTGCGGTCCTGCTGGTCGCGCAACTGCCGATGCATGCGCGCGCGGCGCAGCTTGACCCCGCGGTGCCGTTTCAGGCCCGGCTTGGCGGCGCCCTTGTCGCGGTCATGTTCATGATGCCGCTGATCGCCTATGCGGTCGCATGGCTTGCGGGCGTGATCATGCGGCTGGCCGGGCGTCCGATCACCGGCCTTTCGTCGCGTCTGGCGCTGTTCTGGGCGCTGCTCGCGGTATCGCCGGCAATGCTTTTGTCGGGTCTGCTTGCCGGCTTGGTGGGGCCTTCGCTTGGGTTGACGGTGACAAATATCATATGCGGCGTGGCTTTCGCGACATTCTGGATCACCGGCCTTTGCGTGCTGTCCGCCCCGAAACAGGTGGCTCCATGACCGGCGCCCCGACAATCGCCGATATCGGCCGGCTGATGGTGCTGACCGTGCGCGATCCGGCCGCGGCGGTGCGCATATTGCGCGGGCTGAACCTGACCATGGCGGCGCGCTGGACGGGTTATGCGCTGGTCGTGGTCCTGTCCGCCATGCTCAGCCTGATCGTGGTTCTGACCCTGCCCGACACCGGCGATGCGCAAAACCCTTATCAGGAACTGGGGCGCCATCCCGTCGCCGTGGCGATCACGCAAGGGCTGGTCATCCTGCTGGTGGCATGGCTGATGACCTTTGCGGGGCGCGTTTTCAAAGGCCGTGGCTCATTCGCCGACGGGCTTTTGCTGGTCACCTGGGCCGAGGCGATTCTGCTGTCGGTGCAGGTCATCGCCTGGCTCGCGATACTGATCCTGCCGGGACTGGGCATGGTGCTGACCATGGCGCTGGTGCCGCTGTTTCTTTGGCTGATGGCGAATATGGCCCGCGAACTTCACGGCTTTTCAAACCTGCCGATGGTGTTTCTGGGCATGATCGCCACCGCAATGGTCGCGGGCATGGCGCTGTCGGTTCTGGCCGCGGCGCTGGGTATCGTGCCGCCCATGCCAATCGAGGGGTAAGCCATGTTCGACGTCGATGCGGTTCGCGCCGATTTTCCGATCCTGTCGCGGCAGGTGAACAACCGCCCGCTGGTCTATCTGGACAATGCCGCCAGCGCGCAAAAACCGCAGGTGGTGATCGACGCCGTCTCGAACGCCTATAGCGGCGAATACGCCAACGTCCATCGCGGGTTGCACTATCTGTCGAACCTCGCGACCACGAATTACGAACGGGTCCGCGCCATCATCGCGCGCTTTCTGCACGCCCCGCATGAGGATGAGGTGATCTTCACCTCGGGCGGGACCGAGGGCATCAATCTGGTCTCCTACGGCTGGGCCGCGCCGCGACTTCAGGCCGGCGACCAGATCGTGCTTTCGGTGTTGGAGCATCACGCGAATATTGTGCCATGGCATTTTCTGCGCGAACGGCAGGGTGTCGAACTGGTCTGGGTGGAACCCGAGGCAGACGGCAGCCTGCCACCCGAAAAGATGCTTGCCGCCGTCGGACCCAAGACCAGGCTGATCGCGGTCAGCCATATGTCGAACGTGACCGGAACCATCGTCGACGTGGGCGCGATTGCGCAGGGCGCGCGTGCGCTTGGCGTGCCGGTGCTTGCCGACGGCAGTCAGGCGGCGGTTCACATGCCGGTGGACGTGGGCGCCCTTGGCGTGGATTTCTACGCGATTACCGGACACAAGCTTTACGGCCCGTCGGGTTCGGGTGCGGTCTGGATTTCCCGCGCCCGCCAGGCCGAGATGCGGCCCTTCATGGGCGGCGGCGACATGATCGACACCGTGACCCGCGACAAGATCACCTATGCCGCGCCGCCCCTGCGGTTCGAGGCCGGCACCCCCGGCATCGTCAACCAGATCGGCCTTGGGGTCGCGCTGGAATATCTGATGGGTCTCGGCATGGACAAGATCGCCGCGCACGAACGGGGCTTGCGCGATTACGCCCGTGCCCGCCTGCGCGAACTGAACTGGCTGAACGTGCAGGGCGACGCCCCGGACAAGGGCGGCATCTTCTCGATGACGATGGAGGGGGCGCATGCGCATGACCTTTCCACGATTCTCGACAAGCGCGGCATCGCGATCCGCGCCGGCACCCATTGCGCCATGCCGCTGATGGAGTTTTACGGCGTCACCGCCAGCGCCCGGGCCAGTTTCGCCATGTACAACACCCCCGCCGAGGTCGATGCGCTGATCGACGGCCTGATCTTTTGCCGTGAGCTTTTTGGCTGAATTCGGCGTTGCAGCCCCGGTTCTTTGCCGCTATTGAGGCGGTTACGCACCCGTAGCTCAGCTGGATAGAGCGTTGCCCTCCGAAGGCAAAGGCCACACGTTCGAATCGTGTCGGGTGCGCCATTTCAGAACAAAACTATGAACGCCGAACGCCGCCGATTTTCGCTGGAAGCGGCGAACGGCGTTTCTGACTTTTCCGATATCGGCTTTTTGGTGCGGGTCGCGGTATCGGTCGCCTCACGTCACGGGGCGACCGACGGTGTTCGCGGGGTGTGCTAACGGTTAACCCGTGGTCTGCCGTTCAGCCCGCTTTACGCATTTCAGCCAACGTCGCTTGCGCGCCCTTCAGCAGCAGCCCGAGATCGACGGCGCCCGCGACGAACTGATAGCCCCAGTCGCGATAACGGCGGGCGTCGGTGGGGTTGGTGGCGAGGATGCCGGGGGCCTTGCCGACCGCCCTGATCAGCGCTGCCGTATCGCGCAGCACCGATTGCACCTCATCGGCGCCGGTGCGGCCCAAGTGACCCATTGAGGCGGCCAGATCGGACGGCCCGATGAACACGCCATCGACCCCGGGCACCGCCGCGATCTCCTCCAGCCGTTCCAGCGCGGCACGGGTTTCGATCTGCACCAGAACCGCGATCTGGTCGTTGGCCACCTCGAAATAATCCGAGGTCAGCCCGAAGCGGCTGGCCCGCGTGCCGCCGGCCACGCCACGGATGCCCTGCGGCGGATAGCGGGTGGCGGCGACGGCGGCGCGGGCCTCCTCGGCGGTTTCGACGAAGGGGATCAGCAAGGTCTGTGCGCCGATGTCGAGCGCGCGCTTGATCAGCACCTTGTCGTTCCACGCCGGCCGCACCACCGCCGAAGAAGGCCCGGCGGCGGCGGCCTGCAACAGCGGTTGCAGCGCCCCCAGATCGACCGGCGCATGTTCGGTGTCGAACAGCAGCCAGTCGAAGCCGATCAGCGACAAGGCTTCCGAGGCGACGGGACTGGCCAGCGACAGCCACAAACCGTCAAGGGTCTCGCCCGCCAGCAGCCGGTGTTTGAACTCGTTACGCGGAGCTTCCATGGCGCCCCCTCACACAAACTGCACGGCGACGCTGCCGAGCGGGCCGAAATCGGCATGCAGCGTATCGCCTTTCCTGGCCCAGACCGGGCGGGTGAAGCTGCCCGACAGCATCAGATCGCCGGGCTTCAGCGTCACGTCGAACGGCGCGAGCTTGTTCGCCAGCCACGCAATCGCCATGGCCGGATGACCCAGCACGCCCGCGGCCAGACCCGTCTCCTCGATTTCCGAGTTGCGGTAGAAGACCGCGCCGATCCAGCGCAGGTCGACCTCGTCGGGACGCACCGGGCGGCCGCCCAGCACGATCCCCGCCGCCGCGCCATTATCGGCGACGGTGTCGAAGATCTTGCGCGGCTCGGTCACGCGGGCGTCGATGATCTCGATCGAGGGCACCACCCATTCCGTCGCCCGCAGCACATCGACCAGCCCGACATTCGGCCCCTTCAAGGGCTCCTTCAGGATGAAGGTCAGCTCCGGCTCGACGCGCGGCACGCAGAAGCTGTCGAAGGGAACTTTCGCCCCGTCCGCCAACACCAGATCGTCAAACAGATAGCCGTAATCCGGCTCGTCGATCTTGGACGCCGCCTGCATCGCCTTCGAGGTCAGGCCGATCTTGTGGCCGATGATCTTCGCCCCCGCCTTCACCTTGGCATCGGCCACCGCCGAGGAGATCGCATAGCTGTCGGCGATCTCGATCTCCGGGAACATCTCGGACGGACGCATGCCCTGCACCTTGGTGCGGTGACTTTCCAAGAGGCTTTCAACCGCGCGCGCGCGTTGGTCTTCGGTCAGCATATGGGGGCCTTTCAGAGTTTGACGCAGACGTTGCGAAGTTCGGTATAGAATTCCAGCGAATGAACCCCGCCCTCGCGCCCAATGCCGCTGGCTTTCGAGCCGCCGAAGGCGGTGCGCAGGTCGCGCAAGAACCAGCTGTTGATCCAGCTGATGCCCACATCGACGGCCTTGGCGGTGCGATGGGCGCGGCCCAGATTGGTGGTCCAGATCGAGGTGGCGAGGCCGTAAGGCGTGTCATTGGCCAGTGCCGTCACCTCATCCTCGCTGTCGAAGGGGGTCAGATGGGTGCAGGGGCCGAAGATTTCCTCGCGCACCACGGCGCTGTCCTCGGGCAGGCCGGTCCAGACCGTGGGTTCCACCCAATAGCCGTTTTCATAGCCCTGCATTTCCGGCACGCCGCCCCCGGCAAGGATCGTCGCGCCGGCATCCCGCGCCTTGGTGTAATAAGACAGGACCTTGTCGCGATGCTCGGCGCTGATGACCGTGCCCATGGTCGTCGCCGGATCGAAGGGGTCGCCAAAGCGATAGCCGCGCGCCTTTTCGGCCAGCCCTTCGGCGAAGCGGTCGAAAATGCCGCGCTGGACATAGACCCGCTCGGTCCCCAGACAGACCTGCCCGGTATTGGCGAAACAGGCGCGGCCGATCCCTTCCAGCGCCGCGTCCAGATCGGCGTCGTCAAAAACGATGCCCGCATTCTTGCCGCCGAGTTCCAGCGAGACCGGGCGGACGCCCCTGGCGGCGGCGCGCATGATCGCCTCGCCCGTGCGCGTCTCGCCGGTGAAGGTGATGCCGTCGACACCGGGATGGCTGGTCAGAAACTCGCCCGCCGCATCGGGGCCAAGACCGTGGACGACATTATAGACGCCGGGCGGGATGCCGACGGCATTCATCACCTCGCCCAGCAGGGTGGCGGTGGCGGGGGTTTCCTCGGACGGTTTCACCACCACGGTATTGCCGCAGGCGAGCGCGGGCGCGACCTTCCAGGTCATCAGCAGCAGCGGCAGGTTCCACGGGCAGACGACGCCGATCACGCCGCGCGGGCTGCGCAGCGCATAGTTCAGCGCGCCCCCGCCGTCCGGCGTCGCCATCTCGAAGGTTTCGGTCGAGGCGGTCAGGATCTGGTCGGCAAAGACGTTGAAATTCGCCGCGCCGCGCGGGATGTCGATATGGCTGGCGATGGCGCGCGGCTTGCCGGTATCGCGGATCTCGGCCGCCAGAAACTCGTCGAACCGGGCGTTGATGCCGTCGGCCAGCTTGCGCAGCAGGGCCACCCGTTCGGCGACCGGCATCCGACCCCAAGGCCCTTTCAGCGCCGCGCGGGCGGCGCCGACGGCGGCATCGACCTCGGCCCGGCCGGCGGCGGAAACCTCGCCGATGACCTCGCCCGTGGTCGGGAAATGGTTGGCGAAGGGCTGGGCCGAGCCTTTGACGAACTGCCCGTCGATGAAATTGAGATAGGTGGTCAACGCGAAGTCCTTTCAAGAATCCAGTTCGGGGTCGCCCGCGGTCAGGTGATCCCACATGCGTTCGAAAATCCGCCCGGCGCGAGTGGCGCGTCTGGCGGCCTGATCGGGCGGAATGACCGGCGCAGTTTCGGCCAGACCCGCGGCCAAAGCCGCCAGCTCGATCCGGCACATATCCTCCAGATAGAAGGCGAGGCCCGTCGCTTCCTGAAGGCTGGCGCCTGCCACCACAGCGCCATTGCCGCGCATCAAAAGCCCGGCGCTGTCGCCCATCGTGTCGATCGCCGCCGCCGCCCCGGCATCGTCGCGCAGCAGTTGGATGTCGTCCCACAGGCCGGGCGCGGGCGCGAAATAGGTGCCGAAGCCGTGGCGCATCTTTGGCACAACGCCAAGCGCCGCCAGCGCCATCACCGAAGGCCCCATGAAGCGGATGACGCCGCCCGCCTCAGGGCGCCGCGCATAGATCTGCTGGTGCAGCCGCACCTCGCCCAAGACGCCCTCGGGCAGCGGGCCGTCAACCGGGACCACGGTGCAGGCCTCGCCCACGGCGACCTGCGCCATCGGTCGGGCGGGACAGACCAGAAAGCTGTCCTGATCGATACGGGCCGAGCAATGGCCGTAGGCATGGACCAGCCCGGCGCGGCCAAGCGCGCGGGCAGCGATGCGGACGGTGCGGGCAAGATCTTCCATCATTCGTCCTTGAAGGCGGCGATATTCGGTTTCGCGCCCCAGTGGCAGAAGCCCTTCGGCTCGAAATGGAACTGCCGGTCGCGCCACAAGGGCTCGTCATGGATCTCGCAGACGCCGGTGGAATATTCGAAGGTCATGCCCTCGGGCCCGCTGAAATACAGGAACTGCGCCGAGGAGGTCGGATGCCGCCCCGGCCCGAAGGTGATGTTCACCTGATTTTCGCGCACGAAGTTGAAGCTGCGCTGGATGTCGTCGGCGCTTTCGACCTGATGGTTGATGTGCTGAATCCCCGCCTTGTGATAGGGGAACAGCGCGATCGAATGATGGATCGTGCCAAGTCGCATCAAGGGCGCGTCGCCGATCCGGTCCGAGACGCGGGCATTGCAGACCTGCGTCCAGAAGGCTTCGTCACGCTCGGGATCCGTGGTGCAAAGACCGACATGCGAAAAGCCGGTGATGCCCGCATCGCGGGTGCCGTGATAGCGGATCCCCGAGGTGGTCGGGCGGACGACGAATTCGATGCCGTTGCCGGTCGGGTCGCTGAAGCGGATGAAGGCGCTGACATGGCGCGCCTCGCATTCGGCGCGGGTGCCGACATGGACCCGGTGGCCAAGGTTTTCCAGCGTCGCCGCCGCGCGTTCCAGATCGTCGGCCGAGCCGATTTCGAAGGCCGTCACCTGATCATCGGGATTGCCCTCGAAATAGCACAGTGTGTGTTCGCGCTGGTCCGATTTGAAATAGGTGGCACCCTTGCGCCGCTCGCTGACCTGAAGGCCCAGGATGTTGACGGCGAACCATTCGGCCCCCGCCAGATCGGTGGTGCCGAGACGGCAATAGACCACGTCCTTGAGTTCGATCATCTCTCCCTCCCTGAAAATTCGGGGGCGTCGCTTTGCGATCCCCAGACATCGTGAGATTGCGGCGTATCGGGGAACTGGCGCGGGCCGCGCGCCGCGATCTGCGGCCCCTGTTCGGTTTCGGCGGCATAGCTGAAAAGGATGCCCGAAGGTCCGCGCGCAGTCACGAAAACCGCGCCCGAGGTGGGCTGCCGCCCCGGCCCGTGAACCACGGGCACCTGCCGGTTCTGGAAGTGGTACCAGTTCTGCATCACGTTATTGAGGCTTTCGACCGCCCAGACCGCGCCCAGAAGCCCGTCCCCGTCCGAGGGATAAAGCGCGATCCGATGATGGGCATCGTCGATGCGCAGAAAGACCGCATCGCCCGCCCAGTCCGAAACCTCGGCGCCGATGCCTTCGGTCCAAAACCGTTCGTTAGCGGCAATATCTGTGCAGGCCATTTGAACGGCCTGAAACTCGGTGATGCCGGCATCGCGCGGCCCGTGATAGCGCCAGCCCGAGGTCAGCGGCCGCCAGACCAGTTCCACCTCGACCCCGTTCGGCGCCGTCACCACCAGACCCGACTTGACCTGACGGCGCGCGCAGGCGGCACCGTCCAGACGCCGCGGGCTCCAGCGCGCCAGCCGGATCTCGGCCGCGTCGATATCCGCGGCGCTGCCCACGGTAAGCGCCGCCGCCTGCCCCGGTTCGGTCGAACAGCACAGCGCATAGTTCCGCGCATCGGATCGGAAGCGGGCATCGGTCTCGTCCCGGTCGGCGGGCTGAAGGCCGAACACTTCCGTCGCGAAGGCGCTGGCGGCGGCGAGGTCATCGACGAAGAACCGAACATAACGAAGGTCGCGATAGGCGATGCTCATTCTATTTCCTTTCCGGTACCGGCGGAAACCGGCTGGCGGCGCGCGGCGCGCCGCCGCGTCGGGTCATTTCGCCGCTTCGGCCTCAAGCTCGATCAAGAGCGGCGTGCGCTTGCGCCAATCCTCATACCAGGCCTCGATCGCCGGTCCGAAAAAGCTCCGATCGACGGTGATCACCGGCACCGAGGTGCCTTTCAGATCGGCCAGATATTTTGCGTCGATATCGGCATAACGTCCGACCATGGCGTCAATCTCTTCGCCCATCACCTTGGTGATAAGGGCGCGGTCTTCTTCGGACATGGTTTGCCATTTCCGCGCCGAAGCAACGGCGATCATCGGGAACATCATGTGGTTGGAATCGATGATGGTGCCGGCCTGATCATAGTATTTCGAGTTCCACGTGCCCTCGAAGTCGATTTGCATGCCGTCGACCTGACCGTTTGCAAAGGCGTCGTACAGCGCGGGCAGGGGCATCGGGGTCGGTGCAGCGCCCAGCCGGGTCCAGAAATCAAGCTCTTGCGCAAAGGGAACGGTGCGGATTTTCTTGCCCTTGAGGTCGGCGACCGTCTCGGTCTTTCCCTTCATGACGATCTCGCGCATCCCGGCCATGCCCCAGGCGATGCCTTGCAGGCCGAACTTGCTGGTGCCGGCCAGAAGTTTGCCCGCGACCTCGCCTTTCAGCAGATCCCGCGCGGCCTGCGGCCCATCGACGATATAGGGCGCCAGAAAGATGCCATAGCTTTCGTCGCGATTGGCCAGCTCGCCCAGCGTCAGAAAGGCGAAATCAAGCGCGCCGGTCTGCAATTGCTGCAGCATCTGCGCCTCGTTGCCCAACTGGCCCGAGGGGAAGGTCAACAGGTCGATCCGTCCGTCGCTTTCGGTCTTCAGCCGCTCGCCGATGGTGGTGGCGGTCTTGGTCCATTCATGCGGTGGCGGGGTGATCAGGCCGATACGGTACTGCTCGGCCGTCGCCGTCATCGTCCCAAGGCAAAGCGCGACCACCGCCCCCGCGATCGAAGTGAATTTCATTTGTTTTCCTCCCCTTTTTGAATGTTTCCAGATTGCAGCCGGACCCACGCCGGCGCGTGTCATCGCATCAGGCCGATCAGGCTTGTCGACAGCGCAGGGAACACAACGATCAGCAACAGCACCGCCAGCACGGCAATAAAGAACGGCAGGAGCAGGCGCGCCAGCCGCTCGGCCCGCACATTGCCCATAAGCGCCGCCACGAACAGTCCGGTCCCGACCGGCGGGGTCAACAGCCCCAGCGTCAGATTAAGACAGACGACGACGCCGAAGTGGAATGGGTCGATCCCATAGACGCCCGTCGCCACCGGCAGGAAAACCGGCACGATCAGGATGATGGCGGGGATCGGGTCGGTGATCATGCCAAGGCACAGCAGCAGCACGTTTAGCATCAGCAGGAAAACCACCGGCGAGGCGGTCATGGCCTGCATGGTCGACGCGACCAGCGCCGGCAGGTTCTCGAACGTCAGCACCCAGCTGAACACCTGCGCCGCCGCGATCAGGAACAGAACCGCCGCCGAGGCGACGCCGGCGTTGGCGAAGGCTTTGGGAATGTCTGACCAATGCATCTCGCGATAGACGAAAAGCCCGACCAGAATGGCGATGAGGCTGGCGATTGCCGCGGATTCGGTCGGGGTGGCCAGACCGCCCAGGATCGAGCCGACGATCGCGACGGGAATCAGCGCCGCCGGCAGCGCGTCGCGCACGGCGTGGATGCGCTGGGCCAAGGTCATCGCTTCGTTGCGGGGGAAGGCGTGGCGATGGCCAAGCCAGGCGATGACAGCGATGAACGCCACGAAAATGATCAGCCCGGGGATGATGCCGGCGATGAACAGGTCACCGATCGGGATCTGGGCGATCACGCCATAGATGATGAACAGCATCGAGGGCGGAATGATCGGCGCCAGCAGCCCGCCGGCGGCGGTGATCGCCATGCTGACATCGCGCGGATAGCCGGCCTTTTCCATCTCGGGCACGGCCAGCCGCGACATGATGGTGATCTGCGCCACCGTTGAGCCAAGGATCGACGCCATCATCATGTTGGCGCAGAGATTGACATAGGCCAGCCCGCCCCGGACCCGGCCTAGAAAGGCCATGGCCAGCGCCATCAACCGCCGGCCGATGCCGCCGGCATTCATGAACTCGCCCAGCAGGATGAACAGCGGCAATGCGATCAACCCGTAATTCTCAAGCCCGCCGTAAAGCTGCTGCGGAAAGCTTTGCAGCATGATCGTGTTGCCCGAGGCGAAGATGTAGATCAGCGCAAGCAGCGCCAGCGCGAAGGCGATCGGCGCCCCGATGGCAAGCAGCGCAAGGAAAGAGCCGGCGACGATCATACGGTCACCTCTGTCGTCGAGCTGTCGCGGATATGGCGCATCAGCGACATCGCGACGTGGAATGTGCCGGTCAGGCAGAAGATCGGCAGGATCAGCCAGAACCAGACCTTGCGGACGGAAAGCGTCATCATCGGCTCTTGCCATGTGAAGTTGAATCGGCTTTGCGCCAGCGCGTCGGCCGAGCCGGCAGCGATCAGCCCGGGCAGGTCGAGCCAGTTCCAGACCAGAACCGCAAGGATCGCAAAGAAGCTCAGCAGCACCAGATCGACCAGAATGGCTAGGACATGCCTGCCGCCGGGCGCCAGCGCGTCGGGCAGCAGCGTGACCGCGATATGCTGGCGCCGCGCCAGACCCAGCGAGGCGCCGATGAAGGCCGCCCAGATCATCAGGTTGATCGCCAGCTCATCGCTCCAGATCAGGGGCCTGCCGACGCTGCGCGAAAAGACGTTGGACAGCAGGATAAGGAAAACCGCGGCGGTCACGATGCCGATGGCGACCGTCTCCAGCCGCGCCAATCGGCGCTCGAACCGCTCAAGCCCCGCCAGCAGACCGCCCTGTTCGGTATCAGTGACGGTCGCAGCAGGTGGGTTGCCTGTTGATTTCATCGGTATTCCTCCCAGTCACGATAAAATATCGAAATTTTACGTGTGTCAAACAATAAATTGATTTTATTTGGCTGAGGGCTTAGACTTCGTTCAGATATGCAAACGGATCATCACATGGGCGAAATTCCCCCTTTCGACGCGGATAAGACGTTGGCAGAGCGTGCCTATCGCCTGCTCCGCGAGGACATCGTGTCCGGTGCGCTGGCGCCGGGTCTGAAGCTGAAGATCGAGATGCTGCGCGATCGCTATGACATGGGCGCCGGACCGCTGCGCGAGGCGCTGGCCCGGATCTCGGGCGAGCATCTGGTTTCGCTTGTCGGCCAGCGCGGTTTCGTCGTAGCACCCATGTCGGCCGATGACGCGCGCGAGATCGGCCATCTGCGCAAGATGCTTGAGGCCGAGGCGCTGGCCCAGTCGATCCCGAACGGCGATCTGGATTGGGAAGAAAAGATCATCACCACATGGCATCGGCTTGAGCGGGTGGAGCGGCGCGAGCTTCAGCGCGTCGGCGACCTGGCCGAGTGGGAGCGGTTGAACCATGCCTTCCATGAGGCGCTGGTCGCGGCATGCCCGTCGGTCTGGCTGCTGCGCATGCGCGAGATGATGTTTCGCCAGCATGAACGGTATCGCCGCCTGTCACGGCAAAAAACCGTGCTGACCCGCGATCTGAGCATGGAGCACCGGCAGTTGATGGAGGCCGCGCTGGATCGCGATGTGGATGCCGCGGTCGCCACAATCCGCGCCCATGTCGAGCGCACCACCGAGGCGGTCGACGCCGCGCTGCGGGCGCGGAACGGCGCTGCGCCTGCCGGGGATATTGGTGTTCCTGCGCCGATGACCGGGGGCTGACCGGGCGCTGACGGGGCCACGGGTCGGGTCTGCACACGGCGTTTCAGCCCCGGCCTCAGCCGCGGCCAAGCTCCGCGGCGGCGGTAAGTTCGCGCGCGATGGCCCCCGATGCGCCATCGGGGCCGAATGCGCCGGCCATTCCGGTGGCGGTCACCACGCAGGCCAGCGAGCCATCGAAATCGAACACCGGCGCCGAAAGCGCCGCCAGTCCGGGAATGATAGTGCCGTCGACGAAACCGATTCCGTGTTCGCGCGTCTCCTCGACCGCCTGCCGGATCTTTTCCTGATCCTCCGGGCCGGCGGTTTCGAGTTCGGCCAGTTCCCGCGTTGCGTTCGGCGGCAGATAAGCCAGAAACACCAGCCCGGTCGCCGATCGTGTGACCGGCAGCACCCGACCAAGCCCGAGGCTGGTGACCAGCGGCCGGCCGCCGTGATGCGTGCGCACGATCACCGGGCCGTTGTCGCTCCACACGCTCAGATGCCCGGTCAGCCCGTGCCGGTCGAGCACCGCGTTCAGCGCGTTCTCGGCAAAGCCGATCACGTCCCGACGCCCCAGCGCGGCAAGCCCAAGCCGAATCGCCAGCGGCCCCAGATCATAGCGCGCGTCATTCTGCCGTTGCGAGGCCAGACCGATGCGAATCAGGCTGGTGAGATAGCGGTGCAGCTTGGCGGCCGGCACGCCTGTTTCGTCGCTGAGCCGCTTGAGCGTGATCGCCCCGTTCGCCTTGACCAGCGCCTCCAGCAAATGTCCGACGAAGTCGATCGACTGGACGCCCCTTCGTTCTTCGATGTCCGAACCGTCTGTCATTCCCGTCCGCTTTCCCCTGCGCATCCCTGCACTAGCACGGCGCCGGCGATTCGCAAAAATTTCCTATTGCGTAACGAATTACCTAATGCATAATGACCGCAACGAGGAGATTGAAATGAATCCACAACCTAACGATGAATTCCGGCAGAGGCTGTCAGCCATGGGCACCTCTCCGTTGTGGGATGTCCTTGACGCTCTGGTCACGCCGCACCCGGCGCCGCGCACCAAACCGGCGTTCTGGGCCTATGACGGCGTCAGGCCTTTGCTGATCGAGGCCGGAGACCGCATCACCGCAAGGGAAGCCGAGCGTCGGGTTCTGATTCTGCAAAACCCCGCGCTGCCGGGCGCGCATCGCGTCACCGATACGCTTTATGCGGGCTTTCAGCTTGTGCTGCCGAATGAAATCGCGCCTTCGCATCGCCACACCCAGTCCGCGCTGCGGCTGGTGCTGGAAAGCGATGGGGCATGGACCGCCGTCGATGGCGAGCGCGTCGATATGGCTGATTTCGATCTGGTCCTTACGCCGAACTGGCGCTGGCACGAACACGGCAATGACGGCGATCGGCCTGCGATCTGGCTGGACGGGCTCGATATACCGATTGTGACCGCTTTTGCCGGCGGTTTCGCCGAGCATCTGGGCAACAACCAGCCGCCCGCGCCTGCTGCCCCGGGCGACAGTCGCGCCCGCTATGGCTCATCGCTGAAGCCGGTCGCGGGAACGACGGCCGAGCGCACGGCCACGCGCTATCCTTTGTTCCATTTTCCTTATGCGCATTGGCGCGCCGCGCTGGCCGCGACGGCCAAGAACAGCGAAGCCGATCCGCATTTCGGTTATGCGATGGAATTCGTGAACCCGGTCGACGGCGGGCCGGTGATGGGAACGATCTCGGCTTTCGCGCAGATGATCCCGGCCGGCATGACCACCCGCCCGCGTCGCCAAAGCGGAAGTGCGGTCTATGTCGGCGTCGAAGGCAATGCGGTGGTCAAGGTCGACGGCGAAACCTATCGCATCGGCCCGCGTGATGTCGTCGCCGTGCCCAGTTGGGCGGAACTGACCATCGAGGCACCCGGCGCCGACGTGGTTCTGTTCAGCTACTCGGACCGTGCGTCGATGGAAAAGCTCGACCTGTGGCGCGAGCGGAGGGACTGATCGGTGACGCTGCTTTTTCAACCGCAACCGGCCACGGTTTTGAAAACCGTCGATGGTGATGACTATCCGGTCCGCCGGGTGTTCTGCATCGGGCGCAACTATGCCGCCCACGCCCGCGAAATGGGTCGCGACCCGGACCGTGAGCCGCCCTTTTTCTTCACCAAATGGGCGGATACCGTCGTCAATGCCGATGCCGCCGACCGCTGCATGATCGCCTATCCGCCCGAAACCTCGAACTTTCATTTCGAGATCGAGCTGGTCGTCGCGATCGGCCGCCCGGCGTTCCGCGTCGCGCCCGATGAGGCGATGGACCGGCTTTGGGGCTATGCGGTCGGGCTGGACATGACGCGCCGCGATCTGCAACTGATCGCGCGCGAGCATGGGCGCCCCTGGGATACCGGCAAGAACGTCGATCAATCCTCGCCCACCGGCCGGCTGGTGCCGGCGGCCACCGCGCTTGCAGGCGGCTTCAGACCGGATGCCGGCCGCATCCGGCTTTCGGTCGACGGCGAGGTCAAGCAGGATGCCGATCTGGCCGAACTGATCTGGCCGGTCGGCGATGTCGTCGCGCATATCTCGCGCTTCTACCGGCTTGAGCCGGGCGATCTGATCTTTACCGGGACACCGGCGGGGGTGGGGCCGGTCGTGCCCGGTCAGACCATGCGCGGCGAGGTTGCCGGACTGCCGTCCCTTGAAGTTCTTATCACCGAAGCCGTGGACGACGCCCCCTGACCCTGAGGAGAAAGGACGAACCCATGTCGACAGAAACCTTGACCGAGGGCGCAGGCGTCACGACGTCGACGTCCAACGACCGGCTGGCGATGACATTGTTGCGCGTCGTGACCGGGCTGCTGCTGGTTCCGCATGGCGCCCAGAAGCTGTTCGGATTGTTCGGCGGCGGCATCGAAGGGACGACGACCTTCCTGGCGAATTCGGGTTACCCGATGCCGCAAATCGCGGCGATCGCGATCGGCACGCTGGAATTCTTCGGGGGCCTCGCACTCGCGGCCGGTTTCCTGACGCGCCCGATTGCGATCGCGGTGGTCATCTTCATGCTGTTCGCCATCCGCTTTCACCTGCCGAACGGGTTCTTCTGGATCAAGGGCGGCTTCGAGGTTCCGGTGTTGTGGGGGACGGCGGCGCTGGTATTGGCGCTGCGCGGCGGCGGACCCTGGTCGGTTGACGCTTTGCTGTTCGGAAAACGATGACCGCGCCCGGTGCAGATTCACCCGCTTTGACGCCCGCCCTGCGGGTCGAGGACGCGACCTTCTATAATTACGGGCGGTCGTCGGCGTCGTTCCGTGTCCGGATCGCGCTGGGTCTGAAGGGGCTGGCGCCACGGGAGATCGTCGATATCGACCTGCGTGCGGGCGCGCAATCGTCGATGGATTATCGCAAGATCGCGCCCTCGGGCCTTGTGCCGGCGTTCGATTTCGGCGCGCAGTCCTATTCCCAGTCGCTCGCCCTGATCGAGTGGATGGATGCCGCCTATCCCGAGCCGCGGCTGATCCCCCAAGACCCGCTTCGCGCCATGGCGGCGCGCGAAATTTCCTATGCCATCGCCTGCGATATACATCCGGTAAACAATCTTCGGATATTGAAGTACCTGACCGGTGTTCTGGGGGTGAGCGAGAATCAGAAAAACGATTGGTACGGCCATTGGGTGCGACAGGGATTTGACGGTGTCGAGGCGCTGTTGCGGCGCCGCTCGGAAGACGGGCCCTATTGTCTGGGCGCCGAGGTGACGCTTGCCGACATCTGCCTTGTGCCGCAGGTGTTCAACGCGCGGCGGTTCAACGTCGACCTGACGGAATACCCGCGCATCGTGGCGGTTGATGCGGCCTGCAACCGACTGCCGGCCTTTTCAGAGGCGCGTCCCCAGGAAACCTGACCGATCACCCTTCAATTTTCATATTCTTGGGAGGAGACAAGCATGACGATCAAACGCAGAACCCTGTTGAAGGGCGCAGGGGCAGGCATTGCGATGGCGATGATCGGCCGCCCGGCGTCGGCGCAGACGATCACCCTGCGGATGAGCAACTATCTGCCGCCGATGCATGGCTTCACGGCCGATTTCATGAAGCCCTTCGCGGCGGAACTGGAAAGCCGCACGAACGGCGCGGTGAAGGCCGAGATTTTCGATGCCACCACGGCTTTCGGCAAGACCGAGCGGCAGGCCGATCAGGTGCGCGCCGGTGTGATCGACATTGCGCTTGGCCTCAACGGTATTCCGCGCGACCGGTTTCCGGCCAGCTCGATCATCGAGATGCCGTTCCTGGTCGAGAATGCCGGTTCGGGCTCGAAGGCGCTGTGGACGCTTTATAAGGAAGGCGCGCTGGGCACGGAATATGACGATTTCCACGTGCTCGGCCTGATGACCCACCATGGCGGCCTGATCCATACGGTGTCGAAACCGGTCCGCACGCTTCAGGACCTCGCCGGTCTGCGACTGCGGACGCCGAGCCCGGCGGTATCGGCGATGCTGGAGGCCGCCGGCGCGTCGCCCGTCGGCATGCCGCCCGCGGCGATCTATGAAAATCTGCAGAAAGGTGCGCTCGACGGTGTTGTCACCACTTGGGATCTGGTCGGCGCGATCAAGATCAACGAACTGATCAAATATCATACCGATGCCCGTGCCTATGTCGCCGGTTTCCACATCCTGATGAACAAGAAGTCTTACGAGGGGCTGCCCGCGGATGTGAAGACGGTCTTCGACGACATGACCGGCGACAATCTTGTCGCCAAGATGGGCGGCTGGTGGGATAAATGGGACCAGCGCGGGCGCGAGGACGCAATCGCGCGCGGTAACGAGATCATCGAGCTTGACGAGACCGCGCGCAACCAGTGGAGGGCCGAGCTGGAGCCGATGATCAACAGCTATCTTGACGGGCTGACCAAGCTTGGCGTCGAGGATCCGCAAAAGCTCTATGCCCGTGCCCAGGAACTGGTCGCCCAGTTCGACGCCGCCTAGAGGCCGCCCCGCGCATGAGCGACAGCAGCAATGGGCTTGCGCGGCCGCCGGGCAATCCGGGGGTCGCGGCACTTGACGCGGCGATGAAGCGCGTCACCAGCTTTCTTGCCGTCATCGGCATGTCGGGGCTGGTTCTGGCGATCATCGTCGTGGTCTGGGACATCGTCTGGCGCAGGATCGGCGGCCGGTCGATGATCGGCACGGTCGATCTGACCGAACTTAGCGTCGTGGCGGCGGCCTCGCTTTCCATCCCCTACGCCTTTGCCCATGGCAGGCACGTGACCGTGGACCTGCTGACCAATGCCTTGCCCGGCGGCGCCACGCGTCTGCTTGACATCGCGGCCGCTTTTGGCGCCGCCGTGCTGACGGCGTTTCTGCTGTGGCTCAGCTATGGGCGGGCGATGGAGGTGTGGTCCTATGGCGACGTTTCGCAGGATCTGGCGATCCCGATGATCTGGTACTGGGCGCTTCTGCTGTTCGGCCTTGCCGCCTCGGTGGTCGTCTGTCTGGTGAACCTTCTGGTGCTGGCCACCGCGAACTGGAGACGACATGACGAATGAATGGGCCGGACTGATCGGCTTTGCGGCCGCGATGATCATGGCGCTGCTGCGCGTGCCGGTCGCCATCGCGATGGGCGGTGTGGGCGTGGTCGGGGTCCTGCTGATGATGGACTGGTCCAGCGCCACCTATGTGATGGCCAACCTGCCGTTCGAGGCGATTTCGCCCTATGGGCTGTCGGTCGTGCCGCTGTTCATCTTCATGGGAGTGTTCGCGAGCTATTCGGGTCTGTCCGAAAACATGTTCAAGGGCATCGTCGCCTTTGTCGGGCATCGTCCGGGGGGGCTGGCTTCGGCGACGGTCGGCGCCTGCGCCGTCTTTGGCGCGATCAGCGGATCGTCCCTGGCGACCAGCGCCACGATGGGCCGGGTGACCCTGCCCGAGATGGAGCGGCACGGCTATGCCGGAAGCCTCGCCGGCGCGTCGGTTGCGGCGGGCGGAACGCTGGGCGTGCTTATTCCGCCGTCGATCCTGTTGATCATCTATGCGCTGATGACCGAGCAGTCGATCGGCGTTCTGTTCGCGGCGGCGATGATCCCGGGCCTGCTTGCCGCCGGTCTTTATATCGCCTCGATCCAGATCCAGGTCTGGCGTAACCCCGCCCTTGGGCCGCCGACGCAGCGGCACAGCTGGGCCGAGCGCTGGCGGGCGTTTCTTCAGATGTGGGATGCGATGGCGCTGATCGTGCTGGTCATCGGCGGGATCTATGCGGGGCTGTTCTCGCCCACCGAAGCCGCGGCGGTCGGGGCCGGCGGTGCGATCCTGCTGACCGCGCTGCGCGGTCAACTGAAAGCGCGGATCCTGCGCGAGGGGATGCTGGAAACCGCGTCCATCACCGGCATGATCTTCATGATCCTGATCGGCGCGGCGCTGTTCAACTTCTTCATCGAGACCAGCGGGATGACCCAGGCTCTGGTCAACTGGATCACCAATGCCGGATTTGCGCCGATCACCGTCATCCTGCTGTTGCTGGTGTTTTACGTGGTGCTTGGGTGCTTCATGGACAGCCTGTCGATGATCCTGCTGACGGTCGTTCCGGCCTATACGGTTGTCACCGGGCTTGGCTATGATCCGATCTGGTTCGGCGTGCTGCTGGTCTCGGTGGTCGAGATTGGCCTTATCACACCGCCGGTCGGCATGAACCTGTTCGTCATTCAGGGCGTCGCGCCCAACCTGAGCCTTGCCAGCCTGTCGCGCGGCATCGTGCCGTTCGTTCTGGCCGATTTCGTGCGGATCGCGCTTATCCTCATGTTTCCGGCGCTGACCTTGTGGTTGCCGCGGGTGCTGGCGCTGGGCTAGGTTTGGGGGGCGCGGATGCCCGGTGCAGGGCGCGACGCCGGGGCAGGGCGCAACACCCGGTGCAGGCGCGACACCGGGGCGGCGCGCGACATCGGGGCGGCTCGCGCAGCCCAAGAACCGCGGCGCCCCGTTTTGCGACGCTGCATTTCCAAACCCCGACAGCATGTGCGCCGCTCCTGACCATAAGCGGAACGGATCAATGCCAATGTCGACCCGCGCTTGAATGTATCGCTGGGGGGCGCCTGTTGCGTGCCCCGGGGGGCGAGTGGATCGACC
This sequence comes from Paracoccus pacificus, assembly GCF_042680785.1. NCBI lineage: Bacteria > Pseudomonadati > Pseudomonadota > Alphaproteobacteria > Rhodobacterales > Paracoccaceae > Paracoccus > Paracoccus pacificus. Next base: position 65,911 of record NZ_JBHUEN010000010.1, read on the forward strand.
TGTTATGCGGGCCGCACGACCTGCTGATCATATCGACGGCTGTCGTGTCTGCGGATGAACCGCCACGCGCCAGATCAGCTTGAATAATGTCGATCCGCCCGGTTGCGGGTCACCCGGATGCGCCGCGCACACGGCGCTCGGCGCGCAGGAAAGCGCTCTCGACCCGTGGAGGCTCGATGATGTGCCCCGCGGTCTGATTGCGCCCGGTGCGCTTGCATTCGTAAAGCATCGCATCCGCCGTCGTGATCCACAGCTCTTCGGACAGGCCGTGAATGCAGCGTCCGGAGGCGACGCCGATGCTGACGGTCACGAACGGGCTGATTTTTGAGCGGGAATGCGGGATCGCAAGCTCCTCGACCTGCCGGCGCATCGATTCCGCGACATGGAGTGCGCTGGGGGGATCGGTCTTGGGCAGGATGCAGGCGAATTCCTCACCCCCATAGCGCAGCCCGACGTCGTTGCTGCGACGCATCGCCGCGCGGATCTGATCGGCGACCGCGCGCAGACAGTCATCGCCTTTCGGGTGCCCGTATATATCGTTGAATTGTTTGAAAAAATCTATGTCCAGCATCAGATAGGACAACCAGTCGCCGTCGCGCGCCAGACGCCGGGCTTCGGACGGCAGCAGCTTTTCCAGCAAGCGCCGGTTGCCCAACCCGGTCAGCGCATCCGTCATGGCCAGATCGGCAAGCTGGTCCCGCATCCGCTTCAGTTCCACGTGGTTGCGGACGCGGCTTTGCAGGACCAGCGGCTGGATCGGCTTGGTCACATAGTCGATCGCCCCGGCCTCGAAGCCCCGGACCTCATCCTCGGGCTTGAAGAGGCCAGTGGTGAAGATCACCGGAACGTCGGCCAGAACCTCATCCTGTTTGAGGCGGCGGCACAGTTCATAGCCGTCCATCCCGGGCATCACGATATCCAGCAGCACCAGATCCGGCGGCGTGGCGCGCGCCTGAAGAAGGGCTTCTTCGCCCGACCGGGCAAAGCGAACCTCATAGCTGTCCTCAAGCACGGCGCCGATCATTTCGATGTTCGAAATTTCGTCATCGACGATCAGAATGACAGGGCGGCCCATCATGATGCACCGCCCTGGCCGGATGCCGGAAGCGGATGGGTGGCGTCCAGATGCGCCAATGCCTCTTTGAACTCGAGCCGCGTGAGCGCGAGAAATACCGGATGCGTGTCGCGCCCGGCGGGGTCCAGCCCCAGCGCATCAGCGAATGCGTGAAAGCCGCTTCGCGCTGACATGCTGTTGCGGCGGATCTGTTCGCATAACGCATCGCGGGCCACCCTGACCCCGGCGGTGTCGGTCGTCAACGGGCCGAGGACCGGCACCGGCGGCGCAGGCGGCGCAGGTGGCGCAGGCGGCGCAGGTGGCGCCGAAAGGCTGCGGGCGGCAAGAATGGCCGGCGCAATGCGCTCGGTCAGCTCGGCCACCAGCGCGGGTACGGATGCGCCTTCGCCCCCGGCAAGCTCTGTCTCGATCCGGCCGGCTATTTCGGGGATCGCGGGCAGCTCCAGCGACGCCGCCACGCTTTTCAGCGTATGTGCCAGCCTTGAGGCATCCTCGATTCGGCCGGCGGCAAGCAGGCGTGTGATCTCATCCCCGACATCGCCATAATTATCGCCGAAATTCACGATTAGACGCCGCAGCAGGCCCGCCTTGCCGTTGACCCGGCGCAGCGCCGGCGCGAGGTTAAAAGGGGGCAAGGCTGCGGGAAGCGCATCGACTGGGGTGGTGACAACGCCCGTGGTCTTCGGTTCGCCGCAAGGCGCTACGCTTGCGCCGGCCATCATCGGTGTTTCGTCCATACGGGCGGCGTCCGGCCGATCGACCGTTTCGGCGGCGGGTCGGCCGCCCGGTTTCCGAAGCCATTTTTCCAGCGTTCCGATCAGCAGCTCCGGGTCGACCGGCTTCGAGATATGGGCGTTCATCCCCGCATCAAGGCAACGGTTGCGTTCTTCCTCATAGGCATGCGCGGTCATTGCGATGATGGGAAGTTCGTGGCGCGAGATGCGTTTGCGGATCGCGATGGTTGCCTCGACCCCATCCATTTCGGGCATCTGGACGTCCATCAGAACGGCGTCATAGCCGTTTGCTTCATCAAGCACCTTGCGGCAGGCGATGCGGCCGTCTTCGGCGCAATCGACCAGCAGCCCGGCATCGGTCAGCAATTCGACCGCGATTTCGCGGTTGATCGCATTGTCTTCGACCAGCAGAACTTTCCGATTGCGAAGCGATGGCCGCGACATCGTGGCCGGTACGGTCGCGGCGTCCGGGGTGCCGGCATGGCGGCGGGGTGCTTTTGCGAACAGGTGGTTCAAAATGTCGAGCAGATTGTGCGGATCAATCGGCTTTCTCAGAACCGCGTCGATCAGGGCCCGGTCATCATCCTGAAGACATTCGTCGATGCTGTAGGCGGTGACGATCACCGTCGCGGGCAGGGCGGTCAGCCGGCTGTTCGCGCGCATCGCCTTGATCGTTTCCAGACCGTCGAGCTCCGGCATCTTCCAGTCGAGAAGGACGAGATCATAGGCTTCGCCCGCGGTCGATTGCCGTTCGATCATCGACAGCGCCTCGGGGCCGGACGAGACCAGATCGGCGGCCAGATCCCAGCGGCCGAGAATTTCGCTGATGATGTCGCGCGACGCCGGGTTGTCGTCGGCGATCAGCACCCGCAGTCCGGCGAAAAGCGGGGCCGAGACGTTGTTTTCGGCATCGCTGGGCGCCGCGATCCCCAGACGGACCATGAAAGACACCACGCTTCCGACATTCGGCGTGCTGTCAACGCGGATCCAGCCGCCCATCTGTTCGACGATCTGGCGCGAAATTGTCAGCCCCAGGCCGGTCCCGCCGAAGCGCCGGGTGGTCGAGCTGTCGGCCTGCACGAAGGAATTGAACAGCTTCTTCTGTTCGTCGGGCGACATGCCGATGCCATTGTCCTTGACGGCGAAAACGATGCTGATCTGCTGGTCGGTTTCTTCCAGCAGGCGCGCCGAGACCTCGATATCGCCCGTATCGGTGAATTTGATCGCATTGCTCAACAGGTTCAGCAGGACCTGACTGACCCGCAACTCATCCCCGACGACAAGGCGCGGGATTTCATCGCCGGCGGTCGAGCACAGCCGCAATCCCTTGGCCCGGGCCGTTTCGGCGACCAGTTGGATCTGGTTTTCGATGGCCAGCCGAAGGTCGAACTGATGGTTTTCCAGAACCAGCTTTCCGGCTTCATTCTTCGAGAAATCCAGTATGTCGTTGATCAGCCGCAACAGGGACGCACCGGCCGCGTTCAGCTTGCCGATGTGATCGCGTTGTTTCGGGTCAAGGTCGCTGCGCTGCAAAAGATGGCCGAAGCCGAGGATCGCGTTCAGAGGCGTGCGGATCTCGTGGCTGACATTGGCAAGGAACATGCTTTTCGCGCGGCTCGATTCCTCGACGGCGCGGTTGCGATCCTCAAGGTCGATGCTTTTCGTCAGAAGCTCGTCGCTCATCACGCCGATGCGGGTGAACGCCTTGTGTATCATGTCGTTGATCCAGATCAGGATAACCATCTGGATCAGGACGATGACCGTGTGTAACAGGACGCGCGCCACGTTCCCCTCACCCGGGAATACCACGAACGGGAGGAGATACAACAGGACCAGATGATGAAGCGCGGTCGCGACGGAAAACAAGACCAGCACCCGGGCGTCGAACCACGCGATGCTGAGCGCGAGCATGGCGAAGAAGTACATATGCATGTCCATCTGCCACGGGTGACCGGCGAACAGCACCAGGAGCAGCGCCGGTTCGCACAGCATCACGATGGCGGACAGGTTGCGGGTGACCGGCGCGGTGCCGAAGCGCAGCCACATCAGATGGTACAGCGCCGCAAGACACACCCCGATCAGCAGGGCCGAAGACACCGGGATGACCCTGTTCCAGGTGGCCGCCGCGGCCAGCAGCGGCACATGCGCCCAAAGCACCCAGACCAGCAACTCGCCAAAGCGTTGGCGCAGACGAATGATCTCGGTCTGCATCAGACGGCCCCCCCGAGCGGCGTGAAACATCCCAGAAGGCGCGGCGACGGCATGACCAGCCAGACCCCGGGAACCCTGACCGCTTTGGAAAAACCCGGATCGGCCGAGGCCGCGATGGCGACGTTGGAAAGACCGCCAAAGCCGACCACGCCGCCATTGGCGCGAAAGACGATATCCAGCATTTCCACCCGACCGATGCCCGGGCGGGCTATGATCAGATATTGCCCCGGGACCGCGGTCGACAGCAGATTGAAGACGATCAACGCCATAAGCGCCGCCAAAAGCAGCCCGACGGCCGGCAGATAATCCATCAACCGGCCGCCCTGTTCATCCCGGTCAAACCCCGGTGATCCGATGCATTTGTCCGCCACTTGTCGCACCTGTACCCTCTGATACCTAGATGCCCTAGTTTGGCGATGAATGGTCAATAAACCTTTGAAGCGGCGGGGAATAATGCTGAAACTTTGACGCTATTTTATGTCAAAACCGATCTAATTCGGGCAACGCTGTGGTGCATGGTCCAGCAATTCATGCCGTATCCGGGCCGAGGAAAGGACCTTCGCCCCGACGGACACGCCGGGCGCCTGCACCGCTATCGGTGCGGTAAAAATCCTCACGGTTCAAAATGACACCCGCGCGCCCATCCAGCGGCGCAGGTTGGGCTGATTCTCAGGGTCTCGCCGACTCGGGTTGCGCGACGGGAAGGAAATCATCCGCGCCCCGGCGATCAATATGCGCCGATAGCCCCCGGGGTGAGCGTGGCTGCCGGGCTTGAGAATCAAAAAGGCCGGGGTTTGCGCCCGGCCTTTTCCGGTTCAGTGCGGGTTTCCGTCAGTAGCCGACCGTCGCCGCCCCGGCGACGCGGGGGTCGGATGCCCCGAGCAAATAGCCGCTTTCGGGGTCAAGCATCACCGATTGGGTCGAACCCATGACCTCTTGCAGCGACAATACATGCCCCTTGGCCTGCAGCGCGCGCTGAGTGTCCAGACTGATGCCCTCTTCGATCCGCAGCTCATCCGGCAACCATTGGTGATGGATGCGGGGGGCGGTGCTGGCCTCGGCCACGTTCATGTTGTGGTCGATCATGTTCATGATGACCTGAAGCACGGTGGTGATGATCCGCGCCCCTCCGGGCGAGCCGGTGACCAGCCAGACCTTGCCGTCCTTGTTCACGATGGTCGGCGTCATCGAGGACAGCGGCCGCTTGCCCGGGCCGACCGCGTTCGCATCGCCACCGATCAGCCCATAGGCGTTCGGCACACCGGGTTTGGCCGAAAAGTCGTCCATCTCATTGTTCATCAGGACGCCGGTCCCCTCGGCCACCAGCCCCGAGCCATAGGAAAAGTTGATGGTGTATGTATTCGACACCGCGTTCCCGTCCTTGTCGATGATCGAGTAATGCGTGGTCTGGTCGGATTCGTAAGGGGTCAGATCGGCGGGCTTGATCTGCTCGGACGGGGTGGCGAAGGCGAGGTTGATCTTGGCCCGCATGTCCTTTGCATATTCCTTGCTGGTCAGCGCCGCGACCGGAACGTCGACGAAATCCGGGTCGCCCAGATATTCCGACCGGTCCGCATAGGCCAGTTTCATCGCTTCGGCCATCAGATGGATCGTCTCGGACGAGTTCTGACCCAGCGCCCCGATCGGATATCCCTCAAGCGTGTTCAGGATCTGGATTAGATGGACCCCGCCGGACGAGGGCGGCGGCATCGAGACGACCTCATAGCCGCGATAGGTGCCTTTGACCGGCGTGCGCAGCACCGCCTTATAGGCGGCCAGATCGTCGGGCGTCATTTTGCCGCCGGCATCGGTGACGGATGTGGCGATGGCCTCGGCCACCGGGCCCTTGTAAAAGCCGTCCGGCCCCTCGGCGGCGATCTTTTTCAGCGTATTCGCCAGATCCGCCTGTATCAGCTTGTCGCCGGGGCGATACAGCTCTCCACCGTCCTTGTAGAAGATCTTGGCCGCCGATGGATAGCGGGTCAGCCGCTCTTTCAGCGCCTCGAGGCTGTCGGCCAGATCGGGGGTGACGGTAATGCCTTCCTCGGCGAGCTTGACGGCGGGGGCGATCACAACGGCCCATTCCATGCTGCCATAGCGATCGAGCGCCAGTTTCATGCCGGCGACGGTTCCGGGCACGCCCGACGCGGCGCCGGTATAGCGCGACTTGTCGGAATCCGCCTCGCCTGCGGCATCAAGGAACATGTCGCGGGTCGCCCCGGCAGGCGCCATCTCGCGATAGTCGATGGCCTGGGTCTCTCCGGTTTCGGCGTCGTGGATCAGCATGAAGCCGCCGCCGCCCAGATTGCCGGCGCGGGGCAGGGTGACCGCCAGCGCGAAGGCCACCGCCACGCCCGCATCGACGGCATTCCCGCCCTGCGCAAGGATATCGCGCCCGACCTCGGCCGCGACCCTTTCCTGCGCTGCGACCATGCCGTTTTCGGCCCAGACCGGGTGAATCCGGTCCATGCCGGAATAGATCGCGGCCTCTTGCGCGCCGGCCGGCAGGGCGCATAACGCGGCGACTGCCATCACCGTCACCGCGCCGAACCGGCTGATCCCCTTGATCCGCATAGTGATTCCTCCTCTTTTCCAAACCTGAATGCCTTGGCTTAGTCGACACCCATGCCGGGGCGGGGTCAAACCGAAATGCAGGCTAATTGCCCAAAATCACCGCTCCGGCGCCGTTTTCCGCAGGGCGCCGAAGCTTTTCGGCCACCGCCGGTGCGGGTCGGCATGTTCGCTTGCGGTGACCCGTTGCCACGGCCATGGGCTTGAGACAATCTGCCGGGATGTTTGCCAGTTTCACGTCATCGCTTATTGTCGCATTTGCCAGACTCGTCACCGCTGTACGCGGGATATGGCTTGGCATCGAGCCCCGCGCCACCCAGCGGGTCTATTTCGCCAATCACGCCAGCAACGGCGATTTCGTTCTGCTGTGGAGCGTTCTGCCAAAGACCATGCGCAGCAGAACCCGCCCCGTCGCGGCCGCCGATTACTGGCTGAAATCACGGCTGAAAACCTTTATCGGGCGGTCGGTGTTCAATGCGGTGCTGATTGAAAGAGATCCCGCGAAACGGACCAAGGACCCGGTCGAGGCGATGGTCGAGGCGCTGGACGCGGGCGACAGCCTGATCCTGTTCCCGGAAGGCACGCGAAATACCACCGGCCAAATGCTCTTGCCCTTCAAATCGGGGCTGTTCCATCTGGCAGGCGCACGGCCGTCGGTGGATCTGGTGCCGGTCTGGATCGAGAACCTGAACCGGGTGATGCCGAAGGGCAAATTCATACCGATCCCGCTGATCTGCACGGTCAGTTTTGGCGCGCCGATGCACCTGTCGCCGGGCGAGGATAAGGCCGCCTTCCTGAAGCGCGCCGAAACCGCGCTGCTGGCGCTGGCGGCCGGGGCGAAGGGCACCGGGGCGAAGGGCAGGGCGTCATGACCGACAGTTTTCTGTTTCTTTCCCTTTGCGTGCTTGCCGTGCTGGTGCTGGCCTCGGCGGTCGGGCAGGTGCTGAAACTGCGGTCCGGCCCCGCCGGTCCCAGTCTGACGGTCGAAAACCTGATCGCGCGCATCAATGCGTGGTGGGTCATGGTCGGGGTCATGGCGCTGGCCTTCATCGCCGGCAAGGTGGGGGTGGTCATCCTGTTCGCCATCTGCTCATTCGCGGCGCTGCGCGAATTTCTGACGCTCACGAACACGAAAACCGCCGATCACTGGGCATTGGCGGCGGCGGTTTTCGTCGTCCTGCCATTGCAGTATATATCGGTCGGGATGAACTGGTACGGGTTCTTCTCGGTCTTCATTCCGGTCTATGCGTTTCTGCTGATGCCGGTCGTCTCGGCGCTGAGCGGCGAGACCGACAATTTTCTGGTCCGCGTTGCCGAAGCGCAATGGGCGCTGATGATCAGCGTGTTCTGCATCTCGCATGTTCCCGCGCTGCTTGGCCTTCATATCGAAGGTTATGAGGGCAAGGATCTGTTTCTGATCTTCTTTCTGGTGGTCGTGGTGCAGTCCAGCGACGTTTTCCAGTACATCTGGGGCAAGCTGATCGGCAAGACCCGCATCGCGCCGAACATCTCTCCGTCAAAAACCTGGGAGGGGCTGATCGGCGGGGTTCTGTCGGCCAGCGTGCTGGGGGCGGCGCTGTACTGGATCACCCCGTTTTCGGTGCTGCAGGCGGCGGGAATGTCCGTGGTCATAACCATCATGGGCTTTCTGGGCGGTCTGGTCATGTCGGCGATCAAGCGGGATCGCGGGGTCAAGGATTGGGGCCATCTGATCGCCGGTCATGGCGGCTTCATCGACCGGCTGGATTCCGTGATCTTTTCGGCGCCGATATTTTTCCACATCACCCGCTTTTTCTGGGATGTGCATTAGGGGTCCTTGCCGATGAACGCTGCCGATAACCGCCGTCCGCTGAACAGCCGCGACACCCGATGGGCGCGGTGGATCGCGCGCACCCTTGCCGGACGCGGGATCACCCCGAACCAGATCTCGCAAGCCAGCATGGCGATGGCGCTGATCGCGGGGCTGGCGTTCTGGTCGCTTGCGCTGACCGACAACACGGTGGTCAGGGGGTGTTTGCTGATCGTGGGCGCATTGGGCTGTCAGCTACGCCTGCTTTGCAACCTGATCGACGGGATGGTGGCGATCGAGGCCGGCCAAGGCGCGCCCGACGGGCCGTTCTGGAACGAGTTTCCGGACCGCATTTCCGACATCCTGATTCTGGCCGGGGTGGGGCTTGGCATCGGCACCCCGGCGCTGGGCTTTGCCGCCGCCACGATCGCGGTTCTGGCGGCTTATGTGCGCGAGCTTGGTTCCGGGCTGAAGCTGCCCGCCGATTTCCGCGGCCCGATGGCCAAGCCGCATCGCATGGCGCTGATCACCGGTGCCGCGGTTCTGTCGGTTGTTCTTTCGGTTTGGGTCCGCGCCGATGATATCCTGACCGCGGCGCTTTGGGTCATCGTGATCGGCGGGATCGCCACGGTCGCACGCCGCGCCCTGACGCTGCGAGAGCGGCTGCTGGCAGGCTAGGCGGGCGTCCGTCCGCAAGGGGGCCGCCGCCTAGGGTCTGTTGGGTTCGACCCGGCCGACCCTTGCCAGCAGTATCACCGGCAATATCCCGACCATCACGATGGCCAGTGCGGCAATCGCGGCCTCTTCATAGGTGCCGCGCGCGGCCTCGCCATAAAGATGCGTGGCGAGGGTTTCGAAATTCAGCGGCCGCAGCAAAAGCGTGGCCGACAGTTCCTTCATGCAATCGACAAAGACCAGCAGCCCGGCCGCGGCAAGCGTTGCGCGCGACAGGGGCAGGTGCACGCGCCACAGCATGCCCGTGACACCATAGCCAAGCGTGCGCGCGGTGTCGTCATAACTGCGTGGGATGCGGCTTAGCCCGGCGTCGACCGACCCGACCGAGATGGCCAGAAACCGCGCCAGATAGGCATAGCCCAAGGCCAGCCCGGAACCGATCAGCAGCAGCCCGGTCGAGAAGCCGAACCAATCCTGCGCGCTGCGGTCGATAAAACGGTCAAGACTGCCCACCGCGATCAGGATCCCCAGCGCCAGAACCGTGCCCGGCATCGCATAGCCTAGCGAGGACACCCGTTGCAGCACCTGCATGCCCCGGCGCGGCACGATCCGCGCAGTATAGGCCACGATCAGCCCGCAGATGAGCACCACGACCGTCGCGGCGGCCGACAGCACGAAGGTGTTGCGCGCCTCGATCAGCAGCTGGTCGGAAAGGCCGGCGAATTGAAACCGCCGCCACGCCTCGATCGACAGGTGCAGCGCCGGGGCGACGAAGCCGAGCAGGATCGGCACCATGCCAAGCCCAAGCGCGACCAGCCCCGCCTTGCCGCTGAGCTTCCACGGCGTGAAGCTGCGCGATCTTTGGGCGCTGACGCTGTAACGCTGATGCCGTCGTGCCCAGCGTTCAAGCGAGACCAGCGCGATGACCAGCAACAGCAGCGCAAGCGAGATCTGCGCCGCGCCCGGCAGGTCCGAGCGTGTCACCCATGTGGTGTAGATCGAAACGGTCAGCGAGCGGACGCCCAGAAACTCGGACGCGCCGATGTCGTTCAGCGTTTCCATCAGCGCAAGACTGACCCCGACTGCCACCGCGGGCCGCGACATGGGTAGCGCGACGCGCCAGAACAACTGTCGCCGGGTGGTGCCCAATGTGCGCGAAACCTCGATCAGGTTGGCGGCTTGCGTCATGAACATCGCCCGCGCCGGCAGATAGACATAGGGATACAGAACCAGGCTTAGCAGCCCGATGGCACCCGCCATGTTGCGGATGTCCGGCAGGCGGAACTCGCGCGGGCTGCTATAGCCCAACACGGCGCGGATCGCGGATTGAACCGGCCCAAGCGGGTGCAGCAGGTCCAGATAGGCATAGGCGACGATATAGGTGGGAACCGCAAGCGGCAGCAGCAGCGCCCATTCCAGAACGCGGCGCCCGGGGAATTCATAGGCGGTGACAAGCCAAGCCGTCGAGGTGCCGATGGCCGCCACCAACACCCCCACGCCGGTCATCATGATGGCGGTCTGGCCAAGGGAATAGGCCAGCACATTGGTGAAAAGGTGGCTCCACAGCCCGGCCGATCCGCGCGCGGCCTGCCAGAAAAGCGCGATGACCGGCACCAGCATCAGCCCGGCGATCAGCAGGCTGGCAAGAACCCATACCTTGCCGCGTATGCGAAAGGTCCGTTCGGAGTGAAAATCTTGCTCGGTTGAAACCGCCATCATCGTTGACCGTGCGGCGACATGTGCCGCCGCACGGTCCTGTCCTTATCAGTTGTCGAAGCCGACTTCGTCGACCAGCTCGCTTGCCTGTTTGCGATAGGTCACGATTTCGGTCAGGGGGGTCGGGTCGACCTTCAGATCGCCGAACGACGCGACGATCGGGTCAAGCGCGACACCGGGTTTGACGGGATATTCGAAATTCGCCGCGCCATACAATTTCTGCGCTTCGTCCGAGACGAGGAACTCCAGAAACTGCACCGCTTGGTCCTTGTTGGGGGCATATTTTGCGACGGCCGCACCGCTGATGTTCACATGGGTGCCACCCTTTTCAAAGGTCGGCAGGATTACCTTGATCGCGTCGCCCCATGCGCGCTGTTCGTCGCCGCCTTTGCCCGAGCGCATCAGCCCGACGTAATAAGAGTTCGCAACCGCGATATCGCAGATGCCGCCCAGAATGTCCTTGGCGCCGTCGCGGTCGCCGCCGCCTGCCTTGCGGCCCAGATTGGCTTTCAGCCCGGTCAGCCACTCCTTGGCCTGTTCGGCGCCGTTATGGGCGATATAGGCCGAGATCAGCGCCGTGTTATAGGGATGCTGACCCGAGCGGATGCACACCTTGCCTTTCCATTTCGGGTCCGCCAGCTCTTCATAGGTGATCTTGTCCAGCTCCAGATCCTTGGCGGCATAGACGACGCGGGCGCGCATCGACAGGGCGAACCACTGGTTGCCGGGATCGCGCAGGTTTGCAGGGATGGAATCCTGAAGGATCTTGGAATCGACCGGCTGGGTCAGCCCCTGCTCGGTCAGATCGGCCAGATTTCCGACATCGACCGTCATCAGCACATCGGCGGGCGAGCTTTCCCCTTCAGAGGCGACACGTTCGGCGACGCCATCCTTCAGAAACACCGTATTGACCACGACGCCGGTTTCTTCGGTGAAGGCGTTCAGCAGCGGTTCGATCAACCCGGGCTCGCGCGAGGTATACAGGTTCAGCTCTTGGGCGAAGGCGCCGCCCGCCCAGGTCAGGGCGAATGCCCCCGCCAGCATGGCGCGCGGCAAAATCGTCGCAACCGTCATATCCAATTCCTTCCAGTCAGGTTCGGGGCCGTCCAGCGGCCGGTGGTCCCGGAAGCGGTAGGATAGTTTAGTATTTTTGTCAAATTATTACCGACGCGCGTTCAGACCGGAACCACGGCATCGGCAAACACGTGAATCTCGGCGTGATTCAGGTGCAGACTGACCTGCTGCCCCACCGCCATGGGAATGCGCTGATGGCTGTGCACGCGCAGCGGCTGGGCCAGGGGGTGGACACTGATGTCGATCTGCTCGCTTTCGCCCAGAAAGGATTTGGCCAGAATCCGCGCGGCGATTCCATCGCCCGCCGATTCGATGGTCAGCGCCTGCGGCCGGATGCAGGCCACCGCCAGCGCGCCGTCGGGCAGGTTCAGATTGGCCTGAAACTTGCCGATCGGCGTTTCGATCTGGCCGCGCGCGAATATTCCGGTCAGCCGGTTGCAGGGGCCCATGAATTCGGCGGCATAGGGGGAAACCGGGTGATCGTATATGTCGAAGGGCGATCCGATCTGTTCGATTTTCCCCTCGCGCATCAGGATGATGAGGTCGCCGACGGCCAGTGCCTCTTGCGGGTCATGGGTGACGATGATCGCCGTGGTGCCCAGTTTGCGCAGCGTTTCCACGGTTTCCTTGCGCACCCGCTCGCGCAACCCCTGATCGAGATTCGAGAACGGCTCGTCCATCAGCAGGACCGCCGGTTTCGGCGCCAGCGCCCGGGCAAGGGCGACGCGCTGCTGCTCGCCGCCCGACAGCGAATGCGGAAAGCGGTCGACCAGATGCCGGATGCCGATTCCGTCGACGACCTCATTCACGCGCTTTTGCTGTTCCGCCTTGGACATGCCGCGCAGACCAAAGGCAAGATTCGCCGCCACGCTGATATGCGGGAACAGGGCGTAATCCTGAAACATGAAGCCGATGTTGCGGCTTTCGGGTTCGACGAAACTGCCGTCGCCGACGATTTCCTGCCCGTCCATGCGAATCCGGCCGCCGTCGGGGCGGTCGACGCCCGAGATCAGCCGCAACAGCGTCGATTTGCCGCAACCGGATTGGCCCAGCAGGCAACTGATCTTGCCCGTCGGTATGGAAACCGTGATGTCGGACAGGATCTGCCGGCCGCCCAGCCACCGGGAAATGCGGTCAAGTTCAAGCGCGGGTGGCTGATTAGGGGTCATCTGATCGTAATTCTCTAGCTTTGGGCGTATCGCGAATCTGTCGTCGATCCGGGAAACGTTGAATCCGTTCGGGATTCCAGTTCCCATACCTTTAACGACGCTTGGCCGGCCGCGTCCAGACCGGCCAACAAAGACGTTACTTGCTCCGCCGTCACGCCACACACCTACCGCGCCGTCAGGTCAGCGGTGCGAAGGGCAGGGCGGCGGCACAAATGCCCCCCCGATGATCATGCATAATCTAATAAGGTTTGGCCCTAGGCCAAGGTCCTTGCATCCTCAAGGATCATGTCCGCCGCGCGCTCGGCGATCATGATGGTGGGCGAGTTGGTGTTGCCCGATGTGATGCTTGGCATGATCGAGGCGTCGGCAATGCGCAGCCGGCCCAGCCGGCGGAATCGCAGCCGCGGATCGACGACCGAGGCGTCATCGGCACCCATCCGGCAGGTGCCGACGGGATGAAAGATCGTCGTGCCGATGTCGCCTGCGGCGCGGACCAGTTCTTCATGCGTCTGCAAATCTGCGCCGGGGCGATACTCGGTCGGGTTCAGCCGCGCAAAGGCGGGTTGCCGGGCGATCTCGCGGGTGATCCGGATCGCGCTGACGGCGATCTGGCGATCCCCTTCGGTGGTCAGATAATTCGGCCGGATCGCCGGGCCGTTCGCCGGATCGGCGTCGCGCAGATGGACCGATCCCCGGCTTTCCGGGCGCAGATTGCAGACCGAGGCGGTCATGGCGGGGAATCGGTGGACGGGTTCGCCAAACCGATCAAGGCTGACCGGCTGAACGTGAAACTCCAGATCCGGGGTGGCCTTGTCGGGGCCCGAGCGGGTGAAGATGCCAAGCTGGCTGGGGGCCATCGACATCGGGCCGGAACGCCGGATCAGATATTCCATGCCGATTCCCAGCTTGCCCATCATGCTGGAGGCGCGTTCGTTCAGGGTCGGCACGCCCTCGACCTTGTAGACGACGCGAAGCTGCAGATGGTCCTGAAGATTTTCACCGACCGCCGGCACCTCGCAGACCGGGGTTACGCCGGCGGCCGTCAATACATCCGCCCGGCCCACGCCCGAAAGCTCAAGCACATGCGGCGAGCCGATGGCCCCCGCGGACAGCACGGTTTCGCGCAACGCCCGCGCCTGCTTCTTGACGCCGTTCTGAGTGTATTCGACGCCGCGGACCGCGCCTTGTTCGATGATCAGCCGGGTCACCTGCGCGTGGGTCTGGATGTTCAGATTGGGCCGGTTCCGGGCGGGACGCAGAAAGGCCTTGGCGGTGTTCCAGCGGATTCCGGCGCGCTGGTTGACCTCGAAATAGCCGCCACCCTCGTTATCGCCGGTGTTGAAATCCTCGGTGCGGGGGATGCCGGCCTGCACGGCGGCCTCAAGATAGGCGTCCAGAACCGCCCAGCGCAGGCGCGACTGCTCGACCCGCCATTCGCCGCCGGCGCCGTGCGCGTCAGAGGCGCCACGGTAATAATCCTCCTGCCGCCGGAATACCGGCAGAACGTCGTCCCAGCTCCAGCCGGTGCAGCCCATCTGTCGCCAGCCGTCATAATCGGCCGCCTGACCGCGCATATAGATCATGCCGTTGATCGACGAGCAGCCACCCAGCACCTTGCCGCGCGGATAGCCCAGACTGCGGCCGTTCAGACCGGGCTCGGGTTCGGTCTTGAACATCCAGTCGGTGCGCGGGTTGCCGATGCAGTAGAGATAGCCCACCGGGATGTGTATCCAGTGGTAATTGTCACGCCCGCCCGCCTCGAGCAGCAGGACCCGGTTGCGGGGATCGGCGGAAAGCCGGTTCGCCAGAACACAGCCGGCGCTGCCCGCGCCGATCACGATATAATCGAACTCTTCCATTTCGGTTCCTCAAGTAATGTCCGCGACCCGATGGCGGGGCACGGGTGCCGGCGCCGGCCCGCGTTCAGTGCGGCCGGTCGCCGAAATCAGTTCTCGGCCCGGAAGCCCAGCCACCGACCAAGCCGTGAGGCGTAGAATTCGCCCACCAGCCCGCGCCGGAACAACAGGACGCACAGCATAAAGACCACGCCCGTCACGATGGTCACCGGGAAATCCGAGGTGGCCAGATAGTTCTGCAAGGTCACGACCAGCCCGGCGCCGACGATCGGGCCCAAAAGCGTCGCGATACCGCCCAGCAGGGTCATCAGGATGACCTCGCCCGACATTTGCCATGCGACATCGGTCAGGGTCGCGAACTGAAACACCAGCGCCTTGACCGATCCGGCAAGCCCGGCCAGCGCGGCCGACATCACGAAAGCGGCCAGCTTGTAGCGCGCGACCGAATAGCCCAGCGAGATCGCCCGGTTCTCATTCTCGCGGATGGCTTTCAGGATCATTCCGAAAGGCGAATTGACGATGCGCCAGATCGCGAAGATGCCGATCAGGAACGCGCCCAGAACGAAGAAATACATCGTCATGGTCTGGGACAGATCGAAGATGCCGAACAGCATGCCGCGCGGAACCGACTGGATGCCGTCCTCGCCATGGGTGAAATTGGCCTGAAGGCAGAAGAAAAAGAACATCTGGCTAAGCGCAAGCGTGATCATGGCGAAATAGATGCCCTGCCGGCGGATGGCGACGGCCCCCATGATCAACCCCAGAAAGGCGGCAAAGACGACCCCCAGCAACACCCCCAGTTCGGGCGGGAAACCCCAGACCTTGCAGGCATGGGCGGTGATATAGGCGGCGCCGCCGAAGAACGCGGCGTGACCAAAGGACAAAAGCCCGGTGTAGCCAAGCAGCAGGTTGAAGGCCGAGGCGAAAAGCGCGAAGCACAAGATCTTCATGACGAAGATCGGATAGAACAGATAAGGTGCCGCGATCAGCGCCGCGAGGCCGATGATCAGAAACGCAAGCCGTATCTTCGCGGCGCCGGGTTGGCCTGCCCGGGCCGGACGCGCGGATGTCGCAAGCTGCGCATTTGCCATGTCAGGTTTCCTTTCCGAACAGTCCGGCGGGCCGCAGGACCAGCACGATGGCCATGATCACGAAGATCACGATATTGGAGGCCTCGGGGTAAAAGACCTTGGTCAGGCCCTCGGCTATGCCCAGAAGATAGCCGGTGACGATGGCGCCCATGATCGACCCCATGCCGCCCACCACGACCACCGCAAAGACGATGATGATCAGGTTCGACCCCATCAGCGGGCTGACCTGATAGATCGGCGCGGCCAGAACCCCGGCAAAGGCGGCAAGCCCGGCCCCCAGCGCATAGGTCAGCGTCAGCAGCAAAGGCACGTTCACACCGAAACTCTGCACCAAAGTCGGGTTTTCGGTCGCCGCGCGCAGATAGGCGCCCAGTTTGGTTTTCTCGATCAGCAGCCAGATGCCCAGACAGACCACAAGCGAGACCACGACGACCCAGCCGCGATAGATCGGCAGGAACATGAAACCCAGATTGACCGCGCCGCCCAGAGCCGGGGGCACCGAATAGGGCTGGCCCGAGGCGCCGTAGAAGTACCGGAACGTGCCCTCGATCGCTAAGGCAAGACCGAAGGTGAACAACAGCCCATAAAGCGGGTCCAGATTGTAAAGCCGCGACAGCATCCCGCGCTCGATGACCGCGCCGAACAGCGCCACCAGAACGGGCGCAAGGATCAGCGCCGGCCAATAGCCGATCCCGGCAACCGTCGACAGCAACAGCGCGGTGAATGCGCCCAGCATGTATTGTGCGCCATGGGCGAAGTTGATGACCCGCAAAAGGCCAAAAATCACCGCCAGCCCCAGCGACAGCAGCGCATAGAACGAACCGTTGATCAGCCCGACCAGAAGCTGACCCAAAAGCGCTTGTAGGGGGATTCCGAATATCATCGTCATGATCTAGACCCCCAGCGCCGCTTGCAGCATCTCGGCCTGCCGCGGCAGATCCGATACCGGGAATTCCGCCGCCATCCGGCCGTGGTTCATCAGATAGAACCGGTCGGCGATTTTTGAGGCGAAGCGGAAGTTCTGCTCGACCAGCACCACGGTCATTCCCCGTTCCTTCAGTCTGCTCAGCACCTCGCCGATGCGCTGGATGATGACCGGGGCCAGCCCCTCGGTCGGCTCGTCCAGCAAAAGACAGTTGGCGCCGGTGCGCAGGATCCGCGCCATGGCCAGCATCTGCTGCTCGCCACCCGACAGCTTGGTGCCGGGGCTGTTCCGGCGCTCCAGAAGGTTCGGGAACAGATCATAGATTTCGTCCACCGACATGCCGCCATCGGCCACCTTTGGGGGCAACATCAGGTTTTCATGCACCGAGAGGCTTGCGAATATGCCGCGTTCCTCGGGGACGAAACCCAGCCCGGCCCGCGCGGTGTGGTGCAGCGGTATGTTCATGATGTCGCGGCCGTTCAGCAGGATCTGCCCTTGGCGCTGGCGCAGAATGCCCATGATGCTGCGCAGGGTGGTGGTCTTGCCCATGCCGTTGCGGCCCAGAATGCACACCGTCTCGCCCGGCGCGACATGCATGTCGACGCCGTGCAGGACATGGCTTTCGCCGTACCACGCGTGCAGATCCTTCACGTCCAGAAGCGGGTTCGTCATGCCTCGGTCCCCATATACGCGGTCCGGACCTGCGGGTTTTCGGATACGGTCGCATAATCGCCATGCGCGATGATCTTGCCGCGTTGCAGGACGGTGACCTCGTCACAGATGTCCTCGACCACGGCAAGGTTATGCTCCACCATCAGCACGGCCCGGTCGCGGGCGACATTGCGGATGATGTCGGCGACCATCTGCACATCCTCGCCGCCCATGCCGGCCATCGGTTCGTCCAGCAGCAGGACCTCGGGGTCCAGCGCCAGCGTCGTCGCGATTTCCAGCACGCGTTTGCGGCCATAGGACAGGTCGGCGGCGCGGGTGTCACGAAACGCCGTCAGACCCAGATCATCAATCAACGCCTCGGCCCGCGCGTTCAGCCGGTTCAGCGTCGACAGCGGCAGCCAGAACTGAACGGCAAGCCCGGCCGGGCGTTGCAGCGCGACGCGCAAATTCTCAAGCACGGTCAGATGCGGGAACACCGCCGAGATCTGGAACGAACGCACAAGCCCCATGCGCGCCACCCGATCCGGCCGCATCCGGGTGATATCGGTGCCCAGCAGCGTGATCGTGCCGCGCGTGGGTTGCAGGAATTTCGTGAGCAGGTTGAAAACCGTGGTCTTGCCGGCGCCGTTCGGCCCGATCAGCGCGTGGATCAGGCCATGCCGGACATCAAGATCGACGTCGTTGACGGCGGTGAACCCGCCAAAATCCCGACCGAGGCCGCGGGCGGACAACACCACCCGCGGCTGGTCCTGCGTATCGACAGCAGGCATTGCCATGGTCGGACGACTTATTGCGTCACAAGCGGGCAACCGCTTTTGGCGGGGTCGAGATAGGCCTCGTCGCCGGGGATCGTGGCCAGAACGTTATAGTAATCCCACGGGATGTCGCTTTCGCCCGGCTTCTTGACCTGCATCAGATATACGTCCGAAATCATCCGCCCGTTCGGTGCAACCTTGCCGTTTTCGGCAAAGACATCCTTGACCGGAAGTTCATGCAGCTTGGCGGCCACGGCCTCGGTTTCATCGGTGCCGGCGGCCTCGATGGCCTTCAGATAGGACAGGACGGCCGAATAGGTGCCGGCCTGAATCATGTTCGGCATGCGGCCGGTCCGTTCCATGAAACGTTTGCCGAATTCGGCCGATTCCGCGTTGCGGTTCCAATAGAAACTTTCGGTCAGGTTCAGCCCTTGGGCGGCTTCAAGCCCGATGCCGTTCACCTCGGACAGCGTGAACAGCAGCGCCGCCAGCCGCTGGCCCCCTGCGACGATGCCGAATTCCGTCGCCTGCTTGATGGCGTTCTGCGTATCGGCGCCGGCATTGGCCAGACCGATGACCTTGGCGCCCGAAGCCTGCGCCTGCAGCAGGAACGAGGAATAATCGGTCGTCGCCAGAGGATGGCGGACCGAGCCCAGAACCTGACCGCCCTTGGCCTTGACGAAATTGCCGGTCTGCTCTTCCAGCGAGTAGCCAAAGGCATAATCCGCGGTCAGGAAGAACCAGGAATCGCCGCCCTGTTCCACCAGCGCGCCGCCGGTGCCGACGGCCAAGGCATGGGTGTCATAAGCCCAGTGAAAGCCGATCGGGGTGCATTGCGCGCCGGTCAGTTCGGTCGTCGCGGCGCCGGTGGTGATGGTGATCTTGTTCTTTTCCTTCGACAGCGCCTGCACCGCCAGCGCCACCGACGAGGTCGTCAGCTCCATGATCGAATCGACCTGTTCGGTATCGTACCACTGCCGGGCGATATTCGACGCGATGTCGGGCTTGTTCTGATGGTCGGCGGTCACCACCTCGATCGGGGCGTCAAGAACCTTGCCGCCAAAATCCTCGACCGCCATTTTTGCGGCCTCGAACGACCATTTCCCGCCGAAATCGGCATAGACGCCAGATTGATCGTTGAGAATCCCGATCTTGACCTTGTTATCCGAGACTTGCGCAAGGGCCGGGACCCCCAGCACACAAAGCGCCGTTGCCGACAGTAGCAGTTTCTTCATGGTATCCTCCCATTAACGTCGAATTGGACATGGCCGAGCTTGACCCGTTCCGGGCGCCCCGTCCTGTTATGATGTGTCCCAGCGTATCCGGACGGCTCCTCTACGCCCCGACATGCAAAGACTAACCATCCGCCGTCATGTAAGACAAGTGACAGATGGCTGCATATTTCATACAGAGTCTGTACGAAATCTTTATGGTGTTTGCGGGCAGGAGGGGTCGTGACGGGGCTGCCATTCGTTTGGGACGATCTGCAATATTTTCTTGCAGTGGCGCGGACCGGCCAGTTGACGCGGGCGTCCCAACAGCTTCGGACCAGCCATGTCACCGTGGCGCGCCGGGTCGAGCGGCTGGAAATGGCGCTGAACTGCCGCCTTTTTGAGCGGAACCCCCGCGGCTACGGGACCACACCGGCGGGCGAGCAGTTGCGCGCGCTGGCCGAGCGGATCGAGAAAAGCGCGACCGATCTGCGCGAGGAGCTGGCCGGGACCGCCGCCGCCGTGTCGGGGGTGATTCGCTTCAATGTGCCGGAGGGGTTCTGTGATCTGTTCTGCCGGCAGTTCCTGCCCGAGTTTCGCCGCAAGCTGCCCGGGCTGTCGCTGGAGCTTGTCTCGATCCAGCAGATCATGGCGCTGTCGCGAAAATCCTCGGACATCGGTATCTCGCTCGATCCGCCCAAAAGCACGCCCTACCGGGTTGAAAAGCTGACGGATTACACGCTGCACCTGTATGCGAGCCGCAGCTATCTGGCGCAGGCGGCGCCGATCCGTTCCCGGGACGACCTGACCGCCCATCCCTTCATCGGTTATATCGACGACATGATATTCGCGCCGGCGCTGGATTATCTGAGCGAGGTCAACCCGCGCATCCGCCCGACCATGGAAAGCTCGTCCATCTTCGCGCAGATGACGGCGGTTCGGCAGGGATTGGGGCTTGGCATCCTGCCGCATTACATGGCCAGCACCCGGCCCGATCTTGTGCAGCTTTTGCCGGATGAGGTGCATCTGGTCCGCACCTATTGGCTGTCCTGCCACCGCGATCAGCGCGACGCCCCGCGCGAGCGTACCGCGATCGGGCTGCTCTATGATCTGGTCGAGGCGCGTCAGGACATGCTGATCGCGCGTTGAGATCGGACCCGGCGTGCCGTCGCCGATCTGTCCAGAACCGGCCTTCGATGCTATGCTGACGCTCCGGCTCCAGATGCGGAGATATGCCATGCGCCCGATGATCGCCCTTGTCCCATTGGCAATGCTTACGGCCTGCGTTCAGGACCAGCCGGCGACACAGCCCGATGCCGGGCCGGATTTGCGCGCCATGCAGGAATCGGCCTGTACGGCAGCGATCGCCGCGCATATCCGGCGACCGGTGGCGGATGTCAGATCGACCTGGGCCTCGACCCAAGACGGCGTTGCGATGATCGAGGCGCGGGACGGCAACCGGCTGCATCTCTGCCGCGTCGACGCCGGCGGGCGGGTGCTGGGGTATATCCATCCGAACATGAACCCCGCCGGCTGAGGCCGGTTTTTCCGCGTCGGCCCTCCATTCTCCGGCGTCGGAGACAGCCCCGCCATCCCATGCGTTCATAACCAATCATGCGGCGAGGGACAGCACTCGGAACATGGTTTGAAAGCTGATGTATCAGATTCTGACCGAATGCGATCATATCGGACCACATACGGCGAGTGTCTGAACGAGCGCAGCCTGTCGGCCGAGCTTGGCGTCTCGACCAGTCCGCTGAAAGAGGCGCTATAGTTGGAAGGCGGGGGGTGGTCAGGACTGTGCCCGACGCGACACCGGCCGCCGGCGTCCGTTTCCGTTTGCCGGGTCGGACCGCTGCGCCCCATCAGGCGGCGGTCCGCTGGCCCGTCAATCCTTTTGGGCAGTGCCCGCCGCCTGAACGGCCGTGACCGCGCATGCGGCGATGATATCGTCGACCGAGGCGCCGCGCGACAGATCGTTGGCGGGGCGGGCAAGGCCTTGCAGGATCGGGCCGACCGCGGTCAGTCCGCCCAGACGCTGGGCGATCTTGTAGCCGATGTTGCCCGAGGCGAGATCGGGAAAGATGAACACATTGGGCCGGCTGGTCAGGCGGCTGTTCGGCGCCTTCTTGGCGCGAACGGCATCGTCAAGCGCCGCGTCGAACTGCAATTCTCCGTCGATCTCCAGGTCCGGTTCCGCCGCCCGGATCATCGCCAAGGCCTCGCGGATCTTCTGCAGGCTGGGGTGATTGGCCGACCCCATGGTCGAAAAGCTCAGCAGGGCGACGCGGGGCGTCTGGTCCAGCAATTGCCGGCAGGATTGCGCGGCCGAGCGGGCGATGGCGGCGAGTTCACCCGCGTCAGGATCGACGATCAGCCCGCAATCGGCAAATATCACGCCCTCGCCGATAGGGCCGTCCGGCGCCGGGGCCAGCATCAGGAAGAAGCTGGAAACGATGCTTGCCCCCGGGGCGCGGCCGATCACCTGAAGCGCCGCGCGCACGGTATCGGCGGTGGTCGCGACCGCGCCGCCGACGGTGCCGTCGGCCTGACCCAGATGCACCCGCATCGCCGCCTGCCGGATCGGGTCGCGCATCTCGGCCAGCGCCTGTTCGGCGGTCATGCCCTTGGCCGCGCGCATCTGATGCCAGCGGTCGGCAAGTGCGGCCAGATCGGCGGCTTCGGCCGGGACCAGCGTGGTGATGCCCGGCAGCTCGGGACCGTTCATCAGGGTGATGCGGGCCAGACCTTCGGCGGTCAGGCGCCGCGCAGCCTCGGCCACGCGCGGATCATCGCCTTCGGAAAGGATGATGTGGCGCGGCGTGGCGCGGGCGGCATCGAAGATACGTTCAAGCGGTGTCATGGCGGCGGCCCTTTCAGAAGGCAATGGCTGTTGAAGGTCGCGCGCGGCCCGCGCAACGAATGATGTCTTACGCGCGCGCGCGCCCCGCGTCGCCCCTCGGCCGTGTACCGGCGCTGTACGCCCGGTATAAAGGCTGTGGAGAGGGGCGTGCGGGGGCCGTCACGGCGTTGGCCTCAGCCCAGGAAGTGCAGCCCGGCGACGACGAAGACGCCAAGGAAGATGGTCTCGGCCACGATCAGCGCGATGGCACCGCCGCCGACTTCCAGCATCTTCTTCAGCGAGGTCTTGATGCCCACCGCCGCGATCGAGATTAGCAGCGCCCAGCGCGACAGATCGCCCGCCACGTCCGACACCGCCTGCGGGATCAGCCCGAAGCTGTTCAGCGCCGCCAGCACCAGAAAGCCGATGACGAAGCCCGGCAGCAGCGGCGGCGCCTTGCCGCCATCGGTATCGGCCAGCCCGCGGGCCCGGATCACCAGCGAGAAGCACAAGACCACCGGCGCCAGCATCGACACCCGGATCAGCTTCACCAGTGTCGCCGTCTCGCCGGTTTCGGGGCCGATGGAAAAGCCCGCGCCGACCACCTGCGCCACGTCGTGGATGGTGCCGCCCAGAAACACCCCGCTGTCGCGCGGCGTGAAGCCGAAGGCATTGGACAGCATCGGGTAAAGCACCATGGCGACGGTCGAAAGCACCGTGACTGACAGCACGGTAAAGACCAGATCGCGTTCGGATTTCTCGTGCTTCGGCAGCACCGCCGCGATGGCCATGGCGGCCGAGGCGCCGCAGATCGCGACCGAGCCGCCGGTCAGCAGCGCAAAGCGCCAGCCCCGTCCGACGAAGCGGCTGGCCACCAGCGCGAACAGGATGGTCAGGATCACCCCGGCCACCACCAGCGCGATCGAGGCCCCGCCAAGCGCGGCCAGCATGTCGACCGAGATCCGCGCGCCCAGCAGCGCCACCCCCAGCCGCAAGACGGTGCGGGCGGTGAAGGCGATGCCCGGCGCGGTGCGGGTGCCCTCATCAGCCAGAAAGTTCAGCGCCAGCCCCAGCAGCAGCGCCAGCAGCATCGCGGGCGCGCCGTAATGGTCGGACAGGAACTGCGCGGTCGCGGCGACGAGAACCGAGACGGCAAAGCCGGGAAAGGCATCGGTCAGCGTGCCGCGCGAGGGGATCATGGAGGTCAGCATTGTCGTCTCCGGTCAGGGTCGGAATACCTTCCGGCAAAGGGAATGCCCCGCGCCGGAAGGAAAGGGATGGAACCGCTGCAGCCCAAGGGAAAGGCGGTTCCTGCCGGGCCGCCGCGCCGTCGTTGCGGCGGCGGCCGTCACTGTATGGGCGGGGCGCGCTTGGCGCCCCGGCCCGGCCGTTCTCAGACCGCGCCTTTCTGCGGGCGCATGTCGGCCTTGTCGACGCCGGCCACCGGGACCGGTTTCTTCATGGCGTCGCGGCGGAAGGGCTCGCCCAGTTCCTGATTCAGCAGAACCTCGATGAAGGTGGTTTCCTTGTTCTTCATCTGGCGTTCGACCGCCTCATGCAGCGCGTGGGTCAGATCCTCGGAGGTTTTCACCTGCACCCCGCGCACGCCGCAGGCCTCGGCGATGCCGGCATAGGTGGTCTCGCGGTTCAGCTCGGTGCCGACGAAGTTGTTGGCATACCACAGCGTCGTGTTGCGCTTTTCGGCGCCCCACTGATAGTTGCGGAAGATCACCATGGTCACCGCCGGCCAGCCCTCGCGCCCGACCGAGACCATCTCGTTCATCGAGATCCCGAAGGCACCGTCGCCCGCAAAGCCGATCACCGGCGTGTCGGGATTGCCGATCTTGGCGCCGAGGATCGACGGGAAGCCATAGCCGCAGGGACCGAACAGGCCCGGGGCAAGGTATTTCCGCCCGGCCTCGAAGGTCGGATAGGCGTTGCCGATGGCGCAGTTGTTGCCGATGTCCGAGGAGATGATGGCATCGGCCGGAACCGCCTGCATGATCGCCCGCCATGCCTGACGGGGCGACATCAGGTCGCCGTCACGCTCGCGCGCTTCCTCGTTCCAGACCGTGCCCGGATCGTCCTGCTCGTGGTCGAGGCTGGACAGTTCCTGCGCCCAGCGCGATTTGGTCTGGGCGATCAGGTCGCGGCGTTCCTTGCGCCCGGCGTCGCCGGCATTGGGCGAAAGCTGGGCCAGAATGCCGCGCGCCACCTTGGCGGCGTCGCCCTGAATGCCGACCGTCACCTTCTTGGTCAGCCCGATCCGGTCGGCATTGATGTCGACCTGAATGATCTTGGCGTCCTTCGGCCAATAGTCGATGCCATAGCCCGGCAGGGTCGAGAACGGGTTCAGACGGGTGCCGAGCGCCAGCACCACATCGGCCTTGGCGATCAGCTCCATCGCCGCTTTCGAGCCGTTATAGCCCAAGGGGCCAACGGACAGCGCGTGCGAGCCGGGGAAGGCGTCGTTGTGCTGATAGTTCGAGGCGACCGGCGCCTCCAGCCGCTCGGCCAGCATGCCCACATCCGGGATCGCCCCCGACAGGACCACGCCCGCACCGGCGAGGATGACCGGGAACTTGGCTTCGGACAGCAGACGGGCCGCCTCGGCCACGGCTTCCTCGCCGCCCGAGGGACGCTCGAAGGCCACGACCTGCGGCAGATCGACGTCGATCACCTGCGTCCACATATCGCGCGGGATGTTCATCTGCGCGGGCGCCGAGTTGCGCCATGCCTGCATGATCACCCGGTTCAGCACCTCGGGGATGCGGGAGGGGTCGCGGACCTCCTCCTGATAGCAGACCGAATCCGCGAACAGGCGCATCTGCTCCATTTCCTGGAAACCGCCCTGACCGATGGTCTTGTTGGCGGCCTGCGGGGTGACCAGCAAAAGCGGCGTATGGTTCCAGTAGGCGGTCTTGACCGGGGTGACGAAGCCGGTGACGCCCGGGCCGTTCTGCGCGATCATCATCGACATCTTGCCGGTCGAGCGGGTGAAGCCATCGGCCATCAGTCCGGCATTGGTTTCATGCGCGGTATCCCAGAAGGTGATCCCGGCCTTCGGGAACAGGTCGGACACCGGCATCATCGCCGAGCCGATAATCCCAAACGCCTGCTCGATCCCATGCATCTGAAGGACTTTGATAAAGGCTTCTTCGGTTGTCATTTTCATCGGCGTCGCTCCTTATTTGCGTTCGTCGCGGAAGTGATAAAGTTGATACAGGCCCCATTGGCCCAGCCGCCGGAACGGGGTTTTCCAGCCCTCATGCGGCAATTCGGTGTTGAAGATCGGCAGGTCTGGCACCGCCTCACCCGCGACCAGTTGCGCCATGCGGCGACCGGCCATGGCGGAATACATGACCCCGTTGCCGCCATAGCCAAGCGCATAGAAGGCGCCGGGCATGTCGGGCAGGCCGGTGATGCGGGGCATCATGTCATGGCTGACATCGACCCAGCCCCACCACGAGTAATCCAGATCAATGCCGCGCAGGGCCGGGAATTTGCGGGCCATGCCTTCCTTCAGCGCGTTCAGATGCGCCGGGTTGGCGGCATCCTTGCCGGTGATCGCGGCGCGCGAGCCGATCTGCAGCCGGTTATCGGGCAGCAGACGATAATAGTGGCGCAGCGTGCGCGTATCGGTCAGCGGCGACAGCTTCTGGATGCCGACCTCGGCCAGTTCGCTGTCGGTCAGCGGCCGCGTCACGATGCTGTTCGACATGATCGGCATCAGCCGGTCGCGCACCCGCGGGTTCAGCCCGCGCGGCGCATAGGCGGCGGTCGCCACCGCAACGCGCTTGGCGCGGACGGTGCCGCCGGGGGTGCGCAGCAGATGCACGCCGTTCTTGTATTCCCAGGTCTGGACCGGGCTGTCGGTGTGGACCTTGGCCCCCAGCGACCGCGCCAGTTTCAGATAGCCGAAGGCCAGCTTCGCGGCGTGGATGCCAAGCCCGTCCGCCTCCCACATGGCGCCATGGGCCTCCATGTCGCGGGCGACGGTGGCGTGCAATTCGTCACGCGACAGCATCCGGGCGTCATAGCCGAAGGTGTCGCGCAGCAGCTTGGCCTCGGACTCCAGCGGGGCCATCATCGACGCCTTGTGGGCGATGTAGTAATGGCCGCCTTCCTGCGGGTCGCAGTCGATATTGGGATCGCGGATCAGGTCGCGGAACAGGGCGAAAGCCTCGGATATCTCGGCGTGCATGCCTTTGGCCACGTCGAGGCCCCAGCGGTCGATCCACTGGCTGCGCTTGAGCCGGCCCGAGCTGATCTGCGCCTGCCCGCCGTTGCGGGTCGAGCAGCCGTAGGCGACGCCATTGGCTTCAAGAACCGTGGCCTTGATGCCGTGCATCTTGGCCAGATGGATGGCGGTCGAAAGCCCGGTATAGCCCGAGCCGATCACCGCCACGTCCACATCCATGTCGCCGGTGACGGGGCCGTCATCTTCCGGGGCGGGCCCGGCGGTGCCGATCCAGTAGGTCGGGGCATAATCGCTGCGCGGACCCAGCGCGCGCGCCGTCATCGGGTCATAATAGGGATCGAAGGGGACCGATCCGGGACGTTTTTCGATTGCCTGCATGGCAGACCTCACTTGGCGGGAATGGCGGGGCGTTGCTTGCGGATGGCCTGTTTCTCGACGATCTGGCCGTCCTTGATCCGGAACAGGTCGGCGCCCTGAACCTCGGTGCGGGTGCCGTCGGGATTGGTGGCGCGGAAGGTCCATTGGCTGACGCCGCGGGTGCCGTCCTCGGACATGAAATGGCTGTGGTCGGCCCATTCGACATCCGGCATCGAGGTCCAGACATTCACGAAGGCCTTGGCGATGGCGTCCTTGCCCTCGATCCGGTTGCCATATTCATTGTCGCCCGCCACGGTGAAGAACACGCAGTCATCGGCGAATTTGGTCATCACGGCGTCGATGTCGTGGCGGTTGAAGGCGTCGAAGGTGGCCTTCAGATCGTCGGCGGTCAGGTTGCGTGACATGGGATTTTATCCTTTCGTTAATAGCCCAGCATCCGCGGCAGCCAAAGGGCGATGGCCGGGAAAGAGGCGATGATGAAGATTGCCACGACCGAGGAGATCGCGAAGGGAATGGCCCGCAGGCTGATCCGCTCGATCGAGACGCCCGAGATGCCCGAGGCGATGAACAGGTTCTCGCCCAAGGGTGGGGTCTGGAAGCCGACCGACAGCGTGCAGATCATCACGATGCCGAAGTGGATCGGGTCGATGCCGACCATATAGGCGACCGGCAGCATCACCGGCACAAGGATCATGATCGCGGCCAGCGTCTCCATGAACATGCCGACGATCAGCAAGAGACCGATGACCATGGCCCAGATCAGGTAAAGATTGGTGGTCAGCGACAGGATACCGCCCGCGATCACGCCGGGGATGTTGTTCTCGACCAGCACCCGGCCGAAGATCGTAGCCGCGAACAGCACCAGCAGAACGCGCCCGGCCAGCCATGTCGTGGTGTCAAGCGACTTGATCACCTCGGTCAGATCCAGTTCGCGATAGATGAACAGGCCCACGAACAGGGTATAGAAGATGGCGACGATCGCGGCTTCGGTCGGGGTGAACAGGCCGGTATAGATGCCGCCCAGGATCACGACCGGGGCCAGAAGCGCCCAGAAGCCCTTGTAGCAGGCGCAGGCGACCTTGTGCAGCGACAGGGGTTCGTCCGAGCCGTGGAAACCGCGCATCCGGCAACGGATGTAGTTCATGATCAAGAGACCGCCCGCCATCACCACGCCGGGCAGGAAGCCGGCGATGAACAGCTTGGAAATCGACACCGACTGGAACTGGCCATAGGTTTCGACGGCGGCGGGGTCGGGTTGCAGACCCATCGCCGAAATGCCGTAGATGACCATCGGGATCGAGGGCGGGATGATGATGCCCAGACCCCCGGCCGCGGCGGTGACCGAGGCGGCATAGCCGGCGCCGTAGTTCTGGCGCACCATGGCCGGGATCATCAGCATGCCGACGGCGGCGGTGGTGGCGGGGCCGGAACCCGAGATCGCGCCGAAGAACAGGCAGGCGATGATGGTGGCGGCGGAAAGGCCGCCGGTGAAGGGACCGGCAAGGCTTTCGGCGACGGCGATCAGCCGGCGGCTGAGGCCCGCGGCCTCCATCAGCGCGCCGGCAAGGATGAAGGCGGGCAGCGCCATCAGCGGGAAGGACCCGACCGAGGACCACGCCATCTGCACCATCTTGATCGGGTTGTCGCCCAGATACAGCATCGCGGCCAGCGCGGCGACGCCAAGCGCCACGGTGATCGGCGCGCCGAGGATCATCAGCGCGAAGAACGAGCCGAACAGGATTTCGACCAGCAGGTTATCCATCAGCGATGCTCCCGATCATAGGCGCGTTTTTCGTCTTCGGCCAATTCAAGCACGGCCTCGACGGTGACGCGGTCAGGGTCGGCCGGGTCGACACCACGGACCAGTTTCAGATAATTCACCTGGATGATGCGGATGGTCATCAGCGTGAAGGCGATCGGCAGCGCCATATAGACATAGCGCATTTCCCAGCCGAGCGTCTGGGCCTTCACGAAAGGCTTCAGGCGGCTGATGAACTCGATCGCATACCAGATGAAAACGACATTGAAGGCGATCCAGAAGGCGTCACCGATGGCCTCGATGATGCGGGCCTGCTTGCGGGGCATCATGTTCAGGTGAAACGTCACCCGGTTATGCGCGGCCATGCGGGCGGCATAGGACGCCCCGAAATAGGCGAACCAGACGAAAAGGATCACGGAAAGCTCTTCGATCCATGTGATCGAGAAACCGAAAATCTGGCGGGCGACGATCTGCACGAACAGCAGCGTCACGAACACGGCCAGCAGAATCCGGCAGACGTGGCTTTCAAACCTGTCGAGAAACGACCAGAACGCAGACATGGTGGGCCTCCGAAAGGGACGGCTACGGAACAAATGAAAAAAGCGCGCG
Source organism: Paracoccus pacificus (assembly GCF_042680785.1). Taxonomy (NCBI): domain Bacteria; kingdom Pseudomonadati; phylum Pseudomonadota; class Alphaproteobacteria; order Rhodobacterales; family Paracoccaceae; genus Paracoccus; species Paracoccus pacificus. The sequence goes on from NZ_JBHUEN010000010.1 coordinate 95,224, forward strand.
GAACCAGCCCGCGCGCCAGTCGGGGAGGAACCTTACGGCGCGGCCGGGCGACCCAGCGAGGTCAGCACGTTGTCCAGCACCTCTTTGCCGCCGATCTGATCATAGAATTTCGGCCAGACCGCCGCCGTCGCCAGATCAATGAACTCCTTTTCGCCATCGGCGGGCTCGGTGATTTCCATGCCGCGCTTTACCAGCTCGTCGCGGATCTTGGCCTCTTCGGTGCGCAGGAATTCTGCCGAAGCCTTGGTCGCGGCTTCACCGGCGGCCAGCACCTGCTTCTGTTCATCCTCGCTCATGTCCTGAAACACCGCCTCGGAGATGATCAGCGGCTCGATCGAGAACAGGTAGCGCAGGTTGGTGATGTATTTCTGAACCTCGTCGAATTTCATCGCATAGACGGTCATGTAGGGGTTGTCCTGCCCGTCCACGACCTTCTGCTGAAGCGCTGCGAAGGTTTCGTTCCACGACATCGGCGTGGGGTTCACACCCCAGCTTTTGTAGGTCTCGATCATGATTTCGTTCTTCGGCACCCGGATGACCAGCCCTTTCAGATCGGCCACGGTCGAGACCGGCTTTTTCGAGTTGGTCAGCACCCGGAAACCCGAATAGCCCCAGCCGATGATGCGCACGCCGGCGTCCTCGATGGTCTGGTCGATCATCTGCTGCCCGATCTCACCCTGGGTGATCTTTTCCGCATCCTCCAGCGACAGGATCACATAGGGCAGCGTCAGCGTGCCGACGGTGGGCGAGAAGGGGGTGATGTTATTGATCGCGAGGATCGAGAAATCCAGCGTTCCGGTCGCGGCGGCGCTGACGGTATCCTCTTCGCTGCCAAGCTGGCCGTTCAGGAACAGTTTCCCGGTCATGTTGCCGCCGGACTGTTCCGCCAACGCGGCGGTGAACGCGTTGCCAAGCGCTTCCTGCGTGCCCCCGGCGCCATCGCCGACGGCGATGCGGTATTCCTTGGCGGCAACGGGCAGCGCCAGCACCAGAGCGGTCGCGGCACCTGCCAGCAGGCGGGTCATCATGGTCATCGTTTTTCCTCCCGATATATGGCCACAGCTCTCCCGACTGCGGCTTCGTGACGCAGGGTAATGTTGCAGAGCGGGCGATTCATTGATATGTCCAGATGCAAGAAAAGATAGGTCCAGATGCAGAGCCGCATTTCCCCCGAAATGATCTTTCTGCGCGACGACGAGGCACCGACGCTTCAGGGGCGGTTGGCGGCGGCGATTGTCCGGGCGATTCTGGAAAGCCGTGCGCGTCCCGGCACCCGATTGCCGTCAAGTCGCCGGCTTGCGGAAAGTCTTTCCGTGTCGCGGATGACGGTAACGCTGGTTTATCAGATACTTGTCAGTCAGGGTTACCTTGAAACCGCGCCGCGTTCAGGCATTGCGGTCGCAGCCACGGTCCCGCATCGGCGGCTGCGCGCGACGTCGCAATGGCCGGACCACGACGCGGCGGGATCGTCGGGAACGCCGGTGCATGCCGGCCCCAAAAATCAGGCCCCGGATTGGAGCGGCTGGTTGTCGGATCACCAGATGCCGCGCCGCACCATCCGCAAGCCCAGCGACTGGCGCGACTATCGCTATCCCTTCATCTACGGGCAGGCCGACCCGGATCTGTTCGATCACAGCGCCTGGCGGGATTGTGCGCGGCGCGCGCATGGCACGCGCGATTTCGCCGATCTCGCGGTCGACCGCTATGGCGCGGATGACCCGTTACTGATCGACTATATCTGCTCGAACACCTTGCCGCGTCGCGGGATAGCGGCCAATCCCGACGAGGTTCTGGTCACGCTTGGCGCGCAGAACGCACTGTTTCTGGCGGTCGAACTGCTGGCGCGTGTCGACCGGCTGGCGGTGACCGAGGACCCGGGCTATCCCGATTTCGCCGAAACCTTGCGCCGGGCCCAAAGCCCGACGACGTTTCTGCCGGTTGACGAACTGGGGCTGGATCCGTCCATTCTGCCCGAACAGGCGCGGCTGGTGATCGTTACCCCCAGCCACCACATCCCGACCGGCGCGACGATGCCCCTGTCCCGCAGGCGTGAGCTGATCGCGCGCGCCGCCCGGCAGGATTTTCTGATCATCGAGGACGATTATGATTTCGAGATGTCCTATCTGGCGCCGCCCGCGCCGGCGCTCAAGTCGCTCGATGTGAACGACCGCGTCATCTATCTGGGCAGCTTCTCCAAATCGTTGTTTCCGGGGTTGCGGATCGGATACATGGTTGCGCCCGCGCCGCTGATCGCGCAGGCCCGGGTGCTGCGGTCGATCATGCTGCGTCATCCGCCCAGCCATTTGCAGCGCATAACGGCCTATTTTCTGGGGCTCGGGCATTACGACGCCCATATCGTGCGGCTGCGCGAAACCCTGCGCCAGCGCCGTGAAATCCTTGAGGACGCCATGTCCCGCACGGACCTGCGGATCGCGGGGGCGCCTGTCGCCGGGGGGTCCAGCGTCTGGGTGCATGGCGGCGACGGCGTCGACAGCGGGGCTTTGGCGCGGCGCCTGCAACAGGCCAGCGTGCTGATCGAGCCGGGCGCGGTGTTTTTCGAGACTCCGCCCGAAATCTGCCCGTATTTCCGGCTTGGCTACAGCTCGATCAGAGAGGGGCGTATCGCCGCGGGAATCGGCCTGATCGCAAAAATCGCGGCGGAAATGTCTTCCGCAGCAACATATTAGCCGTCGCAGCGCGAAAATCTGCGGCATCCGGCGCGGCAGCCGGTTGCAGACAGTCCCATCAATCCCTGTTCAGCCGCGCGTTCAAGACGCGGGGCGGTCGTTCCCGTTCCTTTCGCGCGGCTTACGTCGCCCCAATGCAAACGGGGTCCTGATGTCGGGCATATCTGTGGTGCCCGGAACCGGCGCGGCGGCCGGAAAACCGCCGTGGCGTGAACGCGTTGTCCTAATCTTCGCGCTTCGCGGCCGAGGCGAAGCGATAGCCGATGCCGGGTTCGGTGAAGATGAAACGGGGCGCGGCGGCGTCATCGCCCAGTTTCTCGCGCAGGTGGCCGATCGCGACGCGCAGGTAATGGCTGTCCTTCAGGTGGGTCTGACCCCAGACGGTGCGCAGTAACTGCTCATGGGTCAGCAACCGCCCGGCATTCTGGACCAGAAGGGCCAGCACGTCGAATTCCTTGCGCGTCAGCCGCAGGGGCGTTTCGCCAAGCGTCACCATCCGCGCCGCGATATCGACGGTCAGATCATCGACCGTAATGACCGGGGCTATGTCGTCCGGGCCGCGGCGGCGTGTCAGGGCCCGCAGCCGCGCCAGAAGCTCGCCCGAGGCGAAGGGCTTGGTGACATAATCATCCGCCCCGGCATCCAGCGCCGTGATGATCTCGGCCTCATCCGCGCGGACCGACACCACCATGATCGGCACCGATGACCATTCGCGGATCGCGGCGACCACGTCTTTGCCGTCCAGATCGGGCAGCCCGAGATCGACCAGCACGACCGAAGGCGCGCCGGTGGCGGCAGCTTCGATCCCCTCGCGGCCGCGCGCGGCCTCGGCCATGGCATAGCCCGCGCCTTCAAGGATGACCCGCAGAAATCGGCGGATCGGGGCCTCGTCCTCGATCACCAGAATGCGGGCAGGGGTGGCGTCAGTCATCAATCTCCTCGGGGGCGGCCGAATCGGCAGGCAGCAGCAGTCGGATGGCCGCACCGCGCCCCGCCGGCGGCTCGATCGCGGCGACGCTGCCGCCATTGGCTTCGACCATGCCCTTGACGATGGCAAGCCCCAAACCGGTTCCGGCGGGCTGGCCATCGCCCTGCACCGCGCGGTGGAACAGATCGAACACGCTGCCGCGTTCGGCGGGGGGAATGCCCGGGCCTTCGTCGCTGACGGTGATGGCGACCTGCGCGTCCTCGGGTGCGGCAGTGATGCGGATGGTACTGCCCTCGGGCGCGTATTTGCTGGCGTTTTCCAGCAGGTTCGACAGCGCCTGGCCGATCAGAAGCGGATCGACCAGCACCGGCGGCGTGTCCGGCGCGACATCGACTGCGACGGTGAACCCGTCCAGCACGCGGGCCAGATCGGCGCGGGCGGCGGCGATCAGCTCGGCCGCCTCAACCCCGCGCAGGCGCGGGACGAGCGCGCCGTGGCCCAGCCGCGTCATCCCCAGAAGATTGCCGACGAAACGGTCCAGCCGCCGCGCCTCGTCCAAAGCCTGCCCGGTCAGGGCGCGATCCTGCGCGGGCGACAAGCCGCCATCCGCGACCGCTGAAAGCGCACCGATCACCGTCACCAAAGGCGTGCGCAGGTCATGGCTGACGCTGTTCAGCAGCGCCGCGCGCAGCTTTTCGGTTTCCGAGGTCAGCCGTGCCCGCTCCAGATCCTCGCCGACCTTGATCCGCTCGACCGCGACCGCGACCTGATCCTCGACCGCGTTCAGCAACCGGCGCGTGTCGGGGTCCATGCGCCGCTTCGGGTCGGTAAAGCGCAGCCCGATCACCCCCATCGGCGCGCCCTGCGTGGCCAAAGGCAGGAACATCCAGCCGGCCGCCGGCAGCGTGTCGGTATCGCGCCCGGCGGCCTGACCGCGCTGAAAGGCCCAGAGCGCCGCCGCGTCCGAGATCGGGTCCAGATCCTCTTCGATCGAGGGGAACCCCTGCACCTGCGTCAGATGCCCCTGCGGTCCCGGCATCAGGATCAGCGAATGACATTCAAGCGTGCGCGCGATATGCGCCACCCCTGCCCACAGCACGTCATCCGTGGTCGAGGCCGAGGCGATCTTGCGGGCGAAATCATACAGGGTCTCGGTCCGCGCCTGCGCGTCATGCATGAACTCGACCTGACGTTTCAGCCGCCCCGCCAGCGTGCCGGTGAACAGCGCCGAGATCGTGAATACCAGCAGGGCGACGACCGATTCCTCGGCCGCGACCTTGAAGGAATAATAGGGTTCGGTGAAGAAAAAGTTATAGGTCAGGAAGCTGACGATGCTGGCCGTGATCGCCGCCGCTACGCCCCGCCGCATCCCGACCGCCAGCACGCCGACCAGATAGATCACCGCAAGCGAGGCGACCGGCAGGACATGCCAGAACGGCCAGGCGATCAACGTGCAAAAGGCGGCGGCCGCCAGCGATTCCCCAAGGATGCGGAACCAGCGCTGCCCATTGAGCGGGCGCGCGCCGCGCGGCGCGGCAACGGCGCGATCGCCAAGCGGGGTCAGGATCGTCACCTCGAAATCCCCGGCGGCTTCGACCAGCCTTGCGGTCAGGGGCGGGAAGAACCGCGCCTTCAGCCGGTCCAGCCAGCCGGCGGAGGCAGGGCGGCTGACCACCAGCCGGGTCACGTTCAACTGCTGTGCCGCGTCCAGAAACGCGCCCGCCACGTCATGTTCGGCATGCAGGGTGCGGGTTTCGGCGCCAAGGCGTTCGGCCAGTTGCAGCGCGTCGATCATCGCGCCCGAGGCGGCGCTGCCCCGCGCCTCGATCCCCGGCGTCAGCACATGGGCCACGACCCACGGGATGCGGGCGCGGTCGGTCATCCGCCGGCCCGCACGCACCAGCCCCTTGGCGGTCGCCGGATCGTCCAGACAGACCATCAACCGGTCCTGAACCCCGGTCCGCCCCATGCCGCGCGTCAGCGCCAGCATCTCGGCATCGACGCGGCTGGCGGCGGTGCGCAGCGCCAGTTCGCGCAACGCGGTCAGGTTCGGCTTGGAAAAGAAGTTCGCCAGCGCCCGCCCGGCTTCCGCCGGCATATAGACCTTGCCGTCATGCAGCCGCTGGATCAGATCGTCGGCCGGCAGGTCGATCAGCTTGATCTCGTCGGCCATCTGCAACACGGCGTCGGGCACGGTTTCCTGAACCTGAACGCCGGTGATCCGCGCCACCACGTCGTTCAGGCTTTCGACATGCTGGATGTTCAGGGTCGTATAAACGTCGATCCCGGCGGCCAGCACCTCCTCGACATCCTGCCAGCGCTTGGGGTGGCGCGAGCCGGGGGCGTTGGTATGGGCAAGTTCGTCGATCAGGGCGAGGCCGGGGCGCCGGGCCAGCAGCGCATCCAGATCCATCTCGGTCAGGCGGCGGTCGCGATAGGAAATCTCGCGCCGGGGGATCTGGTCCAGCCGGGCCAGCAGCGCCGCCGTTTCCGTGCGCCCATGGGTTTCGACAAGCGCCGCCACCACATCGCTGCCCGCCTTGCGGCGGGCGGCGGCTTCTTCCAGCATGGCATAGGTCTTGCCGACGCCGGGCGAAGCCCCGAGGAAGATTTTCAGCCGCCCCCGTGGCGACGCCTCTGGTGCTGCCTCGGCATTCGCTTCGGGCAGGAAGGCTTCCGGGTGGGGGCGGTTGTCGTCGTTCATGGCGCGACCTTACGCATCCATAGCGTCAAGCGCGAGGTTCGCGCGCAACACATTCACCATCGCGCCGTCGACCAGACCAAAGGCCGGTCCGGTGGTCGCGATCCTGATCGCGGCGCGGATGCGGTCTTCGTCCAGCCCCCGCGCCGCCGCGATGCGCGGCACCTGCGCCAGCGCGGCCGCGAGCGAGATATGCGGATCAAGCCCCGAGGCCGAGGCCGTCGCCATGTCGGACGGCGCGGGCTGGCGGTCGAAGGCGGCGGCGCGGGTCCGCACCTGGGCCAGCAGTTCGGCCGAGGACGGCCCGAGGTTCGAGCCGCCGGAACCGGCGGCGTCGTAATCCACGGCCGAGGGACGGCTGTGCAGATATTCGGGCCGGGTGAAGTTCTGCCCGATCAGGCTTGACCCGACGATAACACCATCGCGGGAAATCAGCGAGCCGTTGGCCTGCGCGGGCATCAGCGCTTGCGCCAAGCCGGTCATGGCCAGCGGATAGGCAAGCCCAAGGATCAGCGAGAAGGCGCCAAGCAGGGTCAGCGCGGGGCGGAGTTGTGTCAGCATGGGAAAACCTCAGGCCAGATGCAGCGCGTCGACGAGAATGTCGATCAGCTTGATTCCGATGAACGGGGCGATCAGGCCGCCCACGCCGTAGATCAGAAGGTTGCGCGACAGCAGCGCGCCCGCCGAGGCCGGGCGGTATTTCACCCCCTTCAGCGCCAGCGGGATCAGCGCGACGATCACCAGCGCGTTGAAGATGATCGCCGACAGGATCGCCGATTGCGGCGTCCCGAGGCCCATCACGTCAAGACCGGCAAGACCGGGATAGGCGGCGACGAACAGCGCCGGCAGGATGGCGAAATATTTCGCCACGTCATTGGCGATGCTGAAGGTGGTCAGCGCGCCGCGTGAGATCAGCAGCTGCTTGCCGACCATGACGATCTCGATCAGCTTGGTCGGGTCGCTGTCCAGATCGACGAGGTTGCCGGCCTCTTTCGCCGCCGGCGTGCCCGAATTCATGGCCACGCCCACATCCGCCTGCGCCAGCGCCGGCGCGTCGTTGCTGCCATCGCCGCACATCGCGACCAGCTTGCCCGAGGCCTGTTCGGCGCGGATCAGCTCCAGCTTCTTTTCGGGCGTGGCTTCGGCCAGAAAGTCATCCACCCCGGCCTCGGCGGCGATCGCGGCGGCGGTCAGGGGGTTGTCGCCGGTAATCATCACCGTGCGGATGCCCATCCGGCGCAATTCGGCAAAGCGGTCGCGGATGCCGGGCTTCACGACATCCTTCAGGTGGATGACGCCAAGGATGCGCCCGTTCCGCGCCACCACCAGCGGCGTGCCGCCCGACATGGCGATCCGGCGGACCAGCGGCTCGGCGGCCTCGGCACCGCCTTGGGGAAAGGCCCGCGCCATAGCGTCCGAGGCGCCCTTGCGGATCTCGGTCCCATCGGCCAGATCGACGCCCGACATGCGGGTCTGGGCGGTGAAGGGCACGAAGCTGGCCCCCTGCCGCAGCGTGCCTTGGGTCAGGCCGTGCAGCTTGGCGGCCAGATCGACGGTCGATTTCCCCTCGGGCGTGTCATCGGCAAGGCTGCTGGCGAATGCGGCTTCGGCCACCTCGCGCTCGGTCGCGCCGGGGACGGGCAGGAAGGCGTCGGCCATGCGGTTGCCGAAGGTGATGGTGCCGGTCTTGTCCAGCAACAGCACGTCGATATCGCCTGCCGCCTCGACCGCGCGGCCGGATTTGGCGATGACATTGGCCTTGACCAGCCGGTCCATGCCGGCGATGCCGATGGCCGACAAGAGGCCCCCGATGGTCGTCGGGATCAGCGTGATGAACAGCGCGGCAAGCCAGATCACCGGGATGGTGACGCCCGACCAGCCCGCAAAGACCGGCAGCGTCGCCACCACCAGCAGAAAGACCAGCGACAGCCCGGCCAGCAGGATATCCAGCGCAATCTCGTTCGGGGTCTTGGCGCGTTTGGCGCCTTCGACCAGCGAGATCATCTTGTCCAGAAACGTCTCGCCGGGCTTCGCGGTGACGCGCATCACCAGCCAGTCGCTGACCAGCCGCGTGCCCCCGGTCAAGGATGACCGGTCGCCGCCCGATTCCCGGATGACCGGGGCCGATTCCCCGGTGATGGCGCTTTCATCGACCGAGGCCACGCCCTCGATCACCTCGCCATCGGTCGGGACGATGTCGCCCGCCTCGACAAGGATCAGCGCGCCGGTTTCAAGATCGGACACGTCGATCATTTCGTAGAGTTCGCGGTTGCCCTCGTTCAGCAGCGCCTTGGCCTTGGCGGTGGATTTGGTGGCGCGAAACGCATCGGCGCGCGCCTTGCCGCGCCCCTCGGCCACGGCCTCGGCGAAATTGGCGAAGATCACCGTCGCCCAAAGCCACAGAACGATCTGCACAGACAGGGCACGGCCCGGTTCGGACCAGTTGAGCACGGCCAGCACCGTGGTCACGGCGGCGACGGCGGCGGTGGCGAAGATCACCGGATTGCGCATCAGCTTGCGCGGGTCCAGCTTGGCGAAGGCCGCAAGCGCGGCGGGGCGCAGGATTTCGGGCGCGAACAGGCCCGGTTCGGATTTTGCGTGTTTCGACATCTTATGCCTCAGAAGCTTTGCCCGGCGGCGATCGACACATGTTCGGCGATCGGGCCAAGGGCCAGCACGGGAAGGAAGGTCAGCGCGCCGACGATCAGGATCGTGGCGACCAGAAGGATGGTGAAGGCCGTGCCATGGGTCGGGAAGGTTCCCGCCGTGGCCTCGGCGCGCGGCTTGGCGGCAAGGCTGCCGGCGATCGCCAGCACCGGGATGATATAGCCCCAGCGGCCGATCATCATGGCCAGCCCGATCATGGTATTGTGCCAGACGGTATTGGCCCCGAAGCCCGCGAAGGCGCTGCCGTTATTGGCCGTGCCCGAGGTATAGGCATAGATCAGCTCGGTCAGCCCGTGCGGGCCCGCGTCCTGCACCGCGCCCGCGGCATTGCCGGTCAGGATCGAGGCCGCCCCCAGCACCAGCACGCCCACGGGCATCACCAGCAGCGTCAGGGCGGCCAGCTTCATCTCGCGCGCCTCGATCTTCTTGCCCAGCCATTCGGGCGTGCGCCCGACCATCAGCCCGGCCAGGAACACGGTCAGCACGACATAAAGCACCATGCCATAGAAGCCCGCGCCGACGCCGCCGAAGATGACCTCGCCCACCAGCATGTTGAACAGGGGGATCATGCCGCCAAGCGCCATCAGGCTGTCATGCATGGCATTCACCGCGCCGCAGGAGGCGACGGTGGTCGCGACCTCGAACAGCACGGTCTGGGCGAGCCCGAAGCGGACCTCCTTGCCCTCCATGCCGGTGCCCGGTTCGGTCAGGCCGGCGTAAAGCGGGTTGCCGGCGCCCTCGGCGAAATAGGCGGCCAGCAGCACGGCCACGAACATCGCCGCCATCGCGGCGAAGATCGCCCAGCCCTGACGGCGATCACCCACCATGCGGCCATAGAAGAACGGGAAGGTGGCGGGGATGACCAGAATCGCGAAGATCTGCAAAAGGTTGCTGAGCGCGGTCGGGTTCTCGTAGGGATGGGCCGCGTTGACGTTGAAAAAGCCGCCGCCATTGGTGCCGAGCATCTTGATCGCCGCCTGACTGGCCACTGGCCCTTGGGCGATGACCTGCTGGCCGCCTTCCAGCGTGGTGGCGGTGACGGACCCGGCCAGCGTCTGCGGCACGCCCTGCCAGACCAGCAGGACCGCAAGGATGATCGCGCCGGGCAGCAGCAGATACAGCACCGCCCGGGTCAGATCGACCCAGAAATTGCCCAGGTCCCGCGTCGACCGCGCGGCCAGCCCGCGCACCACCGCCACCGCCACCGCGATGCCGGTCGCGGCGGAAACGAAGTTCTGCACCGTCAGGCCGAACATCTGGCTGAAATGCGACAGCGTGGTCTCGCCGCCATAGCTTTGCCAGTTGGTATTGGTCATGAAGCTGATCGCGGTGTTGAAAGCCTGATCGGCGCTCATCGCGCCGAAGCCCTGCGGATTGAAGGGCAGATAGCCCTGCAGCCGCAGCACCAGATAAAGCAGCAGGAACCCCGCCGCGTTGAAGGCCAGCACGCCGGCCGCATAGCCGGTCCACCGCTGGCCCGTGCCATCGGTGCCCGCCGCGCGTAACAGCAACCGCTCGACGGGCGCGAGATAGCGGATCCGTCCGGTGAACACCCCGGCCATGTAGGGGCCAAGCACCAGCCCGGCAGCGGTCAGGGCCGCGAGGAACAGCGCGAAGAACAGAAGATCGGAAAGCATCTCAGAACCTTTCCGGCGCCAGCAGCGCGCACAGGAAATAGATCAGCAAAAGCGCGGCCAGCCCGCCGCCGAGGATGAGATCGACGGTCATCTCACCGCTCCAGCCGCTGGATCAGCGCAAGGGACAGCCGCGCGGCCGCGAAAAGCGCAAGGCCGGATGCCGGAAAGATCAGGTCAGGGAGTGTCATGGTATTTCGCCGTTGTGGTTAGCATGGCGAAAAGGTGGCGTTTCAGCGCGTAACGGCGCCATATGCAATGCGAGCGGGCGCGTAACGCGGGCGTAAATTTTTGGGCGGGTGGGTGGCCGAAACCGGGGGGTGCAGCCAGCGTCAGCGGGGACGTGGGTTCGTCAGTTATGATATGGTGAGCTGTCCGGGCACAAAACGCGGCCACCGCTGCGGAAGGCGCATTGCTGCTCGCGCGGATTTCGGAAAAATATTCAGCGTCCCGTGCGTGAAGGTTATCGGGACCTGCCGTGCCAACTCGCAACAACGCACAGCGATCCCGGGGCTCCATGTGGCGAAGCAAGGGGCGCAGGTAACCGCCCGGATCCGAACCATAACGGTGACAGACCTGAGCGTGGGGGAACAGCGTACCGGCGCCCGCTTTCCCTTATCTCACAAATACATGTGGCGAATGGTATCGTCCGCCAACATCGCGCTTTTGCTGCCCTCTATCCTACCGTCACCGGAAACGACGGCGACAACGTGATCTATGCGCCGCAGGTTCGGATGACGGCCGATGGGGACGGCGGTAACGACACGCTGCTCGGGCCCAACGGCTCCGTGCTGTACGGCGGCGCTGGTAACGACTGCATCGTGATCAACGGCGCCAGCGGTCTGGGCGAGGGCGACGACGGCGACGATGTGTTGACTAGCGGCAGCGCCCCGATACGGGGTGGCGCGGCCAATGACACGCTGACCCTGACCGGCGACGGCCAGGCTCATGGCGATGCGGGCGACGACATGCTGATCGGTTCGTGCGGCAACGACATACTGATCGGCTATGTCGGTGATGATCTGCTTGACGGCGGGGCGGGTGCCGACAGCCTGTCGGGCGGACCGGGCAATGACACGCTGATCGCGCTTGGTGATGACACCTTGTCGGATGGGGCGGGCGCGGACCGCTTTGTCAACGGCCGCGCTGGCACGGCGCAGATCACCGACTGGTCGCCCGGCGAGATCATCGACCTGACGTCGTGGGCGGCCAATCCTGCCTATCGCCAGATCACAGCACAATCGATGCTGATCTGGGACGGGGCGCGCGGGGTCTATGTAAACCGGGCAACGGCTATCACCGTGGCCCAAGTGCAAGCAGCGGTGCTGATATGAGCGATCCTGACGATATCCCGGCACCCGGATCAGCACCGGCGGTCGCGCAGGGCTGCACCTGTAAGCCGTCCGACGGCGAGGCGGTCGAATCCGTGACGTGGCCCGGATGGATCACCGAGGGTTGTCCGCTACACGCAGGCCGGCTTCCTTCATTGCCGCCCGAGACGACGGGATGATCGTCAACCGCCTGTCACCAGAGGCCTCGGCAATGTCGATTTGCTTCTGCGCGTCGCTGTGCATGCCGTTTTTTACAAGTGGGCACCTCGATTTTTCACTGAATTCCTCTGAACGGACGAGATCAGCGGCTTGAAGCGGGGACTGCGACCGCCCG
>NZ_JBHUEN010000011.1:0-5925 GCF_042680785.1 Paracoccus pacificus
CCTGATCAAAGGGAATCACGATCGACGCTTCTGCGGAAGCCAAAACGATTCAGGGTTTGGACGAAAAGCTTTAGTGCTCAAGAGGTTCCGGTAAGGATAGCCTCACTCATTGGAGAGATAGTCTGCAAAAATGGCTTCACTCGGGGCGCTCGCGCTGATCGGCTCCGCATAACACCGGCAATTATGTGCCTGTCCCGAATGTCGCTGGCATGTGAGGCCGTCTATGGCACGCCGCCTGCAGGCGGCTTCGCCAAAATGCCCTTCGCCAGCACCACGCCAGGCACGAAACAGCCGCTTCTGAACTCCGAACTGCTGGGCTAGGCCATAGAAATTTTCGCTGCGTCGTAGCGAGGCGGAGGGACGGCCACAATTGGGACGGTTCCAGAGCCCGAGACCACGATCATCACCCGGCTCAATCCAGCGTTTGACAGCCAGTTTGGTGTCGGGTCGGCAGCCTGATCTGCCCGATGTTGTCCAAAGCGCAGTCGGGGATAGCCAGCGGGAATCCTCGCCCCTGCCGCAAAAAGCCCGTCACCTGTAATGGAATGCCGACTAAGGAAGCTGGGGCAGGCCGCAGCCTGCCCCAATTTTGTGGTCTAAAACCTTATCGCGGGTAAGACCACGCGGCTTCTTCTGCTAGGAATTTCAATCTACTTGCGCCTATGCTCGCTGACAAGAGATTTCTCGGGGATCGGAAATGTATCGTTTTGCATTCGATTTGGGTTCGGGCTCGCTTGGCTGGGCGGTCTACCGGCTTGACGGCAACGGTCATATCTGTGGCCTGGTCAAACTGGGCTCGCGCATCTTTCCGACCGGGCGCGATCCGCAATCGAAGGAATCCGCCGCCGCAGGGCGTCGTCAGCCGCGCCAGCAACGCCGTCAAACTGATCGCCGGATAGATCGCCGCACCCGGTTGGCTGAACATCTGGTCGGGTTTAGGCTCATGCCCCCGTCGGAGCGGGACGGGTTCTTTTCCATCGACCCTTACGAGGCGCGCGCCCGCGCTGCTGCGGGCCCGGCGGATCTCTATGACCTTGGCCGGGCCATCTGGCACATGTCGAAACATCGGGGGTTCAAGAGCAATCGCAAGGCGGATCGCAGCAACGAGGACGAGAGCGGCAAGATCGCCTCGGCCAGCGCGACCCTGCGGCAAAATCTGAGGGACGAGGGTTTCGCCACCTATGGTGCCTGGCTGGCCTCACGTCACGCGAAAAAGCAACTCGTGCGGGTACGACCACAGGCCACCGGCAGCGAAACCGCTTATGAATTCTATCCGCAGCGGGCCATGCTGGAGGAAGAATTCGACTTTATCTGGGGGAAACAGGCGCAACATCATTCCACGCTGACCGATGCCGCGAGGGCCGCCATCCGGGATGCTGTCTTCTTCCAGCGCCCGCTGAAACCGGTCAAACCCGGGCGCTGCACCTTCTTTCCCGAGGAAGAGCGCCTGCCAAAATGGCACCCTCTGGCGCAGGAATTCCTGATCCTTCAGCAACTGAACATGCTGCGGCTGCTGGATGGACAGTCAGAAGGCCGACTGGACCTAACCGCGCGCGACCTGCTGGCAAGGCATCTGATGAGCGGGGAGAAGCTGACCTGGAGCGGATTGCGCAGCCAGTTGAAACTGCCGCGCAGCACCGAAATCAATCTTGAAACCGGCGGACTGAAAGAGCTCGCCAGCAACCAGGTTGCCGCCCGTTTTGCAGGAACCGCGAAAAAACCCGGGCCTCTGGCAGATCGCTGGCGCGGGATGGGCGATGAAACGCGTCTGCGTTTGCTGACGATCCTCGATGAGGAGGCATCGCCCGAGCGTGCCATCGAAAGACTGGTTGCAGAAATCCCCCTGCCCCGCGACACTGCCGAACGTATCGAGAAAATTCCCCTTCCCGACGGCCACCTGATGCTGGGTGAGCGCGCGACCCGTGCCATCGTGCAGATGTTTCGCCACGAGGTCATCGTTTATTCCGATGCCGTGATCCGGGCCAGCGAAGCCGGACTGTTCGGAGAGGGGATCGAGCGACATCACTCGAACTTGCGCGGGCACGGCAATGGCCTCGACCTCCTCCCGCCCTACAACCGGCTGCCGGAACTGCAGCGCATGATCGGCACCGGCACCAACGATCCGAACGACCCGGATGACATCCGTTACGGACGCATCGCGAACCCTACAGTGCACATCGCGCTGAACCAGTTCCGCCGGGTGATGAACGCCCTGATCGGGGAATTCGGTAAACCCGCGCAGGTCGTTTTGGAAACCACCCGCGACATGGCGAAGTCGGCGCGGGAGTTGATCGAGATCGACAGCGAGATCCGCAAAAATACCAAACGCAACGACAGGTGGCGGGTCGAACTGGAAGAAGCCGGGTTGCTTGCCGAGGGCGCGAAGGCCGGGGATCGCCTGCTGCGGATGCGGCTTTGGGAGGAACTGGGCAGGACACCGACCGACAGGCTATGTCCCTATTCCGGCGAACCGATCCCGCTGCACAAACTGCATTCGGACGAGGTGGAGATCGACCATATCCTGCCCTTCGAGGATACATTCGAGGATAGCCCCGGCAACAAGACGCTGTGCTACAGGAAGGCGAACCGAATCAAGGGGAAGCGCGGACCGGGCGATGCCTGGTCGGGCGCGGAACTGGATGCCATTCTCGCGCGGGTAAAGGCCGCACCGGGGATGCGGCACAAGCTGTGGCGGTTCCTGCCCGGCGCATTGGAGGAATGGCAGAACCGGCGTGGGTTCGAGGATCGCCAACTTCACGCGACCGGGCATCTTGCCAAGGTCGTTCGCGCCTATGCGGTGGCGTTGTTCCCGCATGACGGCACATCGAATGTCTGGGTGCTGCCGGGCCGCATGACTGCGATGCTGCGTCGTCGCTGGGGCCTCTATCTGCCCGACCACAATGCCAAAACCCGTGACGATCACCGCCATCATGCACTGGACGCGGCAACGGTCGGGGCCATCGACCGCCGCATGATACAGACCCTTCAAACCTATGCGCGCCGGATGGGGGCGCAGGAGCTCGACCGTCTCCTTCCCGATGCGCCGGAACCTTATGCAGGATTTGCAGAGGAGGTCCGCCAGCGGATCGCGTCGGTTATCGTCAGTCATCGCCCTGACCACTCACCCAGCGGGAAACTGCATGAGGACAGCGCCTATGGGTTGGTGCGCGACGTTCCCGAAAACCATGCGGCCCGGACCATCGGAAATCTGGTGAAACGAAAGCCGGTTGTCGATATGAAACCCGGGGAGATCGGCCGGATTCGCGACGAAAAGATCCGAACGGAGCTGGAAGAAGCGACTCGGCATCTGTGGAAGGATGAGCGCGCCTTAAAGGCTGCGCTTTCTGAATGGAGTACAAAAGCCGGGCACAGCCGCCTGCGGATACTCGTGCGCGACGAAAGTGCGAGGCAGATACATGCCCGCGCAGGAAAACCCAGGGCGGGCGAGCCATATAAATGGATGATACCGGCCGAGAACCTGTTTCTCGATATACTGGAAGGTCCGGATGGGAAATGGTTCCGCTATGGTATCGATCTCTGGTCCAAGGCATCCGGCACGGATGTGCCATGGAATGAAGTTCACCCCGATGCCCGTTTAATCATGCGTCTGTATAAGGGGGATACGATCCAGCTTTTCGACTGGGATGACAAAGAAAAGCACATAATCCCGGAGACGAATCAGATAAAGATAATTGTCTCCATCCCAAATTCGGAGACTAATAATTACGTCACTCTCGCTGGGGTAAATGCAGTTGGAAACCTTGCGGCACGCCACAATGATCCCGCGGACGATTTCCGTTGGGATTGGGCGCGTTTCGACCGGCTGCGCCTCAGACGCGCCCGGCGGGTAAGGATTGACGAGTTGGGGCGGGTACGAGCCGTGCCACACGGCACGATCTGAACATGCGGGCGTTCTGTCGGACCTCATCAACCTGAGGTACCGTCATGGTAGGACGCATATTGGAACTGACACGCAATGGCCTCGCCGTTCACAAACGGCGCGGCTTCATTGCCATCGAGGAAAAGGGGCAGGAACTCGGACGCCTCGCGATTGAGGACATCGAGGCTGTCCTTGCCTCCTCTCCCGGCCTCACCTGGTCAAGCACCGCTCTTGCGGAACTTAGCGAACATCAAATTCCAGTCATGTTCCTGGGCCAGAACTTCGCGCCCATCGCGGTCGTTCTGCCCCTGAACGGCCATCATGCGCAGGCCGAGCGTTTCCGCGCTCAGGCGGATGCCTCACTGCCCCTCAGGAAACAGGCGTGGGCGACACTCGTCAGACACAAGATTGCGGCGCAAGCCAAGGTTCTGGACCGACTCGGACTGCCTTCCGAACGGCTGAACCGATTGAGCGCGACGGTACGCTCCGGCGATCCCGACAATCGCGAAGCGCAAGCCGCGCAAGCCTATTGGCCTTTGCTGATGGGAAAGGGTTTTCGGCGAGCGCGCGAGAATCCCGGGGCGAATGCGCTTCTGAACTATGGGTATGCAATCCTGAGAGCCGCGACCGCACGCGCCATCGTTTCCGCAGGACTGCACCCCTCGCTTTCATTGCACCACAGTTCTGGCGGCAATGCGTTGGCGCTTGCCGATGACCTGATGGAGCCATTCCGACCGACAATCGACCTTGTCGTACATGATCTGATCTCCCAAGGGGTCGAAAAGGTCGACGACGGTCGCGATGCCTTGATTGACTGCCTGTCAGCAGATTTCCCGACAAAGAACGGCGCAGCGCCGCTTTCCCATGTCCTGATCCGTCTCAGCCAAAGCCTTGCCCAGTCGTTTCTGGACCGTAAGCTCAAGCTCTCGTTCCCTTCACAACCTATACCGCTTGAGGTTTCCGATGAAGATCAAGCGTTACAGTAAACTGTCAGGGTATCGCATCATGTGGATTTGGGTTCTGTTCGATCTGCCTGTCGGAACAAGTGCCGAACGCAAAAGAGCGACGCGCTTCCGGAACGAATTGCTCGATCTGGGCTTCGAGATGGTACAGTTTTCGGTGTATATTAGACATGCTTGGAGCAAGGAGAAAGCCGAATCCTTCGCGAAGCAGGTTGGGGAATCGTGCCGGAGGCGGGCCATGTGCAGGTTCTGTTTTTCACCGACAAGCAATACGGGCAGACACAGGTCTTCCGCGGAGGAACAGGTCGCACCCAGCCAACGGAAAAACCGCGCCAGCTCGCTCTGTTCTGACCGATTCGGAGCTGTTTTTTCCACCGGTATCCAAGAAAAAATCCCCGCACAACAAGGTGTTGTGCGGGGTATATCCTAGCAGAAGAAGCCGCGCAGCCAAACCCGGACCCAACAGCCGCACAGCCTCGCGCATCCAGTATCCTAGCAGAAGAAGCCGCGCAGCCAAACCCGGACTGGGCGGTCATCGCCGATGAGCTGGGCTGCATCCTAGCAGAAGAAGCCGCGCAGCCAAACCCGGACATTAGCGCCATGATAGGCTCCTAAAAATAAATCCTAGCAGAAGAAGCCGCGCAGCCAAACCCGGACTGCCCCTCCATCTGGGTAACCGCAACTTCAATCCTAGCAGAAGAAGCCGCGCAGCCAAACCCGGACGGCGTTAAAGAAATGGTTGACCTTGGGCGTATCCTAGCAGAAGAAGCCGCGCAGCCAAACCCGGACCGGGGTAAGCGTGGGTGATCGAATTATAGATCCTAGCAGAAGAAGCCGCGCAGCCAAACCCGGACCGCGGATCGGCTCTTTTGCCCGGCGCGGCATCCTAGCAGAAGAAGCCGCGCAGCCAAACCCGGACGTCGAATACCGCGGTTTCACCGGCATTGTAATCCTAGCAGAAGAAGCCGCGCAGCCAAACCCGGACGGTGCGGTGCGGGGCCTGTCGGGTTCGTTCATCCTAGAGCGGGATCATTTCAGGCGGAATCTGGATTCACAGATTTGCTGGGATGTGATTCACCCTTC
>NZ_JBHUEN010000012.1:0-44126 GCF_042680785.1 Paracoccus pacificus
CCATGCCCCTACCGTCGAACGCCTCCCGCGTCATACCCCGACCGCCGCATTGCTGCAATTTTTAGAGGCGCCCTATGGTGACGACGTTGCCGGTACGGATACGGTTGGCGGCGCGGATTCGATTGATGGCGGCGCTGGCAATGACAGCATCATCGCGGGCATCGGCAACGATACCGTCACCGGCGGTGCCGGGGGCGACACGATCCTGGGCGGCGCGGGCAACGACACCATCTATGGGGATGATGCTGCGGGCACGGATACGCTTGGCGGCGCGGATTCGATTGATGGCGGTGACGGCGATGACAGCGTCGTCGCGGGTGTCGGCAATGATACCGTTACGGGCGGTGCCGGGAACGACGTCATTCTGGGCGGGGCCGGGGCGGACTCGCTTTTGGGCGGCGCGGGCGACGACAGGGTGGACGGCGGGGCGGATGGCGACATCATCCGCGGCGATGCCGGCAACGACAGCATCGCCGGCGGCACCGGCAATGATACCATCTTCGCCGGCGACGGGTCCGACACCGTCGACGGCGGCGCCGACAATGACCTGATCTACGGTTATGGCGACTCGATCGGCGGCACCGACGACGGCGCGGCGGATTCGCTGACCGGCGGTTTGGGCAGTGACACGATCTTCGGTGGCGGCGGCAACGACACCATCTATGGCGATGACCTTGCCGGCACGGACGCCGCCGGCGGCGCGGATTCGATTGATGGCGGCGACGGCAATGACAGCATCGTCGCGGGTGCCGGCAACGATACCGTCACCGGCGGTGCGGGTGCGGACAACATTCTGGGCGGGGCCGGGGCGGATTCGATCTCGGGCGGCGCCGACAATGACCGCATAGACGGCGGCGACGGCAATGACGTGCTGAATGGCGACGCCGGAAACGACATCCTTTTGGGGGGCGCCGGGGACGACACCATGTCCGGTGGCGTCGGCAATGACTCGCTGGATGGTGGCGCGGGCGTCGACAACCTGACCGGAGGCGAGGGGTTCGATACCTTCGCCGCCGGCAACGGCGACACGATCACCGACTTCAACACCGGCAATGGTCAGGACTATAACGACGGCGTCCAGAACAATAACGATTTCGTCGATCTCAGCAGTTATTATAACAACGATAACCTTGCGATCATCAACGCGGCGCGGATGGCTGCGAACCTGAAGCCCTATACGACGGCGCTTGGCTGGCTGCGGGCCGATCAGGCCGATGGTGTGCTGGACGACATCAATACGAAGAACGGCTTCGCGTCGAACTTCACCATGACGATCAAAAGCGGCACCGCCGCCACCAAGCCCGACGATCTGACCTATGACAACACCAACGTGCCATGCTTCGCGGCCGAGACGCTGATCGAAACCGAAACCGGCTTTTCGCAGGCAGGTGATCTTGCGGTCGGCGATCTTGTCCGGACGCGTGACTGCGGGATGCAGGCGATCCGCTGGATCGGCAAGCGCCGGCTGGACAGACAATCGCTGGCGGCGCATCCAAACCTGCAACCGATCCGCATCCGCAAGGACGCCTTGGGCGCGGGCGTTCCTGCGACGGATCTTGTCGTCTCGCCGCAGCACCGGATCCTCGTCCGCTCGAAAATCGCGGCACGGATGTTCGGCGCCATGGAGGTTCTGGTCGCCGCCAAGCATCTGACGGCGATCGAGGGGATCGACGTCGCGGATGATCTGACCAGCGTGACCTATGTCCATCTGCTGTTCGATCAGCATCAGATTGTGTATTCCAACGGAGCCGAGACGGAGTCGCTGTTTACCGGGACCGAGGCGCTGAAATCGGTCGGCCCGGCTGCCCGCGCCGAGATCTTCGCGCTGTTCCCGGAACTGGAAAGCGGCATCGGTCTGCCGCCGGCGCGCGAGCTGGTGGCCGGCGGAAAGGGCCGCAAACTTGCCGGCCGCCATCATTCCAAGGGCCGCCCGCTGGTTTTCTGAACCGGGTGGTTGTGGCGCACTGTGGTGTGGTGATCACAGTGCGGCATAGCGGCCTTGTTGTTGGCTGTAACGGACGGATTGCCGCTGTGCCCTGCTGCTATGTGGAACGCAGGGAACGTACCGTCGCTGGAAGGGGTTGATCAGATAGCGCATTTTCCCCGCCCCGGCGCGGTCGGAAACCGTTCTGGATGTGCACGGTATAAATCGCTGAAACGTTCTCGACACACCGGTTTGGGGGTTGCGGTCAAACGATGCGCAACTCTGCGGACGGTTGCCTGATCAGCAGGGTGGCGACGCCTCGCAGCGGACTAAGCGCGATACGCTGCAGTAGACTTCCGGTCAGTTGACGGGTGGCGCGTAATCTTCACAACCGACCCCCCGCACGGCATGAAGGCAGAGGGTAACGACACACCACATTCATCCGGCCGGAGGGCTTAGCTGCGACCAAAGTCCTTCTGCTTGAAATCGGTTTCTCCGCGATAGCCGTACAGCTTCGATACCTTCTTAAATTCGTCCACAGGGAACCCTTTCCACGCATAGTTGCGAAGATTCCGGCCGGTCTTGATATCTTGGACGTAGAACGACAGATCTGCGGGTTTCTCTGGAAAATTTACGGTCTTATGCAGCGAAGGGACCCAGCGATAACTCTCAGTCGGATATGTTCGTTCTGTTCCCAGAAGCGTGGAGACCGAGATTCTGTCCGGCGAGAAAGCATAGCGATTTACGGAGATATAGTCCCGACGGAACGCCACGAATGTGATCAGCGCCAGAACAAGCGTCGCTGCATAGAACCAGAAGCCAGAGGCGTCCCAGTCGACCGCGAAACGATAGGCATAGTTGAACACCAGCGAGGTCAAGCCGACCGCTATAACCAACTGCCCAAACTGTGAAAAAAACCATTTCGCGGGTTCTTTCACAGAAACGATAATATCTGACCTGTTCATGCCTGCGCCTCCTTCATCGCCACGCCCGGCCCGGCGGCGACCTTTCCGTCTTCGAAAAACTGATTGCCTGGGGCTTCGAGGGTCAGCCTTGCAAGCTGCGCCGTCGCGGCTTTCCCTTCGCCCTGGTCCGGCTTGTTGAGCGGGTTCCCGTGCAACCCCGTCATTTCAGCAAGCTGTGGGTTGGTCAGGCCGAGAAACGCCTTTGCCGCTTTGAACCGTTCTGCGTTCATAACTCATTCACATACTTTAAGCACAAATTTTGTATTAACGGCATATGCTATCATCATACGAGAGGGAAGCCCGCCATGTTCAACCGCTCGGAAATCACGAAGGCCGCATGGGCGGGCAGGCCTTTCTGGACGTGATGTGCCCGCCGCGGCGGCAATTGGTCCATCCGATCTGATCCCAATGCCTCGAACGTGCGGGGGCAGTAGGAGGCCTGTTGCTCTCCCTTTCCTGAAAAATTCCGGGACAACCGTCCGTAACGTTCCCGCCTTGTCCACGTCTTTTCCTTTTAGGTAAGGAAGAATTGGGGGGCGCTTTCAGCCATTGGCTAAATAATACAGAAATATCAATGTTTTGAAGCGGGGAAGTGGCGGACGGTGAGGGATTCGAACCCTCGAGACGGTTCCCCGCCTACACACTTTCCAGGCGTGCGCCTTCGACCACTCGGCCAACCGTCCGTCCGGGCGATTTAGCCGGTCGGGCTGGGGGTGGCAAGGGCGGATGCGCCGATGTTCGCCGCTAAAGCTGCGAAATCTTTTTCTGAAGCGCGGCAAGCTCGCGCCGGATGGCGCCGAGTTTTTCGTCGTCCTCATCGGCCGGGTCCGCAGCCGGGGTTTCGGCGGCGGCGGCGCGGTTTTTGGCGGATCTGGCGGCTTTGGGCGGCGGTGGCGCAGTCTCGGGGGCGGGGTCGGGCGCCGGATCAGGCATCGGGGCGTCGTCATCGTCGAATTCCGGCCCGCTACTGCCGGCGCGGGCCCAGCCGCCCATCATCGCTTTCAGAAACCGCTGCTGTTGTTTCTGCAACTGCTCGAACCCCGGCATCGACGACATCGGGTTGGGGAAGGTCGACATGTTTTCCATCATCTTCGACTGCCCCTCGCGCAGCATCTCGAAGCTGGCGGCCAGAAACTGCGGCACCACGCTTTGCGCGCTGGTGGTATAGCTGCGCACCAGATCGGTCAGCACATCGACCGGAAGCACATTCTCGCCCCGACCCTCATGCTCGGCGATGATCTGAAGCAGATATTGCCGGGTCAGGTCGTCGCCCGATTTAAGATCGACGATCCTGACCTCGCGCCCCGCGCGAATGAACCCGGCGATGTCATCAAGCGTCACATAATCGCTGGTTTCGGTGTTATAGAGCCGCCGGCTGGCATAGCGCTTGATCAGCAGCGACGTTTGCGGGTCTGGCATGTGTTTCAATGACCTTCGGTAAAGCTATGGTTCCACAACGGAACGGCCGTCGCCTCATGATGGGAAAAGCGCCACGAAAACTCAAGGAAAACATGTCGCGTGCAATGGTGGGTGGTGAGGGGCTCGAACCCCCGACATCCTCGGTGTAAACGAGACGCTCTACCAACTGAGCTAACCACCCGGCGCGTGGCTTATGCCCGCTTGCGCGCGCCGGGGCAAGGGGGTTTGGCGGGGCTTGGCGACGCGGGTGCGGGCGTCGTGACGGGCGGCGGTTGCGTGGTTGACGGGGTGCCCGCAATTTGACAACCAATCCTGACGACAGGTGGGGAAAACCGGGGGACCTTATGACCAGTGGCAGCGATTCTAGGGTCTGGGATTTCTGGATCGACCGGGGCGGCACCTTCACCGATGTGGTGGGGCGCGACCCGGACGGCGGGCTTCATGCCCTGAAACTTCTGTCGGAAAACCCCGAATCCTATCCCGATGCGGCGATCGAAGGGATCGGGCGTCTGCTGGGCGGGCTGGATCCGGCGCGGATCGGCACCGTCCGGATGGGGACCACGGTCGCGACGAACGCGCTGCTGGAGCGTAAGGGCGACCGGACGGCGTTGATCATCAATCGCGGCTTCCGGGATGCCCTGCGTCTGGCCTATCAGGCACGGCCGGATATTTTCGCCAAGGAAATCATACTTCCCGACCAGCTTTATGAGAAAGTGATTGAGGTGACCGGGCGCCTGTTCGCCGACGGGACCGAAGAAACGCCGCTGGATCTGGACCCGCTGCGGCCCGAACTGGAAAGGTTGCGGGCCGAGGGCATCGACTCGGTCGCCATCGTGCTGATGCATGCATGGATCAACCCCGCGCATGAAATCGCGGTTGCGGCTCTTGCGCGGGAAATGGGCTTTCAGCAGGTTTCGGTCAGTCATCAGGTCAGCCCGCTGGTCAAGCTGGTCGGGCGTGGCGACACCACCGTGGTCGACGCCTATCTGTCGCCGATCCTGCGCCGTTATGTAGCGCGCGTGTCCAAGGCACTTGGGGCGACGCCGGCGAGTCAGCCGGGGCCGACGTTGCAATTCATGATGAGCAGCGGCGGGCTGACCGCGGCCGAGCAGTTTCAGGGCAAGGACGCGATCCTG
Source organism: Paracoccus pacificus (assembly GCF_042680785.1). Taxonomy (NCBI): domain Bacteria; kingdom Pseudomonadati; phylum Pseudomonadota; class Alphaproteobacteria; order Rhodobacterales; family Paracoccaceae; genus Paracoccus; species Paracoccus pacificus. The sequence continues at coordinate 5,445 of NZ_JBHUEN010000012.1, forward strand.
TCCGGGCCGGCGGGTGGGGTCGTCGGCATGGTCCAGACCGCCGCCGAGGCGGGTTTCGACCGGGTCATCGGCTTTGACATGGGCGGGACCAGCACCGATGTCGCCCATTCGGCCGGCGCCTATGAGCGCGCCTTTGATACCGAGGTCGCGGGCGTGCGGATCCGCGCGCCGATGATGCGCATCCATACCGTCGCGGCGGGCGGCGGCTCGATTCTGCATGCCGAGCCGGGGCGGTTCCGGGTCGGCCCCGACAGCGCCGGCGCCGATCCGGGGCCGGCCTGCTATCGCCGGGGCGGGCCGCTGACCGTGACCGATGCGAATGTGATGCTGGGCAAGCTGAACCCCGAGCTGTTCCCGGCGATCTTCGGCCCCGGGCAGGATCAGCCGCTGGACGCCGAGGTCGTGCGCCGCAAATTCTCCGACATCGCGGCGGGCATCGGCAAGACGCCCGAGGAGGTCGCCGAGGGCTTCATCCGCATCGCCGTCGACAACATGGCCAATGCGGTCAAGCGGATCAGCGTCCAGCGTGGCTATGACGTGACCAATTACCTGCTGAACAGCTTTGGCGGTGCCGGTGGTCAGCATGCCTGTCTGGTGGCCGATGCGCTTGGCATGGAGGCGGTGCTGGTGCACCCGCTGTCCGGCCTTCTGTCGGCCTATGGCATCGGGCTGGCCCGGGTCTCGGCCAGCCGGCAGCAGGGGCTGGTGATCGACCTTTCCGAAACCGACCGGATCGAACAGGCGCTGGCGGCGCTGCGCGATCAGGTCACCGGGGATCTGGCCGGGCAGGGCGTGCGGGACCACGATTTCACCCCGCGCCTGCATCTGCGCTATGACGGCACCGACAATGCGCTGCCGATCGAGTGGTCGGGCGATGCGGCGGCGGCGCGCAACGGTTTTGAACAGGCGCATCGCGCCCAGTTCGGCTTCATCAGCCCCGAACGCGCCGTGATCGTCGAGGCGGCCGAGGTCGAAGGGGCCGAACGTCGCGACGATTCCCCGGCCGCTGCCGGCGCCCGGACGGCGGAAAACCTGCGCGAGCCGGGCCGCACGGTGCCGATGTATGCGGGTGGCGAAATGCGGGACGCGGCGGTCTGGCTGCGCGAGGATCTTGCCCCCGGTGACGCGGTCCGCGGCCCGGCGCTGGTCGTCGAGGCGAACCAGACCATCGTGGTCGAACCGGGCTGGACCGCGACGCTGACCGCGCAGGGCACTATCCTGATGCGGCGGCACGAGGCCGCGCAGCGCAGCCTTGCCGCCGGCACCAGCGCCGATCCGATCCTGCTGGAAGTGTTCAACAACCTGTTCATGAACATCGCCGAGCAGATGGGGCTGGCGCTGCAAAACACCGCGCAATCGGTGAACATCAAGGAACGGCTCGATTTCTCTTGTGCGGTGTTTGATGCGACCGGGGCGCTGGTCGCGAACGCGCCGCATATGCCGGTGCATCTGGGGTCGATGGATCGCAGCGTCGAGGCGATCATCCGCCAGAACCCGAACCCGCGTCCCGGCGACGTATTCGCGCTGAACGCACCCTATAACGGCGGCACGCATCTGCCTGACATCACCGTGGTGTCGCCGGTGTTTCTGGATGGCCGGATCATCTTCTGGGTTGCCTCGCGCGGGCACCACGCCGATGTGGGGGGAACCGCCCCCGGCAGCATGACGCCCCTTGCCACCACCGTGGACGAGGAAGGCGTGCTGATCGACAATTTCCTGATGGTCGAGCAGGGCCGTTTCCGCGAGGAAGCCACTTACCGGCTGTTGACCGAACATAAATGGCCGGCGCGCAACCCGGCCCAGAACATCGCCGACCTGAAGGCTCAGGTGGCCGCAAACGAACGCGGCGCGGCCGAGCTGCGCCGGATGGTCGATGATTTCGGGCTGGATGTGGTCACCGCCTATATGGGCCATGTGCAGGACAATGCCGCCGAAGAGGTCGCGCGCCTGATCGGCCGGCTGTCGGATGCCGAATATGAATATCCGACCGATACGGGTCAGGTGATCCGGGTGAAGATCACCGTCGACCGCGACGCACGCGAGGCGACGGTCGATTTCACCGGCACCTCGGACGCCATCGCCAACAACTTCAACGCGCCCGAGCCGGTGACGCGGGCGGCGGTGCTGTACTGTTTCCGGGTCATGGTCGAAAGCCCGATCCCGATGAACGCCGGCTGCCTGCGCCCGATCCGGATCATCGTGCCCAAGGGCTCGATGCTGGCGCCCGAATACCCCCGCGCCGTCGTCGCCGGCAATGTCGAGACCAGCCAGCACGTGACCAACGCCATTTTTGGCGCAATGGGGGCCATCGCCAACAGCCAGGGCACGATGAACAACCTGACCTTCGGCAACGACACCTATCAGTATTACGAGACGATCTGCTCGGGCAGCCCGGCCGGGGTGATGAACGACGGCCGGGTTTTCGACGGAACCGGCGGCGTCCATGTCCACATGACCAACAGCCGCCTGACCGACCCCGAGGTGCTGGAGATGCGTTTTCCCGTGTTGCTCGAGGAATTCAGCCTGCGCCCCGGCTCTGGCGGCAAGGGTGCGGGCACCGCCGGCGACGGCACGCTGCGCCGCATCCGCTTTCGCGCGCCGATGGAAATGGCGATCCTGTCGAGCCACCGGACATTGCCGCCGCGCGGCGTGGCTGGCGGCGGCGACGGCCAGCCCGGCGAGACGGCGGTTCTGCGGCAGGACGGCAGCCGCGAGATTCTGCCGGCCTGTGCGCAGACGGCACTCGAGGCCGGCGAGGTGGTGGAACTGCGCACCCCGACCTCGGGCGGCTGGGGGCGGGGCTGACCGCCCAGCCACCGCCCAGCCACCGCCCAGTCACCGGCCAGTCACCGGCCATCCCTCCCCAACCGTGTCCCTTTCGGCTTTCCGCCCGCGACCGGCCGGTGGTCATATTCCCCCATTGCCGCGCGCTGCCGTGGCCCGACATAACGCCATGCGTCCGCGCTGGACTTTCGGGCCGGACGTGGCAGGGTGGTGACAGGACAGGTTCCGGCTTGACCGCCCAACGGCGCGCCGGTAAATGAACGCCTGTTCAATAACCCCGGGGAGGGCCGTCATGTTCACGAAAGCCATGGAATTCGATCTGGGCGAGGATGTGAACGCCCTGCGCGATATGGTGCATCGCTGGGCGCAGGACCGCATCAAGCCGATCGCGGCCGAGGTGGACCGCTCGAACAATTTCCCCGCCGAGCTTTGGCCCGAGATGGGCGCGCTGGGTCTCTTGGGCATTACCGTCCCCGAGGAGCTGGGCGGCAGCGGCATGGGCTATCTGGCCCATACCGTCGCGGTTGAGGAAATCGCCCGTGCCAGCGCCAGCGTCAGCCTGTCTTATGGCGCGCATTCAAACCTTTGCGTGAACCAGTTGAAGCTGAATGGCAGCCCCGAGCAGAAGGCGAAATACCTGCCCAAGCTGTGCAGCGGCGAACATGTCGGCGCGCTGGCCATGTCCGAAGAGGGCGCGGGCAGCGACGTGGTGTCGATGAAGCTGCGGGCCGAGAAGCGCAACGGCTATTACGTGCTTAACGGCAACAAATACTGGATCACCAACGGCCCCGACGCCGATACGCTGGTCGTCTATGCCAAGACCGACCCCGAGGCCGGCAGCAAGGGCATCACCGCCTTCATCGTCGAGCGCGGCTTCAAGGGCTTCTCGACCAGCCCGCATTTCGACAAGCTGGGCATGCGCGGCTCGAACACCGGCGAGCTGATCTTTGAAAACTGCGAAGTGCCGTTTGAAAACGTGCTGGGCGCCGAGGGCAAGGGCGTGCGCGTTCTCATGTCCGGACTTGATTACGAGCGGCTGGTCCTGTCGGGCATCGGCACCGGCATCATGGCCGCCTGCCTTGACGAGGTGATGCCCTATGTCCGCGACCGCAGGCAATTCGGCCAGCCGATCGGGAATTTCCAGCTTATGCAGGGCAAGATCGCCGATATGTATGTCGCGCTGAACACCGCCCGCGCCTATGTCTATGAGGTCGCGAAGGCCTGCGACGCGGGTCGGGTGACGCGCCAGGACGCCGCCGGCGCGGTGCTTTACGCCAGCGAACAGGCGATGGTGCAGGCGCATCAGGCCGTGCAGGCCTTGGGCGGCGCGGGCTTTCTGAACGACAGCGCCGTCAGCCGGCTGTTCCGCGACGCCAAGCTGATGGAGATCGGCGCCGGCACCTCGGAAATCCGCCGCATGCTGATCGGACGCGAGTTGATGGGGCTGGTGTGATAAAGGGTTTGAACGGAGTTTTTGGAATGAATTGGTTGAGCGGAATTCTCGTGGTGTCGCTGCTGGCCCTTGGCGCGACGACGGCAAGCGCGCAGGAATCGGCGGCGGAACCGAAATTCGATAGCGCGATCCTTGATGAATGTCTGGATGCGCGCCGGGACGGGGACGGCGATCCGTTCGCCTGCATCGGCCGAGCCGCCAATCGCTGCATGGAGACGCCCGAGGGCGGCACCACGGTCGGAACGTCCTATTGCCTCAAGCAGGAACTGGATCGCTGGGACCTGATGCTGAATGAGGCCTACGGCGCCGCGCTGACCGAGGCCGAGGCCACGGATGCCGAGATGAAGGAACTCGGCTCGGCCGCCCCGCAGCAGGCGCCGCTGCTGCGCGACATGCAGCGGAAATGGATCGCTTTCCGGGATGTCGCCTGCGCCTATGAAGAAAGCAAATGGGGTGGTGGCAGCGGCGGCGGTCCGGCCAGCGTTCAATGCGCCATGAAGCTGACCGCCCAGCAATATCTGAATCTGATCGGCGACCAGACGGAGGAGCCCTGATGCCGCGCTTGCACCCCGCTCATCTGGCCGCGATCCTGTTCGCAGCATCTCCTGTCGCCGCGATCGGCGGTGACGCATCGGGCGTCGATCCGCAGGCGCTCGCGCAATGCATCAGCAACGCCGACAGCGATGGTGCGCGGCTGGATTGCGCCGGGACCGCGCAACCGGCCTGCATAGCCTATGCCAAGTCCCGGTACCCCGAAATGAACCCGGTGGATATGCAATTGAATTGCCTCGACGCGGAATGGCAATATTGGGAAACCGAGCTGACCCGGGTCTATACGGAATTGCTCGCGACCGAAGAGGCGCGCGGGGCCGACCGCGCGGCGGCATTGCGGCGGATGGAACGCGACTGGATCAGCTTTCGCGATGCCCGTTGCGCCTATGACAAGGTGACCAACGGGCGCGGCACCGGCGGCGCGGTCGCCGAGCCGCAATGCAAGCTGAACGAAACCGCGCGGCAGGTCATTCTGCTGATGTCCTATCAGCGCGACCGGACCTAGGCGGCGACAAAGCTGACGAACCATGGGATTGCCGAGATGAAGCTGAACTCACAGGCCCTGACCAGTTCCGACGCCTTCCGCGCCAATCGCGCCGCGCATCTGGACCTGCTGGCGACCGCCCGCGCCGCCGCCGATGCGGTGCTGGCAGGCGGCGGTGAAAAGGCGATGGAGCGTCACACCGCGCGCGGCAAGATGCCGCCGCGCGAACGGGTGGCGAACCTGCTCGATCCCGGCTCGCCCTTCCTCGAAATCGGGGCGACGGCGGCTTACGGCATGTATGACGGCGATGCGCCGGGTGCGGGGATCATCGCGGGCGTCGGCCGCGTGCATGGTCAGGACGTGATGGTCGTGGCCAATGATGCGACCGTCAAGGGCGGCACCTATTACCCGATGACGGTGAAAAAGCACCTGCGCGCGCAGGAGATCGCCGAACAGTGCAACCTGCCCTGCATCTATCTGGTCGATTCGGGCGGGGCGAACCTGCCCAATCAGGACGAGGTTTTCCCTGACCGCGAGCATTTCGGCCGCATCTTCTTCAATCAGGCCAATATGTCGGCGAAGGGCATTCCGCAGATCGCGGTGGTGATGGGGTCCAGCACGGCGGGCGGGGCCTACGTTCCGGCCATGTCCGATGTTTCGATCATCGTGCGGGGTCAGGGCACGATCTTTCTGGCCGGGCCGCCCCTGGTGCGGGCGGCGACGGGCGAGGTGGTCAGCTCCGAAGACCTCGGCGGCGGCGATGTGCACACGCGCCTGTCGGGCGTGGCCGATTATCTGGCCGAGGATGACGCCCATGCGCTGGCTTTGGCGCGGCGCGCCGTCCAGCAGCTGAACCGCCGCCTGCCGCAGACCGTGGTCTGGCAGTCGCCCGAGGCCCCGGCCTATGACCCCGAGGAAATTCTAGGCGTGGTGCCGGGCGATCTGCGCACGCCTTACGACATCCGCGAGGTGATCGCGCGGACCGTCGACGGCTCGCGTTTCGACGAGTTCAAGGCGCGTTACGGCGAGACGCTGGTGACCGGTTTTGCCCATATCGAGGGCTGCCCGGTCGGCATCGTCGCCAATAACGGCGTGCTGTTTTCGGAAAGCGCGATCAAGGGGGCGCATTTCATCGAGCTTTGCAGTCAGCGCAATATCCCGCTGATTTTCCTGCAGAATATCACCGGCTTCATGGTCGGCCGGAAATACGAGAACGAAGGCATCGCGCGCCACGGCGCCAAGATGGTGACGGCGGTGGCGACGACGCAGGTGCCGAAGATCACCATGCTGGTCGGCGGTTCGTTCGGCGCCGGCAACTATGGCATGGCCGGGCGCGCCTATTCGCCCCGCTTCCTGTGGACCTGGCCGAACAGCCGGATCAGCGTCATGGGCGGCGAGCAGGCGGCGGGCGTGTTGGCCACCGTGCGCCGCGACGGGATCGAGCGCAAGGGCGGCACCTGGTCCGCCGAGGAGGAGGCCGAATTCAAGCGCCCCACGATCGAGATGTTCGAGCGTCAGTCGCATCCGCTTTACGCCTCGGCCCGGCTTTGGGACGACGGCATCGTCGACCCGAGGAAAACCCGCGACGTGCTGGCCCTGTCGTTAAGGGCGGCGCTGAACGCACCGATCCAGCCGACGCGCTTCGGCGTGTTCCGGATGTAAAGGGGGGCGATGATGGCTGCCTCCGGCGGGGATATTTGTACAAGGAAGAAAGGCGGGTTAGCGGCATGAAATGGCTTGCGCGGCATTTTCTGACACCTGCGCTGATGGCCGCCGGCATGGCGGGTGGCCCTGCGGCAGCCGATGGCGGCGGCTTGCTGCGCGCCGCCGCGAATGGCGATGCGGCCGCGATCCGCGCCGAGATCGCCGCCGGCACCCCGGTCGATACCCGTAACACCAAGGGCGAAACCGCGCTGCTTCTGGCGACCCATGCCAATCACGTCGAAGCCGCCCGCACCCTGATCGAGGCCGGCGCCGATGTGAACGCCAAGGACGGCATTCAGGATTCGCCCTATCTTTATGCCGGCGCGCGCGGCCATCTGGAGATCCTGCGCCTGACGCTGGAAAACGGCGCCGATCTGAAAAGCACAAATCGCTATGGCGGCACGGCGCTGATCCCGGCCTCGGAACGCGGCCATGTCGAGACGGTGGCGACGCTGATCGCGGCCGGGGTCGATGTGAACCATGTCAACAATCTCGGCTGGACCGCGCTGATGGAGGCGGTGATCCTTGCCGATGGCGGAGCGCGCCACCAGCAGATCGTGCGCCTTCTGCTCGATGGCGGGGCCGATCCGAATATTCCCGATTTCGACGGGGTGACCCCCCTTCAGCACGCCACGCGGTTGGGGTTCGCCGAGATCGCCGGACTGCTAAAGGCCGGGGGCGGGCGATGAACCCGTCCGGCGGCATCATCGAGGAGGAATGGGTCGATACCGGCCCGGAATTCGCGCTGAGCCATCCGCTGTCGCAAAGCCTTGGCGGCATTTGGTGGATCATCGCATGGTGCGTGCTTACCGTTCTCGCCTCCGCCTATTTTCTGGCCATTATCGTTCTGGACATTCTTCTGTTCGGCAACCTGAATTGGCTCTCTCTCCTGTTGCTGCCGCTGAACCTGCTAACACTCATTGTCGGACTTGCCGCTATTCCCTGCCTGTTTCTGCGCAATCCGATGGCGTCGGCTCTGGTGTGGATCGTCCTTGTCCTGACCCTGATGGTGCCGCTGATGTTCTACTGGAATTCCGGCACGCGCCCCAACCTGATCTATCGCCACCGCTTTTCCCGCCTCATGCGTGCCGATCCCGCCGAAGGGAACGCGGCATGACCACCTGCCAGCCGCCCGCCTGTATCTTCCTTGTCTAAATATCCCGCGGGGTCCGGGGGCGCGCAGCCCCCGGCCGCACCCTCCGACCCAAGGGCCTGCTCATGTTCGAAAAAATCCTGATCGCGAACCGGGGCGAAATCGCCGCCCGCGTCATCGACACCTGCCGGCGCATGGGCGTGGCGACCGTCGCCGTCTATTCCGAGGCCGATGCCGCCTCGCGTCATGTCGCCATGGCGGACGAGGCCGTGCTGATCGGCGGTCCGGCGCCGCGCGACAGCTATCTGCGCGGCGACGCGATCATTCAGGCGGCGCTCGACACCGGCGCGCAGGCGATCCATCCGGGCTATGGCTTTCTGTCGGAAAACCCCGATTTCGTCGATGCGGTGACCGATGCCGGGCTGGTCTTTATCGGACCCACCGCCGATGCGATCCGCAAAATGGGTCTCAAGGACGCGGCGAAAGCCCTGATGGAACAGGCGGGCGTGCCGGTGGTGCCCGGCTATCACGGCGCCGATCAGGACCCCGCCCATCTTGCCAGACAGGCCGAGCGCATCGGTTATCCGGTCCTGATCAAGGCGGTGGCGGGCGGTGGCGGCAAGGGCATGCGGCTGGTCGAACGGCCGCAGGATTTTCAGGATGCGCTGGCCAGCGCGCAGGGCGAGGCGCAGACCGCTTTCGGCAACCCCGCCGTGCTGATCGAGAAATACATCCAGCAGCCCCGCCACATCGAGGTGCAGGTCTTCGGCGACGGCACCCGCGCGGTGCATCTGTTCGAGCGCGACTGCTCGCTGCAACGGCGCCACCAGAAGGTCATCGAAGAGGCGCCGGCCCCCGGCATGACCCCCGAGATGCGCAAGGTCATGGGCGCCGCCGCAGTCCGCGCCGCCGAGGCGATCCGCTATCGCGGCGCCGGCACGATCGAATTCATCGTCGACGGCTCGGACGGTCTGCGGCCGGACCGGTTCTGGTTCATGGAGATGAACACCCGCCTTCAGGTCGAACATCCGGTTACCGAGCTGATCACCGGCGTCGATCTGGTCGAATGGCAGCTGCGGGTCGCAAGCGGTGAGTTCCTGCCCAAGCGGCAGGAGGATCTGCACATCAACGGCCACGCTTTCGAGGCGCGGCTTTACGCCGAGGACGTGCCGGCGGGCTTTCTGCCGGCGACCGGGCAGCTTGCGCATCTGGCTTTCCCGGAAACCGCCCGGATCGAAACCGGCGTCCGGCCCGGCGATACGATCAGCCCGTGGTATGATCCGATGATCGCCAAGATCGTCACCCATGGCGCCACCCGCGCCATCGCGCTGCGGGCGCTGGAATCGGCGCTGGTCGACACCGAGGTCGCGGGCACGACCACCAATCTTGAATTCCTGATCGCCCTGACCCGTCACCCCGGTTTCCGCAAGGGGCAGGTCGATACCGGCCTGATCGGCCGCGATCTGGAGACGCTGACGGCGGCGGCGGCGCCCGATCCGCGCGCGCGGGCGCTTGCCGTGCTGGGGCTGGCGGGGCTTGACGATCCGAATGTACGGGGCGGGATCACGCTGTGGCAGCCCTTGCGCCGCACCGTCGCGTGGCAAGGTGGGCAGGCCGTGGTCGAGGTGCTGGGCCCGGGTGCGGCGCGGGTCACGCTGGACGATTCCAGCCACGACATCCTGTGGCGCGGCGACCGCTGGTGGGTCGATGGCAGCCCGCGGCGTTCGCGGATCATCAACCATGCCGCCGGCACCTCGGTTTTTGGCGGGCGCAGCCTGACACTGGTTCCTGCCGATCCGCTCGACCGGGCCGGCGCCGAGACCGGCGGCGGGTTGACGCTGTCGCCGATGCCGGGGCTGGTCAAGGCGATCTTCGTCGCGGCGGGCGATCAGGTGGCGGCGGGCGACCGGCTGGCGGTGCTCGAGGCGATGAAGATGGAACACACCCTGACCGCCGCCCGCGACGGCACCGTGGCCGAGGTGCTGGCCAGCGCCGGCGATCAGGTCGAGGCCGGCGCGCCCCTGATCCGTCTGGCCGAGGACGAGGAGACCGCCGCATGATCCGCCTGCATCATATCCCCGGCTCACGCTCGATCCGGGTGCTGTGGCTTTTGGAAGAGCTGAACCTGCCCGCCGACATCCGCATCTGGTCGCTGACCGACGGCAGTCTGCGCAGCCCCGAGTTTCTGGCGATGTCGCCGGCCGGTCGCGTGCCTGCGCTTGAAATCGACGGCCGTACGATCTTTGAATCGGGCGCGATCATCCAGTACCTGACCGAGCGTGAAGGCAAGCTGGCCCCGAAACCGGGCGCATCGGATCGGGCCGATTTTCTGGAATGGATCAGCTTTGCCGAAACCCAGGCCTATCAGTTTCAGGCGCTGAATATTCAGCATATCTTCCTGCGCCCGCCCGAGGCCCGCTCGATCCCGCTGATGCGGCTTGACACCAAGCGGCTGGCGCTGACCGCCGATGCGCTGGAACGCCATCTGAGCCATCAGGACTATCTGCTCGCCAGCGGATTTTCCGCCGCCGACTGCATGATGGGCTTCAATATGGGCGCGACCTTCCGCTATCTCCGGCGCGAGAGATACCCGGCCCTTGCGGCTTATGCAGCACGGACCCAGGCGCGCCCGGCATGGCAGCGCGCGCTGTCGATCGGTGGCGACGGCGACATTTACGAAAAAGATTTCTACGAGATCCCAGATGGCTGAACATATCGAGATATTCGAGATGGGGCCCCGCGACGGGCTTCAGAATGAAAAGCGGCTGATCCCGGCGGCGGAAAAGATCGCGCTGGTCGATCTGTTGTCCACGGCCGGGTTCCGGCGCATCGAGGTCACCAGTTTCGTTTCGCCGAAATGGGTGCCGCAGATGGCCGACGCGGCCGAGGTCATGGCCGGGATCACCCGTGCGCCCGGCGTCCGGTACGCGGTGCTGACGCCGAACATGAAGGGTTATGACGCCGCGCGCGCGGCCGCGGCCGACGAGGTCGCGATCTTCGCCAGCGCCTCGGAAGGGTTCAGCCGGGCCAATCTGAACGCCTCGATCGCCGAAAGTCTGGAACGGTTCGCGCCTGTGGCGCAGGCGGCGGCGCGGGACGCGGTGCCGGTGCGCGGCTATGTCAGCGTGGTGACGGATTGCCCCTTCGACGGCCCGACCCCTCCCGAAAACGTGGCCCGTGTCGCGGCGGCGCTGCGCGACATGGGCTGTTATGAGATCAGCCTTGGCGACACCATCGGGCAAGGCACGCCCGAGACGGTCGACGCGATGCTGTCGGCGGTGTTGGACGAGGTTCCGGCGACCCGGCTTGCCGGCCATTTCCACGACACCGCCGGCCGGGCGCTGATGAATATCGACGCGAGCATCGCCCGGGGGGTGCGGGTATTCGACGCGGCAGTCGGCGGGCTTGGCGGCTGCCCCTATGCGCCCGGCGCCAAAGGCAATGTCGCGACCGAGCGGGTGGCCGAATATCTGGCCGGGCAGGGGTTCGATACCGGCCTTGACATGGGCATCGTCGCCCGGGCGGCCGATATGGCACGGGGGATGCGCAATGTTTGACACGGTTCGGATCGAGGTCGATCCGCGCGGCGTCGCGACCCTGTGGCTGGCGCGCGCCGATAAGCACAATGCGCTGTCCGCACAGATGTTGCGCGATCTGACCGCCGCCGCCGGCCAGCTTGCGGCCGATCCGGCGGTGCGGGTCGTGGTTCTGGCGGCCGAGGGCAAAACCTTCTGCGCCGGCGGCGATCTGGGCTGGATGCAGGAACAGATGAACGCCGATACCGCGACCCGGCGTGCGGCTGCGACCGAGCTTGCGATGATGCTGAAGGCGCTCAACGATCTGCCCAAGCCGCTGATCGGACGCATTCACGCCAATGCCTTCGGCGGCGGTCTCGGGTTGATGTCGGTCTGCGACGTGGCCATTGGCGCCCGGACCGCGCGCTTTGGCCTGACCGAGACCCGGCTTGGCCTGATCCCGGCCACCATCGGCCCCTATGTGCTGGCCCGCATGGGCGAGGGCAAGGCGCGGCGGGTGTTCATGTCCGCGCGGCTTTTCGATGCCGATGAGGCCGTGGCGCTGAACCTGCTCGCCCGCGTCACCGAGCCGCAGGATCTGGATGCCGCGGTCGAGGCCGAGGTCGCGCCATACTTGCAATGCGCGCCGGGTGCGGTCGCGGCGGCCAAGGCGCTGGCGCGCGCGCTTGGCCCGCGCATCGACGATGAGACTATCGCCGACAGCATCGACGCGCTGATCGGCGTCTGGAACGGCGATGAGGCGCCCGAAGGTGTCTCGGCCTTCTTTGAAAAGCGAAAGCCGCGCTGGGGCTGAGCCGATACCGCCCTCCGCCACCGCTCCGGCCGGTCGCGGAGTCGGGATAGATCCGGCCAGACCAAGCCGCGTTGAGCGTGCTGCTGACCGCCGTGTTCAATCTCGGGCGGCGGCAATCCGCTGTCTTACGGTTTGCGGTAACGCGCCGCTGCATCAGCCGTGTCCCAATATCGCTGCGCCGAACCTTGGGCAGCAGACAGATGGCAAGGGTTTCGCCGTCCACGGCACAGGTCGGATCGCGCGCCGGGCCAGCCGATGATCGGCCGCGAACCGGCGCAGGTGACGCTCATGCTGTTGATCAGCGGACAGCCCGTTCAGAAACACAGCTGGCAGCAAACCCCGCAAAAGCATGCTGCCACGATTTCACAACGATTGCGCCGATTTGCGCCAAGTCGCCCTGTTCGGCGCGTCTGATCGCGATGCGGTGGATCCAACCGCGCCCAGCCGAAAGCGAAAGGGCGCGGCATGAACCGCGCCCGTTGTCCGATCAGTCGAAAGCCTTGAAGTTGAACTCGCCGCCTTCCTTGATCCCCGAGGGCCAGCGCGAGGTGATCGTCTTGGTCCGGGTGTAGAAGCGGAAGGCGTCCGGGCCATGCTGGTTCAGGTCGCCGAAGCCGGATTTCTTCCAGCCGCCGAAGGTGTGATAGGCAAGCGGCACCGGGATCGGCACGTTGATCCCGATCATGCCGATGTTGATCCGGTTGGCGAAATCGCGCGCGGTGTCGCCGTCACGGGTAAAGATCGCGGTGCCGTTGCCATATTCATGGTCCATGGCCAGACCGATCGCCTCTTCATAGGAGCCGGCGCGGACGGTGGACAGAACCGGGCCGAAGATCTCGGTCTTGTAAATGTCCATGTCAGGCGTCACCCGGTCGAACAGGTGCGGACCGACGAAGAACCCGTCCTCATAGCCCTGAAGCGTAAAGTCGCGGCCGTCGACGACAAGCTCGGCGCCCTGATCAATCCCGGTCTGGACCAGACGCGCGATATTTTCTTTCGCGGCCTTGGTGACGACCGGGCCGTAATCCACGTCGTTGCCGGCGGTATAGGGGCCGACCTTCAGCTTTTCGATGCGCGGCACCAGCCGTTCGATCAGCGCGTCGGCGGTTTTCTCGCCCACCGGCACCGCCACGGAAATCGCCATGCAGCGTTCGCCCGCCGCGCCGAAGCCGGCGCCGACCAGCGCGTCCGCCGCCTGATCCAGATCGGCGTCGGGCATGATGATCATGTGGTTCTTGGCGCCGCCGAAACATTGCGCGCGCTTGCCGGTTTTCGCGGCTTCTTCATAGATATATTGCGCGATCGGGGTCGAGCCGACGAAGCCCACCGCCTGAATGACATCGCTGTGCAAAAGCGCATCGACCGCGCCCTTGTCGCCGTTGATGACCTGCAACACGCCATCGGGAAGCCCGGCTTCTTTCCACAGCGCCGCCAGCATCAGCGGCACCGAGGGGTCGCGCTCGCTTGGTTTCAGGATCATCGCATTGCCCGAGGCAAGCGCCGGGCCCATCTTCCACAGCGGGATCATCGCCGGAAAGTTGAAGGGGGTGATGCCCGCGACCACGCCCAGCGGCTGGCGCATCGAATACATGTCGATGCCGGTCCCGGCCGAGTCGGTGAACTCGCCCTTCAGCAGATGCGGCGCGCCGATGCAGAATTCGATCACTTCCAGACCGCGCTGGATGTCGCCTTTCGCGTCGGGAAAGGTCTTGCCATGCTCGCTGGACAGGACCTCGGCCATCTTGTCCATGTCGCGGTTGATCAGATCGACCATTTTCATCATCACCCGGGCGCGGCGCTGCGGGTTGGTGGCGCCCCAGCCCTTCTGGGCCTTGGCCGCGCTGTCGATCGCGGCCTTGATCTCGGCGTCGCTGGCAAGGGCCACCTGGGCCTGAACTTCGCCAGTGGCCGGGTTGAACACATCCGCCGTGCGCCCCGAGGTGCCGGCGACTTCCTTGCCGTCGATCCAATGTCCGATTTGCTTCATGGTAGCCTCCAATCCTTAGCTTGACGCCGATCATAGTCTTGCGGAAATGCGGTGAACAGGCAAAGGTTGGCAAATCCATTTTGCGTTTTTGCAAAGGTTGGCGATCTTGGACTGGGACGATCTGCGGGTGTTTCTGGCGGTCGCGCGCGACGAAAGCCTGTCGGCGGCGGGGCGGCGGCTGGGCATGGATGCGTCGACCGCCGGGCGCCGGGTCGCGCGGCTGGAGCGTGAGCTGGGCAGCGAGCTTTTCGCCAAGACGCCGCAGGGTTACGCGCTGACCAAGGACGGCGCCCGGCTGGTTATTCACGCCGAGGCGGCCGAGCGGGCGGCGACCGGCGCGGCCGAGGCTCTGACCGGGCCGGGGGGCCTGACCGGGCAATTGCGGATCGGCGCGCCGGACGGGTGCGCGAACTATCTTTTGCCGCAGGTCGCGGCGGCGCTTTGCGACGCGCATCCGGGGCTTGAGGTGCAGATCATCGCCCTGCCGCGCATCTTCAACCTGACCAAGCGCGAGGCTGATCTGGCGATCGCGGTCTCGCCCCCTTCGGGCGGCCGGCAGACGGTGCAGAAGCTCAGCGATTACCGCCTGTCGCTTGCCGCATCCGAGGATTACCTGACCCGGCATCCGCCGATCCGCAGCCGCGCCGATCTGCGCAGGCACCGCATGATCGGCTATATCGCCGACATGATTTTCGACAGCGAGCTGGACTATCTGGCCGAAACCGGGGTCAGCGGTGCGGCGCTGACCTCGAACTCGGTGGCGGTGCAGATGCAGGCGATCCGCGCCGGCGCCGGGGTGGGGATCGTCCATGACTTCGCCATTCCCGCGGCGACCGGGGTGCGGCGGATCCTGCCCGACGAGGTTGCGTTAAGCCGCGCCTTCTGGCTGATCCGGCATATCGACGACCGCCATTCCGACCGGCTGACCCGGCTGGCCAATGAGCTTGCCGATGGCGTCCGGCAAGAAGTCGCCCGATTAGAGCGACTTGCGGCGAAAGCCGACTGGCCCGGCTGACGGTCCGGAATGGCCGGCGCGGCCCGGTTTTGCGGGTTTTCGCCGCGACGATGGCGCGCGAACGCGCAGGAATCTGCATAAACCGATGCCACGGGTCGCAAACGCCTGAACAGGCTTGACGATCATTTCCGTGCCGCGCAACTTTGGGGGTAATAGCCAGGGAGGCGGAAATGCTCGTCAGTCAGATTCTTGTCATGAAACCAGCGGTCAGCCCCGACCAGTTGGTGACCATCACGCCCGAGACGACGGTGGGCGAGGCGACGCGGGTTCTGGCCGAAAAGCGCATCGGCGCGGTTGTCGTCAGCGATGCGGCGGGCAAGCTGACCGGGATCCTGTCCGAACGCGACATCGTGCGAGAGCTGGGACGGCACGGCCCGGAAGTGCTGGACAAGCCGGTGGGCGAGCTGATGACCAAGGGCGTGCATACCTGCCACAGCGCCGATGACGCGCTGGTCGTGCTGGACCGCATGACGCAAGGCCGTTTTCGTCACCTGCCGGTGGTGGATGACAGCGGGCAGATGATCGGCATCGTCTCGATCGGCGATGCGGTATCGGCGCGGCTGAAGGAACTCGCGGCCGAAAAGGAAGCCCTGACCGGCATGATCATGGGCAACTGACCGATACCGGATGCCGGCGGGGCGCGCCGGCCCCGTGACGCGATCTTCAACAGTGATACGGTTTTCGCGCGTCGGGCAGGGCGCTCAGCGCGCCATCAGGATCGGGATGTTCGCATCCTGCAGCATGTTGCGTGTGGTGCCGCCCAAGATCGCTTCGCGGAAACGGGAATGGCCATAGCCGCCCATGACGACCATCTCGGCGGCGGTTTCAAGGGTGTGCTGCTTGATCACGTCGCTGGTCAGCGGATAGGTCTGGGCGACCACCGATATTTTGGTCGGGACGCCCTTGCGCGCCAGCATCTGCGACAACTCGCTGCCCGGTTCTGCCGCGTCGCGCCCCGAGGGCGGCGGCGCGATGATCAGGATCTCGACCGTTTCGGCGCCGCGCAGGAAGGGCAGGGACCGGCGGACGGCGTCCAGCGCCTCTTCGCCCTCGTTCCATGCGATCAGGATGCGGCGGGGCGGCAACTCGGGCGGAGCCCCCGGAGGCAGGACCAGCACCGGGGCCGATCCTTGGAACAGCGCCGCCTCGGTGATCGCCACGGTATCGGGGGGCGCGTCGTCGCCATAGGGGCGGGGCATCACCACCAGATCGGAAAACCGCGCCTTCTGCCCGACCAGCGCCGACACCCCGCCCAACTGGGCGACGGCGGTGTCGATGGACCAGCGGACCGTGCTGCCCCGCATCCGTTCGTTGACGATCGCCTCGACGGCGCGCGCGCTGTCGACGGCGCGGTCGATGGCGTCCTTGAAAACCTGCGGCGCGGCATCGGGGTAATAGAACCCCGCATGCACCTGATCCAGACCAAGACAGAATATGTCCAGATGCGCATCGAAAACCGAACACAGGGTTTCGGCCGCGGTCAGCGCGGCAAGGCTTGCCGCATTCGGTTGCTTGTCCTGATCGCGCCCGGCCATCACGGTGAGAATTGTATCGTAAGACATTTTCTTTCCCACGGTTCATGTGCTGCAAGGTATCGTCGGATTGTGGCTTACATCCCATGGCGGTTCAAGGCGCCCCCGCGGCAAACCGTCGTGGCGCTTTGCCGCAGGCGTCGGGGCTTGAACGCGGCAGCCGTGCAACAGTTGCGAATCCGCATCTTGTGGCCCGGTTTTCCGCCTACCCAACCGGAAGCGGCCCCCCTATAGTCATGGCCGAATGGTGGGCCAACACCGCCACATTGGGGATAAAAAGGGGGCGCCATGCGCTGTCCGTTCTGCGGAAACGTCGATACCCAGGTCAAGGATTCGCGTCCGGCGGAAGACCATGTCTCGATCCGGCGCCGGCGCTTTTGCCCCGCCTGCGGGGGCCGTTTCACAACCTATGAGCGGGTCCAGCTTCGCGATCTGGTGGTGGTCAAATCGACCGGCCGGCGCGAGGATTTCGATCGCGACAAGATGGGGCGCTCGGTCCGCATCGCGATGCAGAAACGCCCGATCGAGCCGGAACGGATCGACCAGCTGATTTCGGGCATCGTGCGTCGGCTCGAGTCGCTGGGCGAAACGGATATCCCCTCGAAAGTCATCGGTGAGATCGTGATGGAGACGCTGGCCAGGATCGACACCGTCGCCTATGTCCGCTTCGCCAGCGTTTACAAGAATTTCCAGGCCGCGGATGATTTCGACAAATTCGTGTCCGAACTGCGTCCCGACCAAAAGGACGACGCTTGAGCCATGCCGACGATGCGCGCCACATGGCCCATGCGCTGGGTCTGGCGCGGCGCGGGCTTGGCAATGTCTGGCCCAATCCGGCGGTAGGCTGCGTCATCGTCCGCGACGGTATCGTGGTCGCGCGGGGCTGGACCCAGCCCGGCGGCCGACCCCATGCCGAGCGTTTCGCGCTGGATGCGGCGGGTGACAAGGCGCGCGGGGCCACCGCCTATGTGACGCTTGAGCCATGCTCGCATTACGGCAAGACGCCGCCCTGCGCGGATGCGCTGATCGCGGCCGGTGTGGCGCGGGTGGTCGTGGCGCTGACCGATCCGGACCCGCGCGTCGCCGGGCGCGGGCTGGCGCGGCTGCGTGCGGCGGGGGTTACGGTGACCGAGGGCGTCGGCCGCGATCAGGCCGCCGCACTGAACCGGGGGTTTCTGAACCGGATCACCCTTGGCCGGCCGATGCTGACGCTGAAGCTCGCGACCAGCCTTGACGGCCGCATCGCCACCGCTTCGGGTGAAAGCCGCTGGATCACCGGGGCCGAGGCCCGGCGTCAGGTGCATCTTCTGCGCCTGACCCATGACGCCGTGATGGTGGGCGGGGGCACCGCGCGCGCCGATCTGCCGGCGCTGAACGTGCGTGGTTTCGGCCCGGTGCGCCAGCCGGTCCGCGTCATCGCTTCGGCCCGGGGCGATATCCCGCCGCTGCCAGAGGATCACGACGCGGGCCCCCTGTGGCTGCTGCACGACCGCGATGTGGCCGTGGCGCTGCCGCCGGGCGCGCGCGGCATCGGTGTCGATAGCGTGCAGGGGCATCTCGACCCGGTTGCGATGATGCGGGCGCTAGCCGGGGCCGGGCTGACCCGCGTGCTGTGCGAGGGCGGCGGCGCCCTTGCCGCAAGTCTGCTTGCCGCCGGACTGGTCGATGACCTGATCACCTATTCGGCCGGCCTGGTTCTGGGCGCCGAGGGTCGTGCCGCCGTCGCCGCGCTGCCTTTGGCGCCGCTGTCCGCGATGCCGCGCCTGCGGTTGCGGGGCGTGCGGCGGCTGGGCGGGGATGTCATGCAACTTTGGTCGGTGGTGAACGAATGATTTCCCCTAACAAAAAGAGTTTATTTGACTTTTTTATCGGAATATTGACTTAGGTGGCCACGCTGTCTTGCCGGGGCAGCGGGTATTCGTTGCCGGGTAGATGGTTCACGGGTTCTGAATACGGGTGTCGACGCCTTGCGCCGACAGGTCATCTTGTCCGCAGTCCCGGACATTGCATTCCCCGGATTGGCCCCGGGCGCGGCTCAGGCGGCCGCGCCCGGGCCCTCCGCAGAATGCGATATCCGGGTCGACGGAAAAGGCCCTGTGGCAGGCGTTGACCCCCAACGGCATCGGGTTTTGCGGGCATCGCCCCACCCGTCACCGATCGCGCCCCTGAGTTCTAGCCGCGGCGCCAGATCGCGGAATAGCCCGCGAAGACGCCCTGCAATTTGGCCAGCCAGCGCGGGCCGCCGGGTCGCAAATCCGGGTCGGCCAGACGCTCGACGGCGATTTCGGGCGGGCAGGGCAGGCCCGACACCGGGTCGGTATAGCGCGGATAGGCGATCAGCGCCGCATGGGCAAAGGCAAGGATCTCCGGGCGGGCGGTGCGGCGTTCCGGCGTAGGCGCCAGATCGCGCGTCAGCCCCCAGCCGGCATAGAACGGCACCCCCAGACAGGTCACCGGCACGCCGCGCAGCAGCGCCTCGAACCCGAAGGTCGAGGTCAGGGTCCAAAGCTCGTCCACCACGGAAAGCAGCCGCGCCGGATTGGCGCTTGTCACCACCATATCGGCCAGTCCCGCGGTATCCGTCGCCCCCGGCCGCAGGCCCGCGACCACATCGGGATGCGGCTTGTAGATGATGAACGCCTTGGGGTTTTCGGCCCGCGTCTGCGCCAAAAGGTCGCGGTTGGTCCGCCATACGGCGGTGCCCAGCCGGATCGAGGCATCATCCTCGACCTGACCGGGGACAAGGATGACCCGCTGGCCGCCGGTCGCCGGCAGGGCCGGAGGCGCGCCCGCCAGATTGTATTTCGACACGCCGAGCGCCCGCAGCCGGTCGACCAGCGCCTGCGCCCGGGCGACGCCGCCGGCGTCGGTCCCGGCGTTGACCAGCGCCTCGAACCGCGATGGGCGACCGGGGTCATAGTAGATGCCCAGATCATCGGCGACCAGCGACAGCGGCGGGACAAGCTGGGCCCCGAGCCCGCGAGACCGCAGAAAACCATCCTCGACGCGCAGAACGGCGGGCAGGTTTTCGGCGTTGCCCGAGATCGCTTCAAGACCCTCGGCCCGACCGGCCCAGACCAGCAGGTCGCGGCCCTGATGCCGGGCCAGATCGCGGGCCTGCGCGGGATCGTCGGCAAAGCGCACACCCCGCGCGGCGCCGAAGGTCCGGGCGATGTGGCGGCGTTTCCACAGCCGCATCCCGGTCGCGACATAGCCGCGCCGGTCCTGCCGCCATGCCCGCGCCTCGGCCTCGATCTGGTCGGCGGCGCCGAAGAAATCCGTCAGCCGGTCGTGGCAGGGATCATACCAGACCGGCGCCAGAAGATGGCTGGCCGCGAAAAGCGTTTCCGCACGGTCGGCGGCACGGCCCGGCACCGGGGCCTCATCGTCCGAAAGCCCGCGCCCGGCATAGAAGGGCCGGCCAAAGACGCGGGGCCGGTGGCCGGCCAGAATGGCCTCATAGCCAAGCTGCGAGGACCAGACATAGAGACGCGCGGCATTGCCGATCAGCCGCCACGGCGATGTCGGGCCGTCGTGCAGGACCTCGCCCGCCAGCAGGTCGCCGGGGCCGAAATGTCCCGGACGCAGGCCCTGGGCCGTTTCGGGATGGCTGCGGATGACCAGCGGCAGGCCCGGGTTCTCGGCCCGTGCGACCCGAAGCATGGCCAGAAATTCCGCCCGCCCCGCACCAAGAAGCGAGGCGTCGCCCCGGGTCTGATCCACGACCAGCACATAGCCGGGATCGGGCGCGGGTGCGTCCGGAAGATGGGCGTTATACTTGGACAGATCGGCCGAAATCAGCCGCGCGATGGCGTCGGCCGCCAGATCCTGCATCTTGCGGGCGCGGGGCAGGTGGTGGTCGATCAGCGACGGCCGCGCGGGATCGAAATGGACCCCGTAAGGGTCGATCAGCAGCCCGATCGGGCCGCGTCTGGCGATCGGCCCCCGCGCCCGCCCGGGCAGGACCGAGCGCAGAAACGCATCCTCGATCCGCACCAGCGGCGCACCGGTTCGTCCGGCGACGGCGAGGCCGCGCCAGGCATAGGGCGACGCGCCCCAAACCGCGATATGATCCCCGGCGCCCGGCCACCCGGCGCGAAGCCGCCATCCGGCCAGCGACAGGATCCGGCGCAGGCGCGGGCCGGTCCAGAAACCGGCATTGAACGCGAACAGCCGCCGGGGGAGGCCCTCGGCGGCTGTTTCAGGCGTCTTGGCCTGCGTCACTTGACGGCGTTTTCCAGCGATGCGGCCTGGCTCAGCGACCCGGTCAGGGCCGATATGGTCTTGTGCCACTGGACGAACGGCGCCTCGGTCACATAGACGGTGTCGCCGTCGCGCAGCAGGAAGTCGCGGGCCACGAACAACCCGTTCGGCTGGGTCAGATCCAGAATATAGGCGACCCGCTGCGTGCTTTGGACCGAGCGGCCAAGCACCTTGCTGGCCACCGATGCCGGTTCCTCGCGCAGGACGAACACCCCGGTCGGGTCTGCAAGGTTGGAACTGAGGCCGCCGACCATGGCGATACCTTCCAGCGCGTTGATCTGTTCGTTCCCCAAGGGCACCATGGTCTGGCCGCCAAGCGCGCCAAGGGCGGTAAAGTTGCGGCTGTCTTCCTCGACCAGGATCACGTCGCCCGGGCGCAGCGCGATATCGTTGCGGGGGTTGGAATAAAGGTCGGTCAGCCAGACCTTGCCGGTTTCGCCACCGCGCTTGACCGTAACCACGGCGACCTCGGGGGCGATGGCCACGCCGCCGGCCTTGGCCAGCATCGAGGAAAGCGTGCGGGTCGGCCGCTCGATCGGATAGACGCCCTGACCGCCGACCTTGCCCATGACCGAAACCGTGGCACCATCGCCGGCAAGCCGGGTCACGGTGACCTGCGGGTCGGGGGTCTGGCTGGCCAGACGGTTGGTGATGATCTGGCGCAGCGCGTCGGGGCTGTTCCCGGCGGCGCGGATCCGGCCGGCATAGGGCACGAAGATAAACCCGGCGCTGTCGACCTGAAGCTGTTGCAACTGGGTCGAGGATGCGCCCATCGAGGTCAAGAGCCCGTCATCCACGTTTTCCCAGATCATCAGACCCAGCGTGTCGCCCGGTCGGATCTCGTCCGCGCCGACTTGGCCGGCGGCCTGGAATGAGCGTGAAAAGCCGTAGGTGGGGGCATAGCTTGCGGCCCGGGCGATGGCGTCGTTCACCATGACGATATTGGTACTGCCGCCGTTTTCGACCGCGCCGCTCATCACCTCGCGTTTGGTTGGGCCTGAACGGGGAAGCCCGCAGGCTGCCAGCACCAGCATCGCGCCAAGCAGCGCCACCCGGCCACACCGGCCAAACGCGCTGGCCGAAGCCATCGGGAAACTCAACTCGGTCAAAACGATTCTCCTGTCACCCGTCTCCGCGGCCGTCTTTTGATGCGGCGCCTGACCGGACCATACGGAAAACAAAATGCGATTACTATATATTGTGTGATGTTCGGATACCGGGATACGCATAAATTTGCCGCATGTGGCCGGATGGCGACTTAATCCCCGCCCCAGATCTGCTGGCGGGATGTGCCGCGCCCCTGTTCCAGCGCCTGATAGGGGTCGTCGGGGGCAAGCATCATGTCCACGACCAGACGCAGCGCATGGCCGCGCGAACGTGCCGCGTAATAGCCCCCGGGCACCTGAGAACTGTCCAGAAGATAATCCCGGAACACCCGGTAAAGCCGGGCATCGGGGCGCGCCGGGTTTTCCAGAAACCGGTCCAGCGGCTGTTCCGAGACCAGCCCCGGCTTGTCATAGACCGCCCGCCCCAGCGCCTTGACCGGAAGCCCGCGCCAAAGTGCCTGCTGGGCCGAGGTGGAATTCACCGTCAACACCGAACGCGCCTGCGCCAGCAGCGCGGCCAGCTTGCCGCCCGGCACGAAATGTACCCGGTCCTGAAGCCCGAGTTGCGCCGCGCGGTCCCGGATCGCCCCCCTGACATCGCCGCGCCCGTCCTCCAGCGGGTGGGCCTTGAAGACGATGTGATGGTGGCGCGGCGCATGTGCGGCGAATGCGTCAAGGCACAGATTCACGAAATCCGCCATCCGCTCGAAATCCGAATGCGCGACGAAATTACTGTCATGTTCAAGCTGCAACGGCACAAGAACAAAGGGAAATCCGCCCCTTCTTATCTTGGAGGATTCGATCAGTTGCAGCGCCGCGTTCAGCGGCGTGCGCACGATCCGGCGCATGTGCAGGACATATTCGCGCCAGACCCCGACATCGCGATGGGTGCGATAGCGGGGCCATTGCCGGCGCCGCGTCAGCAGCAGGAAATGATAAAGCGCGCCATAGAATTTATGTTGCCGCATGTCGCCCCAAGTGGCCGGCGGCCGGGTGATCTCGGGGCCCGAGCCGTCCAGCGCCGCCCGCATCCGTTCCAGCGGGATCCGCATCAGCGCCGAATGCCCGTTCGATCCGCCACGCTCATAGGTGATCCAGAACGGCCGGAGATAACCTTCCTCGAACACGTGGAGTGTGATTCCATGCGCGGCGGCGGCGGCGCGGGCGGCGGCATGAATGGGCCGGACATCGCCGTAAAGCACGATGTCGGTCACGCCGTTGCGGGCGATGATCTGGTCAAGATGCGCGGGCCAAGCCTCGGGCGGGGCATCATGGCGGATCAGATGGTCCTGATCGCTCCAGAAAAACGCGTCGCCGCCGTTGAAGGCGACACGCCAGCAGGTGGCGCCGGCGGCGGTCAGCAGCCGCGCCAGCCGGTGAAAGAACGGCCCGTGCGGCCCCTGCAGCAACAGGAACACCCGTTTTTCGGGCGCAAGCGGCGTGGCGGTGAGGTCTGGGACGGGATCGGCGGATATGGGCAATGGCGAACCGGATACAGTGCTGAACAGGCGGGAAAAGACGGCACGATAGCCCTTGACCCAGCCGGTGAATAGCGGCTCTGTGCCCCCGATGTCATCCTAAATCGCCAAAACCGGCGCTGCGTCGTTCGCGGATGGTGAACAGGGCGTTCGCGGCCGCGCGCCCCCGCCCTTGCGAGCGCGCCCTTGCGGGAGTAGGCAAAGCCTTTATCTATGGCCCTATCCAGCGGTCGTATCAGAAGCAGGGGGCATGCCATGTTCACGGGGATCATCTCGGACGTAGGTGAATTGGTCGAATCCCATATGGATGGCGACCTGCGCGCCCGCATTTCGACCCGCTATGACATGTCGGGCGTCGATCTTGGCGCCTCGATCGCCTGCGACGGTGTTTGCCTGACGGTCGTCGACAAGGGGCAGGGCGCCGATGGCAGGGGCTGGTTCGATGTCGACATCTCGGCCGAGACCATCGCCAAGACCACCATCGGTCAACAGGAATGGAACGCCGGCCACCGCCTGAACCTTGAACGCGCCTTGCGGGTCGGGGACGAGCTTGGCGGCCATATCGTTTCGGGTCACGTCGACGGCGTGGCGGTGGTCGAAAAGATCACCGACGAAGGCGGCTCGACGCGGGTGCTGTTTCGCGCCCCCGAGGCGCTGGCGCGGTTCATCGCCCAAAAGGGTTCGGTGGCGCTGAACGGCACCTCGCTGACCGTGAACGAGGTTGACGGCAACACCTTCGGCGTCAACCTGATCCCGCACACCAAGCAGGTCACGACCTGGGGGCAGATCGCCGAGGGCGACCCGGTGAATCTGGAGATCGACACCGTCGCCCGATATGTCGCCCGTCTTCAGGAATGGGGCGCGTAGCGCAGATGACCCCGACCGGCCCCGTTCACGCCCAGACGATCCGTCCCGGCATCGGCCATAACAACGGTCCCGATATGGCGGGCACCGGCTGGCGCAGGCATTGCTGGCAGAAGGCGCGGGCCGATCTGCTGCCGCATCTGCCGGTCGAGGTCGTGCGCATGCAGGTTCGGCGCGCGGCGGCGCTGGGGTTGCCCTATCGCACCTATGCCAGCGTCCGCGCCACCACCGGGCGCGACCTGATCGCGTTCCTGTTTTCGTCAAACGGGCTCGAGGTGTTCCGCGACGGGCGCCCGGTCCGGCATGCGGCGCGTCTGGCCACGATCGCCGCCGACCGGCATCTGGTGACCGCGCCCGGCGTCGATCCTCAGGCGCTGGCGGCGCGGCTGGACCGGATCGCCACCGCCCGGCCGCTGCCGGTTTTCGGAACGTCCTGGGGCCGGATGCGCGCCGACGCCAAGGCGTGGCTGCGCGATTGCCGCCTGCCGGGCGATGCCGTGTTGATGGTGGGCGAGACCGATCATGAACGCGAATATGCCGGGGCGGGCGGCTTTGCCGCCTTCATCCCCGGCACCCAGTTTTTTCAGGAGAGCGACGTCCGATGAGCTATGAAAACCCGGGCCCGGTCGAGCGCCGCCATTCCGACGTCATCTCACCCATCGAGGAAATCATCGAGGATGCCCGCAACGGCCGGATGTTCATTCTGGTCGATCACGAGGATCGCGAGAACGAAGGTGATCTGGTGATCCCGGCGCAGATGGCGACACCCAATGCGATCAACTTCATGGCCACCTACGGCCGCGGCCTGATCTGTCTGGCGTTACCCGGCGCGCGCATCGACGCGCTTGGCCTGCCGCTGATGAGCCCGCGCAACTCCAGCCGTCACGAAACCGCCTTCACCATGTCGATCGAGGCGCGCGAAGGCGTGACCACCGGCATCTCGGCCCATGACCGCGCCCATACCGTTGCCGTGGCAATCGACCCCAGCCGTGGCCCGGCCGATATTGCGACGCCCGGGCATGTTTTCCCGCTCCGCGCACGCGATGGCGGCGTGCTGGTCCGGGCCGGCCATACCGAGGCGGCGGTCGATGTGGCCCGGCTGGCGGGGCTGAACCCCTCGGGCGTGATCTGCGAGATCATGAACGAGGACGGCACCATGGCGCGCCTGCCCGATCTGATCGCTTTCGCCCAGCGGCACGGGCTGAAGATCGGCACGATCAGCGACCTGATTGCCTATCGCCGCCGCCACGACAATCTGGTGGCCGAGCGCGGCCAGCGCCAAGTGCAATCCGCCCATGGCGGCAACTGGATGATGCGGATCTTTGCGGATGAAACCCAGGGCGCCGAGCATATCGTGCTGACCAAGGGCGATCTTTGCGCGCCCGGCCCGGTTCTTGTGCGGATGCACGCGCTGGACCCGTTGCACGACGTGCTGGGTATCGGGCGCGAAGGCGCGGGCGATCTGCCCGCCGCGATGCGCCTGATCGCGGCCGAGGGGCGGGGGGTCGTGGTGCTGCTTCGCGACACCGCGATGCGGCTGTCGCAGGGCGAGCCCGGCGGCCCCCATACGCTGCGCCAATACGGGGTCGGCGCCCAGATCCTGTCGACGCTGGGCCTGTCGGATCTGATCCTGCTGACCAACTCCGCCCCCTTGAAAGTCGTTGGTCTGGACGCTTATGGCCTGACCATCACCGAGACCCGTCCGATTCCGCCCGACGCCTGAAGGAACCGCCATGGCCAGCAATGAACAGCATTACACGCTCGACCTGCCGAAATTCGATTCCGCGCCACGGCTGCTGATCGTCGTCGCCCCCTATTACCGCGACGTGGCGGACGGGCTGATCGCGGGCGCGCGCGCGGTGGCCAGGCGCGCCGGCGCGGTGGTCGATCTGGTCGAGGTGCCGGGCGCGCTGGAGATTCCGACCGCCATCGGCATGGCCGGCCGGATGGCGGATTATGACGGGTTCGTGGCGCTTGGCTGTGTGATCCGGGGCGAGACCACGCATTACGAGACAGTCTGCAACGACAGTTCGCGCGGCTTGACGCTGCTGGGGTTGCAGGGGCTTTGCATCGGCAACGGTATCCTGACGGTCGAGAACAAGGCACAGGCCGATGTCCGCGCCGACCCGGGCGGTCAGGACAAGGGCGGCGGGGCCGCCGCCGCCGCCTTGCATCTGGTCGCGCTTTCGCGCAGATGGGCGGGCACCCGCCGGGGCAAGGGCAAAAAGCTGCCCGACACCATCCTGATCGCCGGCCAAACCGAAGGACCGACCACCGCATGAGCTCTGCCCCCACTCAGCGCGCCAACCGCCGGCAACTCAGCTCGGCCGCGCGTCTTTATGCCGTGCAGGCGCTGTTTCAGATGGAGGCCGCCGGCCAGTCGGCAGATCGCGTCCAGCGCGAGTTTCAGGATTACCGCATCGGCGCCGATGTCGAGGGCGAGGCGATGCCCGACTGCGACGAGGATCTGTTCAACCGCATTCTTGACGATGCGGTGACATGGCAAAGCCGGATCGACCAGATGGCCGACCGGGCGCTGGTCGCGCGCTGGCCGATCGACCGGATCGATCCCGTGCTGCGGGCCGTATTCCGGGCCGCCGGGGCCGAACTTGTCGCGCCGAACACGCCGCCCAAGGTGGTCATCTCGGAATATGTGAACGTCTGCGCGGCGTTTTTCCCCGACAGCCGCGAGGCGAAATTCGTCAACGCCGTGCTTGATCACATGGCACGCGAGGCGCGTCCCGACGCCTTCTGAGGTCTTGCCGCGATCCGAACCGGGCCAAGCTGCGGCGCCGGCGCCTCTCCGATCTTGGCAAAGGCAAGTGGCAGCGGCTTTATGCATCATTTGTCAAACCAGATTTTGGGTCGCCGCGTGTCGATTTGGCAACATTTTCGACGGGGCCCGGCGGGCGCGCGTGGGTAGTGTGATGAACCACGTGAACGGACATCACGAAAGCGTGATAACGGGGCGAGGTTCCGCAACTTACGCGCGCATCGTTAAGCATTGTTTCGCTTGATGTTCCCGGGATTGCCTCAACGTGACGATCACGTGAAAGCCTGCCGAATGACCGGCACATTGGGCGGGAAATCGCCCAAAGGGGGGTTCCATCTCACGACTTCAACTTATCGCGATCCGGGGCGGTTTCAGGCATCAGCACGGGCTGTTCTTTCATACCCGGGGCAGGGGGCATATGTGTCCGTTCGCAGAGATGCTCGGGCACTTTCGGGTGCGCCGATCACGTAACGGAACTTGAGGATTCAGTCATGAAAACCATTTCCATGCTGGCGGGTGCGACGGCACTTGTAGCTTCGCTTTCAGTCCTTCCCGCCTTCGCCCAGACCGAGTCGGCCGCGGGCGCCAACATCACCGGCGGCACCAATGTCGAAACCCGTATCGACGACATCCAGGACGCGGTTCAGGACAACTTCGACCGCTCGAACGATATCTATCGCTGGGGCACCCCGAACGCCCGTCAGGGCCTGACCGGCGGCGTGTCGCTGTCCTATGTCGGCCGCACGGGTAACGTCGAGAACCAGAACTTCGACCTTGCCGGCCGTCTGGCCTATACGCAGGGCCCGTTCTCGCAGCACGTCGGTATCGCGCTGGAATTCGGCGAAGACGATCGTGGCCGCAAGGACACCGAGGACACGCTGGCCGTCTATGACGCGATGTATTCGTTCAACGACCGTCTGTATGCCTTCGGTCTTGGCCGTGTGGCCGTCGACGGTCTGGCCGACGACTTCAAAGGCCTGACCGCGGACGAGATCGCCGACCACGCCGGCCGCGTCAAGCGCGACGCGTTCCTTGGCTTCGGTCCGGGCTACCGCATCATCAACACCGACACCACCGCGTGGCGCGTGCAGGCCGGTGTGGGTATCCGCTATACCCAGACCGTCGACTTCAACGAGGCCGACAACCTGCGCTCGAACACCGGCGTTGGCTACATCGTGTCGTCGCGGTTCTACCACCGCTTCAACGACAACGTCTTCCTGACCAACGACACCGACTTCCTGAAGTCGGACGACAACAAGACGGCCACCAACGAACTGGGCGTGAACGTCAAGATGTCTGACGCATTCTCGACCCGCGTCAGCTATATGACCGAGTATCAGTCGGACCGCGAAATCCGCACCGACAACAAGCTCGGCGTGGCACTGGTATACGGTTTCTGATCCCTTTCCCTCGGATCAGTCCCTCTGACGGGGCGGCCTTCGGGTCGCCCCTTTTTTATTGGTGCGTTTTATCGCTGGGGCGACGCGGTTTGCGGCGGTTTGCGACCATCCGGACCCGGCGCCGCTGCGCCATACCATCGCGCCCCGAACCAAAGCGCCACATGCACCAGCAGGATCAGTGCCGGCACCTCGACCAGCGGCCCGATCACGGCCGCAAATACCACCGGTGAGGCAACGCCGAAGGCGGCGATGGCGACGGCAATCGCCAATTCGAAATTATTGCCCGCCGCGGTGAATGCGATGGCCGTCGTGCGCGGGTAATCGCTCCGGATCAGCCAGCCCATGGCGAAGCTGATCAGGAACTGGACGAGAAAATAGATCGCCAGCGGCACCGCGATCCGAATGGCGTCCAGCGGCAGGTCAAGCACCTCGCCGCCTTTCAGGCTGAACACCGCAACGATGGTGAACAGAAGCGCCGCCAGCGTGATGGGGCCGATGCGCGGCAGGAATGCGGTCCGATACCAGTCTTCGCCCTTACGGGCGATCAGGGTTCGGCGGGTCAGAAACCCGGCCGCGAAGGGGATCCCCAGATAGATCAGGACGGCCTTGGTGATCGTCCAGAACCCAACGTCGATCACGCTGCCCTCGAGCCCGAAAAGCGGCGGCAGCACCGACAGGAAGAACCATGCGTAGGTTGAGAAGAACAGGATCTGAAAGACCGAGTTGAAGGCGACCAGAGCCGCGACATACTCCCCGTCGCCCTGCGCAAGCTGGTTCCAGACCAGCACCATCGCGATGCAGCGCGCCAAGCCGATCAGGATCAGCCCGGTCATATATTCTGGGCGATCGTGCAGAAAGATCACCGCCAGGGCGAACATGAGCACCGGGCCGACAAGCCAGTTCTGCACCAATGACAGGATAAGAACACGGCGATCACGAAACACCCGGGGCAGCTCTTCGTATCGCACCTTTGCAAGCGGCGGATACATCATCAGGATCAGCCCGACGGCGATGGGAATATTCGTCGATCCGACCGAAAGCCCGTTCAAGGCGCCCTGAAATCCCGGAAATGCCGCCCCCAGCGCCAGGCCAACGGCCATTGCCGCGAAAATCCACAGGGTCAGCCAGCGATCCAGGAAAGACAGACGGGCAGGGGTGGCGGCGGGGATCATCTGGGCTTTCCTTGATCTGGAGTGGCCGGAAAAACCGGGTTGCCGCTGTTGTCGACCACTGGGGCGCCATCCTCTTTGAAAAAGGCACCGCGTTGCGGGGGCAACAAATCAAGCACCTGTTCGGACGGGCGGCACAGGCGAACGCCGCGCGGGCTGACGACGATGGGTCGGTTGATCAGGATCGGATGGGCCATCATGGCCTCAAGCAACTGATCGTCCGTCAACAGCGGATCAGCCAGCCCCAGTTGATCGTAAGGCGTGCCTTTTTCGCGCAGGACCGCCCGCAGCGGGATCGACATGCGCGCCACAAGCCGGGTCAGCATCTCGGCCGACGGCGGTGTTTTCAGATATTCGATGACATGCGGCTCGACCCCCGCATTGCGGATCAGGCCAAGCGTATTGCGCGAGGTGCCGCAATCGGGGTTGTGATAGATCACTACGTCGAAGGACCAGTCAGACATCGGCGGACTCCTTGGTCGGGGTGCAACCGCAGGTCAGGATCCGTTCGATCGGCGCGCAGATTTCGGGGTGACCCTGACAGCAGTCGCGCATCAGAAAGCCGATCAGTTCGGAAAGCGCGTCAAGCTGCGCACAATAGATTATCTGCCGGCCATCGCGGCGCGATAGCACCAGTCCGGCATGTTCCAGATGGCTAAGATGAAACGACATCCGGGACGAGCTTGCGTTGTCCATCGCCTTGGCGATCGCCCCGGCGGGAAGGCCTTTGGGGCCTGCGGTGACCAACAGCCGAACGATACGCAAGCGGGTTTCCTGCGCGAGGGCCGCGAAAGCGGAAAGGGCCTGTGCTTCTTTCATCGAATCAATATCTCAAGATATGTTGAGATAAATTAGCCGGTGTTGGTGTGTCTATGCAAGCCATGATCGTGAACCGGGTGCCGAACCGTTCGGCCCGGAATGCAAAAAGCCGTCCCCTTGGGGACGGCTTTCTTGGGTGACGGGAACCGCGGCAGCCGTGTCGGCTGTCATTTCCCGAGAGCCTGGAGAACCAGGTGGGCGCCGGGTAGCCGGACCAGGGTCCGGGCAGAGCCAGCTCCCTCGGAAATATTATAGGCCACTGGAAAAGGGCCGATCACGCACAGGGCAGAAGCCCGTCGGCATCAAAGATAAGATCGTCGGTAACCTGCTGCAAGAGCCGCCGCGCGGCTCCTGTCGCGCGCGACCCGTCTTGCCAGATGTTGCCGTTTCGTTCATGGTGCCACGATGGATGACACCAGCCGCCTTCAACCCGGACAGCGCCTGCAGCGCGGGGTCGCGCGTTTTCTGCGCGATCTGGGTCACGCCAGCCTTCTGGAATTCGTGCCGGCGCCGGGGCTGCGTGTCGATGTGATCTCTATCTCGCCCAAGGGCGAAATTTGGATCGTCGAATGCAAATCCTGCCGCGCGGATTTTACCGGCGACCGGAAATGGCAGGGCTATCTGGAGTGGAGCGATCGGTATTATTGGGCCTGTGACACCGCGTTTCCGGCCGAGTTGTTGCCCGAGGATACCGGCATGATGCTGGGCGATGCCTATGGGGCCGAGATCGTGCGGGAATCGCCGCTGACCCCCCTGGCCGGTGCGCGCCGGAACCGGCTGACGCGGGATATTGCGCGGACGGCCGCGCTGCGGCTTCAGACGGCGATCGACCCCATGGGCGTGCTTCAGAGCGGCCCGGGCGGCAGGTGATCCCGGCCGCCGGCCGCCGTCGGTTCAGGCATTGACGAAATCACGCACGAAAGCCGTTGCCGGCCGGGCGCGGATGTCCTGCGGGCGGCCGATCTGCTCGATCCGGCCCATCGACATGACCACGACCAGATCGGCAAGCTCCATTGCCTCTTCCTGATCATGGGTCACGAAGATCGTGGTCAGCCCGGTTTCGTCGTGGATGTCCCGCAACCCCTGACGCAATTCCTTGCGGACCTTGGCGTCCAGCGCACCGAAGGGCTCATCCAGCAGCAGCATCCGCGGCTCGATCGCCAGCGCCCGGGCAAGGGCCACGCGCTGACGCTGGCCACCGGAAAGCTGGTTGGGATAGCGGCCGCCCAGATCGGGCAACTGGATCAGGTCGAGAAGCCGGGTGACGCGGCGCGCGATCTCGGCCTTTTCGGGGCGGCGCGCGCGCGGGCGGGCGTTCAGACCATAGGCGATGTTGTCGAACACCGTCATATGCCGGAACAGGGCATAGCTTTGAAACACAAAGCCCGCGCGGCGTTCCTGAATGGTCAGCCCGGTCGCGTCCTGCCCGTCGAACAGCACCCGGCCGGAGCTGGGAAACTCAAGGCCCCCCAGAATGCGCAAGAGCGTGGTCTTGCCCGAGCCCGACGGCCCCAGAAGCGCCACCAGAGCGCCCGAGGGGATCGCCAGCGACACCGGATGCAGCGCGATACTGGCCTTGAACGATTTTGCGATTTCTTCGATCTCGATATGCATGGCGGTCTCTTTCAATGGCGGCGGGTGGCGGCAAGCTGGTCGGCATGACGCAGCTCCAGCCCGGTTTTCAGCATCAGGGTCAGCAGGGCGAGGGCGGTCAGCAGCGCTGCCATCGAGAATGCGGCGACCGAAAGATATTCGTTATACAGCATCTCGATGGTGATCGGCATGGTCGCGGTCTTGCCCCGGATCTTGCCCGAGACCACGGCGACGGCGCCGAACTCGCCCATGGCGCGGGCGGTGCACAGCAGCGTGCCGTAAAGCAGCGCCCAGCGGATATTGGGCAGGGTCACGGTGCGGAAGGTCCGCCACCCCGAAGCGCCCAGCGTCAGGGCGGCCTCTTCCTCGGCCCGGCCCTGTTCGATCATCACCGGGATCAACTCGCGGGCGACGAAGGGGAAGGTGACGAAGACCGTGGCCAGCACGATGCCGGGGATGGCGAAGACGATCGGGAAGCCATGCGCCACCAGCCAGCCACCGACGACCGAGTTCGCCCCGAACAACAGCACGATGCACAGGCCCGCGACGACCGGGCTGACCGAAAACGGCAGGTCGATCAGGGTGATCAGAAACGCCTTGCCGCGAAAGTCGAATTTGGTGATCAGCCAGGCGGCGGCGATGCCGAATGCGGCGTTGACCGGCAGGGCGATGGCCGTGATGATCAGCGTCAGCCTGATCGCCGACAATGCGTCCTTGTGGGCAAGGCTGGCCAAGGCGGCGGCGATGCCGTCGGCCAGCGCCTCGGCGAACACGGTGACAAGCGGCGCAAACACCAGCACGGCCATGCCCAAAAGGCTGATGGCGATCAGTGTCAGCCGCGTGGCCCGGCTTTCGGCGGTTGCGTCGCGGAACCCGCGCGGCGGGGTTGCCCGCTGCGGCGCGGGCGCCCCTGCGGGCCGGTTGGTGATGATGGCGTCAGACATTGCCCATTCTCCGGCGCGAGAAAATCTGGATCAGGTTGATGACCAGCAGCATCGCGAAAGAGATCACCAGCATGGCGATGCCGATGGCGCCCGCCGCGTCATAGTTGAACTCTTCCAACTGGATCACGATCAGAAGCGGCGCGATCTCGGTCTTCAGCGGGATGTTCCCGGCGATGAAGATGACCGAGCCGTATTCGCCCACCGCGCGCGCCAGCGACAGCGCGAAGCCGGTCAGCGCCGCCGGCGTCAGCATCGGCAGGATGACATGGCGGACCGTGTACCCGCGCGAGGCGCCGAGCGTGGCCGAGGCTTCCTCGACCTCGCGGTCGATCTCTTCGATCACCGGCTGCACGGTCCGGGTGACGAAGGGCAGGCTGACGAAGATCAGCGCCAGAAGGATACCCCATTGCGTATAGGCGATCTTCACGCCGATCTGGGCGAAGAACTGCCCGAAGGCGCCGTTCGGGGCGTAAAGCGTGGTCAGGGCGATGCCGGCCACGGCGGTCGGCAGCGCGAAGGGCAGGTCGACGGCGGCGTCGATGATGCGGCGCCCGGGAAAGTCATAGCGCACCAGTACCCAGGCCAGCAGGACCCCGAAAACCAGATTGAACAGCGCCGCCAGAAAGGACAGCCGGAAGGACAGAAACAGCGCCGCCCAGACCCTTTCGCGGTTCACCACCTCCCAGATATTGCCAAGGCCGAAACCCGCGCCCTGCAACAGCAGCGCGCCGATCGGCAGCAGAACGACGATGGACAGCATCGTCAGGGTGATGCCGGCCGACAATCGCAGGCCGGGCATCGGGGTTTTCTGGACAAGACCGCTGAACATGGCGGTCACTTCGCGGTATAGATCTGGTCGAAGATGCCGCCGTCGCCGAAATGTTCGGGCTGGGCTTTTTGCCAGCCACCGAATTGGCTGATATTGACCAGATCCAGTTTCGGGAAACGGGCCACGTCCTTGGGGTCGGCGGCCGAGCTGTCCCAGGCGCGGTAGTAATGCTTGAAGGCAAGCGCCTGCCCCTCGGGGCTGTAGAGATAGTCCAGATAGGCATTCGCCAGCTTCCGCTGCGCGTCGCTGGCGATATTCGCCTCGACCACCGCGACCGGCGGTTCAGCCAGGATGCTGACCGAGGGGACCACGATCTCGAACTGATCCGGTCCCAGCTCTTCCAGCGCCAGATAGGCCTCGTTCTCCCACGCCAGCAGCACGTCGCCGATGCCGCGTTGAGCGAATGTCGTGGTCGCACCGCGCGCGCCGGTATCCAGAACCGGGACATGGGTGAACAGTTGACGGACGAATTCCTTGGGGTCCTGATTGTTCTTCTCGGCCCATGCCCATGCGGCCAGATAGTTCCAGCGCGCCCCGCCCGAGGTCTTCGGGTTCGGCGTGATCACCTCGACCCCGTCCTTGATCAGATCGCCCCAGTCCTTGATGCCTTTCGGATTGTCCTTGCGGACCAGAAACACGATGGTCGAGGTATAGGGGCTGGAGTTGTGCGGCAGTTTCGCCTGCCAGTCCTTGGGCAGCTTGCCGGCCTCGGCGATCTTGTCGATGTCCGAGGCCAGCGCCAGCGTCACCACCTGCGCCCCCAGCCCGTCGATCACCGCCCGCGCCTGCGCGCCCGATCCGCCGTGGCTGGTTTCGATTTCGGGCGCTTCATTGCCCTCGGCCTGCCATTTGGCGGCGAATTTCTCGTTCAGTTCCTTGTACAGCTCGCGCGTCGGGTCATAGCTGACGTTCAAAAGCGCCTCGGCCTGCACCCCGGTGGGCAGCGACCACAGCGCCATGACGGCCAAAGCCATTGCAGAGATACCGTTCCGGACGCGGCGCAGGGCGATGTCGCGCAGGCAATCCGCCGGGATTGCGCGGGCCGCGGCGAAGGGGCGGGGCTGCTGACTGGATTTGGTGAGAATCAACATTTCGGCTTTCCTTGGTCGTTCGGTTTCAGGGATGCCCGTATGCATCCCCATTAATACGACCGATTAAATCGTCTAAAGCAAGATAAAAATCACGATGCGACAAGTCGGGAATAAATACCGCCGGCAGAAGGGGGCATGATCCACAGGAAATACGTGAAATCAGTGACTTGCCGACAAGCTGCCTTGCCTAAAAATTACGCAGATCGCCTCTCGCCCGGCCGGCCTCGGCGGAAATGCGCGTGCCGGGCCGCTTCCGTTCCGGTTCCGACTCGCGACTGGGGCGGATGACTTCCGCCCGGATACCGAGTCAGCGCGCTTGATTGGCGGCGGCCTTGGTGGCAGTCTGGGCGCATAACAGGAGGACCGGTTTCGTGCCGGAAAAATAGACAATATATTTCAGTAAGTTGTAGCTTATCTGCCACCATATTGTGCAGAAACTCGCGATGAACGACGAAAAGGAACCACCATGTCTGACACGGTTGAAACCGATATGAAGGACCCTGACGACACCGCCCCGAAGGCCACGGCGCCGGAGGCGGGTCAACCCGTGCAACCCGGCCGCCGGGCGTTCCTTCGCAAAGGGGGGTTGTCGGCATTCGGCGCCATGCTCGGCATGACGATCCCGTTCGAGCGCGGCTTGCCGGCGGGGGTGATTCCCGTCGCCTTGGCGCAGGACACTGGGCAGGACCTGATGTCGGGCAAATCCGGGCTGGTGGTTCTAAGCGACCGGCCGCTGAACGCCGAAACGCCGGCCCATCTGCTGGATGACGACATCACCCCCTATGACCGCATGTTCATCCGCCTGAACGGCCTTGTGCCGCAGACGGCGCTGGATGGCGATGCCACAGATTGGAAACTGGTCATCGACGGCGAGGTCGACAAGCCGCTGGAGCTGACGCTGGATGACCTGAAATCTCAGTTCGAGAACGTGACCAGCGCGCTTGTGGTGGAATGCGGCGGGAACGGCAGGGCGTTCTATCAGCCGGGCACGACCGGCAACCAATGGACCCTCGGGGGGGTTGGCTGCCCCGAATGGACCGGCGTCCGGCTTGCCGACGTCCTGAAAGCCGCAGGGGTCAAACCCAGCGCGGTCTATACCGGGCATTACGGCAATGATGTGCATCTGTCGGGCGAAGAGAAAGACACGATCTCGCGCGGGGTGCCGATCGAGAAGGCGATGGAGAACGACGGAATCATCGCCTGGGCGATGAACGGCGAACCGATTCCCGCCTTGCACGGCTTTCCGCTGCGGCTGGTGATCCCCGGCTATCCCGGCTCGGTCTCGCAAAAATACCTGACCCGGATCTGGGTCAGGGATAAGGTGCATGACGGGGAAAAGATGGGCGGGGCCTCCTATCGCATGCCCGCCCATCCGGTCGCGCCGGGTGCCGAAGTGCCCGAATCGGACATGGAAATCCTGACGGAAATGCCCGTCAAATCACTGATAACGTTCCCCGAAACCGGAACGAGCGTCGCAAGCGGGCAACAGGCCGAGGTGCGTGGCCACGCCTGGACCGGAAATGGCGATGTCGCGGCGGTCCATACCTCGATCGACTTCGGACAGACCTGGCAGGAAGCCACCCTTGATGCGCCGCCGAACCGTTTCGCATGGCAGCGGTGGCGCGCGATGGTGACCCTGCCCGCGGCCGGCTATTACGAGGTCTGGGCACGCGCGACGGACAAGAACGGCGTGTCTCAGCCGCCGGTATCGCCCGGCTGGAACCCGCGTGGTTATGCCAATAACATCCAGCACCGCATTGCCCTGATCGCGACCTGAGCCATGGCGCAGCACATGTCATATCCCGCGAAAAGCCCCGCGTCCCGCCCGGTAACGGCTGCCGTCCTGGCCGCAGGATTATCCTGCGTCATGCTGTTCGCCGGGCCAGTCACGGCACAGACGGATGCGACGCAGGCGGTCTTTGACCCGATGAAGGCGCTGACGGAAAAGGGCGCGGTGGTTTCGTCGGGCAAGGATCCGATGACGGCCCTGCGCATGGCCGAACCGACCGAGGAGGGCGCGCCCGCGCCCAACCCGGAATTCGGCGGACTGCCGGATGCTCCGGGGGCGGAAGAAACCTTTTATCAGTGCACCGCCTGCCATTCGACCGAGATCATCAAGCAGCAGCGTCTGACCGATGGGCGTTGGGACGAGCTGTGGAAATGGATGGTCGACAAGCAGGGCATGGTCGAGCCTGACCCCGAAACCAAGGTGGTCATACTGAACTATCTGAAAGCGAACCAGTCGTCCGAGCGATAGGCGCGGGAGACAGCGACGGGACCGGAGCACCACGGGCTGCTCCGGTCCATTTTTTTCAGCCGTTCGGCATCGGATAGTCGTCGGCGTTCAGAACCCAGCCGTCTTTCTGCGAAAAGTCGATGCGCGGCGGGCAGAAGATATCGACCAGATCATTTTCCCCTGCACCGACCGAGCGGGTGGTGTGGATGACCGGCGGCGGAATGATCAGCGACGAGGGCGAGCCGACCGTGATCGTCAGATCCTCGCGCCAGTCAGCCATGTCGACAGTCCATGGCCAGCGCAGATGATGGACGAAATCGCCGCGCAGCGTCAGCGAGCATTGCTCGAAATCGTCATGGTGATGGGGCGACAATTTCGTCGTGTCGCGCGGGCCGACCTGCGGGCGAAAGACGTTGACCATGAATGTGGTGCACCGAAAGATGCGCCCGAACCGCCCCGGTGCATCAGGCACGTCAAGCGCATAATGACGCACCTTCCAGCCGCCGACGGGGTCGGGCCATGGGGCGAATGCGGGGATATGGTGGCGATGCTGGTCATAGGCATCGGCGTTCGACGCGGCCCCGGCCAGATCCCGCGACCTGATGGTGAAAAGCCGCGTAACCTGACCACCGCCGCCCAGCGTCACGCGGCTGTCGCCGGCGGGGATAAAGGCGATGCTCTGTCCCGGAATCTCGACGGTTTCGCCGCCCCATTCCACCACCGCGCCCGGGCCGGCGTCCGGCAGGTACAGCACATATTCATCGGGCTGGCCCTCACGGCTCAGCACCGCGCCGGGTTCGGTTTGCGAATAGGCGAGCACGAAATTGTTGCCGCGATGATACCAGCTTTTCCAGCCGGGACCCGTCGCCTGCGGGTCGGACGCATAGAACAGCGCAAGCTGTTCCTTGGCGATCAGCCCGGTCGCCGGGGGTTTCGCGCCCGCCGCGAACAGCTCGGCCCGGGGATCCTTGTCCTTGTACATGGCTTGTTCCTTCCTTTGCCTCAGCCCTGGGGTGGGGCCACAAGGCGCCGCGCGGATTTCAGCAGCATGCTCTGATCCGAGCCGCAGACGAAAACCGAGATGCCTCTCTCGCGCCACTTCGGGACCTGTGGGCGCCTCTAAAAATTGCAGCAATGCGGCGGTCGGGGTATGACGCGGGAGGCGTTCGACGGTAGGGGCATGG